>NZ_CAXHOA010000003.1:15174-99617 GCF_964018005.1 uncultured Dubosiella sp.
GGGAAGCAGGGCCCGAAAGAAGATGTCGTAGCGAATCGTTCCTTCGTGTAGATCCGTATCCTCGGTATTGCCTCCCTGGATGCGCGATCCTTGCACCGGCACCGAGGACACTTCCGGCGTCCCTTCGATATACTTGTTCATAATGTCGTCAATCGTTTCTTCCCGGTATTCGGGAACGCATTCCTTCAAAATCCAGGCGAGGACGATTTTTTCGGACAACAGCCGTTTGCACGCCGCGTCGTATTGGGACTGCATCGACGTGTCGTGCAAAGCTTGCGCCAAAGACGTGTCTTTGTGCTTACATTGTAGCACAGCATCGGGAGAAGAATCGCGTTTTTGCGATGGTCCAAACGGATACGCCATTTTTTGCTTCTCCTTTCTCGTTTTCAAATCTTGTTGTTTGTGGCATCGTTTTTCCCTCCTTCCCAATGAACGAAGTTATAAATTAGTAAATCCTTCATACCTTTATATACGACAAAACGAGGGAAAACCGGACATTATTTTTTAAAATTTTTGAAAATTCTAAAAACTTGCCATATTCGTCGGTTTTTATTTTTTGGTAAAGAGTGCTTTTTACAGGCATTGACTGAATGATGTTGAATAACACAATCGAAAATTGGATGTTTTTGAAAGAATTTGATGACTTTACTTCCTTTCTCCAAAAAGAAACGCCCTGAATCGTAGGCACAGGGCGTTTTGTTTGGATCTATAGATTTTGCTGGAGCGCGCGCACTTGCTCGATGGAAAGCTCGGTATCCTCGGCAATTTCCGCAATGGGAAGGTTGCGCGCAAGCATTTTTTGAGCGAGCTGAATTTTTACAGCTTGAGAAATTTCGTCGCGAATCTCGTTCTTGACTTCGCTTTTCACTTCGTCGCGAATCTCGTTCTTGACTTCGCTTTTCACTTCGTCGCGAATCTCGCTCTTCATTTCGTCACGAATCTCATTTTTGACTTCGCGCTTCACTTCGTCACGCAATTCCACCCGCATTTCCGCGCGGACTTCTTCCCACACCGAATCGGTAAACGTCATCATACTTTTTCGCTCCTTTCCATATTTGACTTGTCGCATTTTATCCCGCAAATTATCATGAAACAGCTGGTTTGGATTGCACTGCCGGAAATCGTGGATCAGTTTTCCCAGCGCAGTGTCCGTTTTTTCATAAGCTCCATTGACACAAACGATTTTTAAATGGGTGTCGACCACTTCTCCTGTTTCCAGTATACTACGTCCTAACGTATATTTGGGTAGATTCATTCCAAATACATCCGTTTCGGTAAAAAAGATGACCGTCACATCCGGAATCTGCTCATAGCTCGCTCCTTTGTTCAAGGCGGCGATAAACGTCAGCGCCGCATAAAACTCCATTCGCGGAAACAAAATGACGAGCCGGCCGTTGCGCTGCATTTCCAAAATATCAATTTTGTTTTCTTTCATCGCAGCATGCAGGTCAAAGACGCCATCGTGCTCTTTCAAGCTGTTAATGACACGATATTCGACTTTGGCATCCACACAAACAAGATCCGGTTCATCCAAAATCGTCCGGAACACGAATTCGACAAGCGGAATATCGTCGTGGAACATCATTTGAAACAATCCCGAATCCAAAATACGAAGCCGGTCAATGAGAGTGGAAATTTTGTCATAGTTTGTTGGCATAGCTTTTCTCCTTTCCGTAGGAGAAAGACCTCTACACCTTTCTATACGACAAAAAGGAGGAAAAGGGGAGAAAAAATGAAAAAAGTGAATGTTTCCGATTTTAAAGAAAACATCACACTTGAACAAAGCGTTTTCCTAAAACTGCTGCTTTTCCAAAAAGTTCAACAAATCATGACGAAAATGTCGAAGGGCGGACTCGTTAGCCCCGGTTTCTAAATAAAAGCGCATTTGCGTGACATATTCGTTTTCCAGCAATTCCATGGATTTTTTCTGTTTCTCCTGCTTCACATAGTGAAACAAGGAAAGAAACGTAAACAAATTGATGATAAACAAGACGCCAAGAACGATCCAGTAGTTTTTTAGAAAAAACAACACGTTGAAGGGTTCGAAAATATGACAGGCGCATAAAGCGACTAAAATCACATTCAGCATGAGTGAAATCAAATATCCGCTCATTTGCACGCTCGCAAGCCGGGCTTTGGAAAACCCGCGAATCATGCCAAACAACAAGAGAAGAAGCAGGCATGAAGCGAACAAATAGACAGAAAACATGTCGCCCATGTTCAACGCGTCGAATTCCGCCAATTCCGGCGGGCGATGCAAAAGAAAGTAGGTGAAAGAAACTGCTAGAATCTCCGAAACCACTAAAGCGATTTGACAAAGCAAAATACCGAAAAGCAACCGCTTTTTCGGCTCCTGCCGGATCGTCTGGCATAAAAACAAAAACTCCAGGGCGCAGTTGAAAACGTTTCGGAAAATCATGGCGCGACTTGGGATTAGATTGTTCACAGGGTACACCACGATCATCATGAACAATGTCATTTTCCAAAAAAATGAGAACCTTCGCTTCATAGAAAAAAACAGCGAATAAAAGAAAGCGATGGTCGCGGACTGGAAAGTCAAAATCAAAACAAACAATCCAAGTTCCATCAACAATCACGCTCTTCTTTCCAATGTCGTTCCCGGGCGCCCAGAATCCACAAATAAACCGCCAGCGCGAACAAAAAGGCGCTATACAAAAAGTAGCCCGGACTGATGCCGGCCACCCCGTTGGCTTTCAAAATAAACAACGTGATTTGAAGCGCGATGGAAGCGATCAGGCAAACAACACCACAAAGCGTCAACATACAAATTCCCCCTTTTTTCTATTATACCAAACTGCTTTCTTTTCCATGGAAAAAGAAAGGTTAAAATATAAGTTAGTATGATAAAAAAAGAAAAATATTTAAAAACAAAGACGTGTTTTCCATTCTTTCATCGGATAAAATAAAAAAGAGGAAAACCACATCCAAAAAGAAAGCGAGGAGGATGAAAAGACAAAAGGGAACAAAAAGCAAATGAATGGAAGTGAAAAAACCAGCGTTCTATAATGATTTTAAAGATGAAAGTAATCTCAAGTAAGGAGGACTTCTATGGATTTTGAAAAAATGTCCGAGAATCTGCAAAAGATCCTGATGAACGCCGTCAACGACGCGAAAGCGAATCAACACGCTTCCGTGGATACGATCGACGTTTTGGAAGCGATGTTCAAAGCCGACATTCTCGACGGTTTGTTCGACCGGTTGAATGTGGACAAGAAACTCGCCCTGACGATCATTGCGGATGAAGAAAAAAAGATCGTGAAGAGCTCTTCTCAAAACATCAATTTGTCGAACGAGGTACAAAAATCAATCGACAAAGCGGCAAAATGGGCGAGTCAGCACGATGAAATCTACTTATCCGTAGCTACACTGTGGATTGCGTTGATGTTCAACCGTTCCTATATTTCCCGCCGTCTCGTTCAAACGTTCAACTTGACGGAAAAAGCTTGCGAGCAAGCCGAACTCGATCGTCGAGGCGGACGCAAGATGGATACGCCAAACGCCGAAGACAATCTGGAAGCGCTGAAAAAATACGGACGCGACTTAGTCGCCGAAGTGCGCGAAGGAAAAATCGACCCGATCATCGGCCGTGACGACGAGATCCGGCGCGTGATGCAAATCCTGTCCCGGAAAACGAAAAACAATCCGGTTTTGATCGGTGAGCCAGGCGTTGGTAAAACCGCCGTCGTCGAAGGACTGGCTTGGCGAATCATGAAAGGCGACGTGCCTGAATCGTTAAAAGATAAAACTCTGATCGAACTCGATATGGGTTCCCTGATCGCCGGCGCGAAATACCGCGGCGAGTTCGAGGAACGCCTGAAAGCCGTATTGGATGAAATCAAAGGATCCAACGGCCGGATCATCGTCTTCATCGACGAGATCCACAATCTGGTCGGCGCCGGAAAGACCGAAGGGTCGATGGACGCCGGCAACCTGCTCAAACCAATGCTCGCGCGTGGCGAACTGCATATGATTGGCGCCACCACGTTCAATGAATATCGTCAATACATCGAAAAGGACGCCGCACTGGAACGTCGTTTCCAAAAAGTCAACGTCCGTGAACCGAACGTCGAAGATACGATCGCCATCCTGCGTGGATTGAAAGACCGCTTCGAAGGCTACCACGGTGTCCGTATTTTGGATGACGCGCTCGTTTCCGCCGCCACAATGTCCGACCGCTACATTACCGACCGGTTTTTGCCGGACAAGGCCATCGACCTTGTCGACGAGGCGTGCGCGACTTTGAAAGTCCAAATGGAAAGCATGCCGCAGGAACTCGACGAACTGGAACGTAAGATCATGCAGCTCCAAATCGAAAAGACGTCGCTCATGTCGGAAACGGATAAAAAAGCCGTGGAACGCCGCAGCGAAATCGAAGAGGAAATGGGCAAGCTTCAGGAAAAGCGCGACGAGCTCCACTCCAAATGGGAAGACGAGAAACGCATTCTCAACATGGCGCAGGAAGACAAGCTCGCGCTTGAAAAAGCGAAACTCGATCTGGAACAAGCGCAAAACGACCTTCGCTATGAGGATGCCGCCAAACTGCAATACCAGATCATTCCGGAACTGGAAGCGCGCATCAACAAAGACAATGGCGGATTGCCAAACGATGAAGGCGCCTTGATTCAGGAAACCGTCAACGAGGAACTCGTATCCAAAATCATTTCCCGCTGGACCGGTGTGGAAGTGACCCGTCTTGTCGAAAGCGAGCGCGAAAAGCTGCTCAACCTGCAAAAGGTTCTCGAGCGCCGCGTCGTAGGACAAGACCACGCGATCGAACTTGTTGTCGACTGCATTTTACGATCGAAAGCGCAAATCCAGGACGAAAACCGTCCAATCGGTTCGTTCATGTTCCTCGGTCCTACCGGTGTCGGAAAAACCGAAGTCGCCAAAGCTTTGGCCGAACAGCTGTTCGACGACGAGCGCCACATCGTTCGAATCGACATGTCCGAATACATGGAGAAACATAGCGTCGCCCGTTTGATCGGAGCGCCTCCAGGATACGTCGGCCATGAGGAAGGCGGACAGCTGACCGAAGCGGTACGCCGCAATCCATATTCGATCGTCTTGTTCGATGAAATCGAAAAAGCGCATCCGGATGTGTTTAACGTATTGCTGCAAATTCTGGATGACGGACGAATCACCGACTCCAAAGGCGTGACGGTTGATTTCAAAAACACGATCATCATTTTGACGAGCAATCTGGGAAGCCAGTACGCGTTCGAATACAAAAACGAACCGGAACTTCTTCAAGAGAAATACATGGAAGCGGTGAAAGCGCACTTCCGTCCGGAATTTATCAACCGAATCGACGAAATCGTCGTATTCAACGCCCTTCACGACAAAGCCTTTGTCAAGATCGCACGCAAGTTCATGGGCGAACTCATCGAGCGTTTGAAAGAAAAAGACATCACTGTCCATGTCAGTGACGCCGTTTACGACCGGATCGCGGAAAATGGCGTGGATCCGTTGTTTGGCGCCCGTCCGATGAAACGGTACATCCAGCGTCAGATCGAGACGGAAATCGCCCGTCAAATGATCAAAGAAGGCGCGATGCAGGACGCGACGATCCGCATCGACGTCCGCGATGGACACTACGACATCAAAGTGACAAAAAACAAAAAGTAAATCCTCAAAACCAAAGCCGGGAAGTCGATTTCCGGCTTTTTTCCAGCCAGAACGATCCCGCTTTGCATCGAGGAAAAAGAAGACTACAATAAAAGAAACAAGGAGGAAACAGTATGAATCCAATCAAGCAGTTACACGATATCATTGAGAAATCCGACAATATCGTTTTTTTTGGCGGAGCCGGCGTGTCGACCGAAAGCCACATCCCCGACTTTCGCAGCGACAACGGGCTGTATAAACGAAAGTATCCTTATCCGGCGGAAACGATGCTGAGCCACACGTTTTACACCCAGCATCCCAAGGAGTTTTTTGAATTTTATTTTAACGAGATGATTTATCAAGACGCCGTTCCCAACAAAGCGCATGCCGCGCTGGCCAAGCTGGAACAGGAAGGAAAGCTCAAAGCCGTCATTACGCAAAACATCGACGGCCTGCATCAAAAGGCCGGTTCTTTGAACGTGCTTGAGCTGCATGGTTCCGTGCTCCGCAATTTCTGCACCCGCTGCCATAAGGCGTTTACGCTCGAGGAAACGATCGCGCGCCGTGATCAGGACGGCATTCCGCGATGCGACGTGGACAACGCCATCATCAAGCCCGACGTCGTGCTGTACGAAGAAGGGCTCGATGAATCGGTCATTTACGCGGCGGTGGACGCCATCTCGCACGTCGACACGCTCATCGTGGCCGGCACAAGCCTGGTTGTGTATCCGGCCGCGGGACTCATTCAGTATTTTCGAGGAAAAAACCTTGTCCTCATCAACCGGGACAGCACGCCAATGGATGGAAAGGCGACACTGGTCATTCACGACGCCATCGGCAAAGTGCTCGACGAAGCCGTCAATGGATAAACAGAAAAGATCAAAGGAGAAGTAGAAACGCGCTTCTCTTTTCTTTTTCATAAAACGGCGGCTAGAACGTTTTGTCTTGTTCTATGGCGCGGACGTTTTCCATCCGATAGGACAAATGCTCGTCATAGTGGCGGGCAAAATAAGCCGAATACAGCAAATCGAGCAAAAAGAGAATGGAAACTTCCGAAGAATACGACGCGATTTTCGCAAACCAGTCTTCCTTGGAAAAAATCGTCAAAACGACATCCGCGCTTTGCCGCAAAACGTTATCGTGCCGTCCTGTCAAAGCGATCATGGGCACGCCGCGCGCCTGACAAAGCGGAATTAAAGCCATCGGCTCTCTTTGAGGCGGCATTCCGGAATAGGAAATCAAAATCGCGCAGTCACGAAAAGTCAATGTGTTGACGAAATAGCGGGCGTCGGCCGGCTCGCATAAGTCGACACGTTTTCCAAGCTTTACCATTTTTTGAATGAAGATCCGGCTCAAAGAGCGGTTGGCGCCAATGCCCAAAACAACGATCCGCTCGCTTTCATCCAAAATCGAGGCCGCCTTTTCCAACGCGGCGTCTTCGCACAAATCGTTCGTTAAATAAACGCTTTCCATATAGATTTGCGCCAAGTGGCTACGCATTTGCGCGGTGCGATCCTGCTTTGAAAAAGGAATGTTTGTGTCGACCCCCTCGAACAACCGTTCCGTTTCCTTTCTTTCGAAAACATACGCCTTGTGAAAGGCGGTCCAGCCAGAAAATCCGAGCGCTTTCGCGACCCGTACCAAAGTCGCCTTGGACGTAAAGGTCGCTTCGGCGACTTCTTGCATCGACATGTTTTCTAGTGCGTTGGCTTCCAGCAATAGAAAGCGGGCGACCGCGCTACGCGCGTCGTGGACTTCCTGGGCCAGACGCTCGATTTTTTCCCGAATAAGCATTGCGTTCCTCTTTCTAAAATTTCGTTTCAAATTTTTTCGTGGTTTTTCATTATTTTATCATGAAAGCGTAAAGACCCGAAACCGGATTTCAGCGCCATCGGGTACAATAAAAGCGAAAAGGAGAGTGTTGAAAGATGAGAACCATTCAAGTTGGAATGATTGGCAATGGAAAAAGCGCAAATCGCTACCACGCGCCGTTTTTGCTGGATCTACCCGAAAAATTCAAAATCAAAACAATTTATAGCCGGAACCATGCCCGGGATTCGTGGGCTGAAATAGAGGGTGTGTGCTACACGAACCAAATGGAACACGTGCTGCTGGATCCCGAGATTGAGCTTGTCGTGATTGCCACCAGACACGACACGCATTATGAATTCGCGAAACAAAGCCTGCTGGCCGGAAAGCACACGCTAGTCGAAAAGCCTTTTACCATGACCAGCGCCCAAGCCATTGAATTGTTCGCTTTAGCCCGCGAGCGAGACGTCATGTTGCAAGGCTATCAAAACCGGCGATTCGACAGCGACTACCTGACGATGAAAGCCGTGATCGAAAGTCAAAAGCTCGGTACGCTGCTCGAAGTGGAATTGCATTATGACTATTACCGGCCGGATGTGCCGCAAGCTGTCGAATCGTATTCGCGCATGAGCTCGTTTGTATACGGACACGCCTGCCACACGCTAGACCAAATGCTGGCGCTCTTTGGAAATCCCCAACGCGTTGTCGGGGATGTTCGCTCGCTGCTTGGCGCGGGCCGGATGAACGATTATTTCGATTTTGACTTATTTTACGAAGAGCCCTTGAAGGTTTCCGTGAAATCCAGTTATTTTCGCGCGAAGGCGAGGCCGAAGTTCATCGCATACGGGACGAAGGGAATGTTTATCAAAGAAACGGAAGACCGGCAGGAGGAAGATTTGAAACGATTTTACTTTCCGCAAGGACATCCGGATTTTGGAAAAGACCGGCCTTTCGAGTTTGGCACGCTCATATACTACGATGAACAAGGCGCGTATCACGAGGAAAAGGTGCCGACGGTCGAAAGCCGGTATTCCAGTTTTTACGAGGCGGTTTACGATACGATCGTTGAAGGCAAAAAACAGCTTGTAACGCCGGAACAAACGATTGCGCTCATGCGCCTGCTCGAAAACGCGTGCGCCGGTTTGGAAAACAAAAGCGAGGATTTAAAATGATCTTCGCTTTTATTCGTTGTCCTGTTCCAGAAAATTGAGCAAATCGTGACGCAGCCGCCGCCATCCGTCCTTGGAAGACTCGTTATTTAAATAAAAGAGCAGCTGGCCGTGATAAATGGTTTCCAGGCGCAGCTGGCTTTGGCGCAATCTTTCCAGCCGCGCAAAGCGGGAGAGCGAGAAAAGCGTCAAAACGTTCAGAACGAGCAGGATCGCCACCACGAATGGATAGGAAACGGAAAAAAAATCATCCCGCCTCGTTCCAAGCAGCTGGCAGACGCACAACACGAGCAAAATATTGTTTAAAAGCAGGCAGCCCAAATATGTGATCATTTTCGTGCTGGCAGTCAGCGTTTTGGAAAAGATTTGCAGCAAAGCGAAAACGATGAGCGTCATCCATCCGCACGCGATCCAAGTCATGATTTTTTGCACGTTGTCAAAAGCCGAAAAGTCCGTTGTTTTTCGCGTCAAGAGATACAGCATCGGAATGCCGCAAATTTCGACGAGCACAAGCGCGGTTTTATATAAGAGAACGGCGAAAACGATTCTTCTTGTCGTTTCCTGCCAAAAAAGAAACCGGCACAACACGCCAAGAAAGACGCAGTTGAAGAGATTTTTAATGATTAAATCCATTTCAGCCAGCCGCAAGTCGATTGGAAAGATGACGCCCACAAACGCGATCCATAAAACGAGAAATTGACGCCATGGTCGTTTGGCGCGCAAATACAAGGCGAATAAAGCCGATTGAACGGCAGACTGGTAAAACAGCGCCGCAATGTACCAGCCGGGCATCAGGATTCCTCCTTTGTCGTTTCCCAGAAGTTCAGCAAGTCGTGGCGCAGCCGGCGCAACACATGCTCGTCAGACTTGTCACGCACATAACAGGCCAGTTGTTTTTGATAGACGGATTCCAATGCGCGTTGTGCGCTTTGCGCTTTTTGGATTCGGATAAACCGGCGCAAAGAAACGAAAGTTGCCCCGTTAAAAACGAAAAGAAACGCCAGCGCGATTCCATAGGAACGGGCGAAGAACACGTGCTCGTCTGGGACGACGATGAACGCGCCGCAAAGCGCCGTAAAACCAACGTTCAGCAGCATGCCCAGCAAATACAAAAATCCCTTTTTCCGGGTCACCAGTCCGTTAGGAAACACTTGAAGCATGACAAGATACACGATGGTCAGCGCGAATGAACCGAGGGCATACATAAAGCTTTGATCGACGTTGAACCGTGTTGGATCCGGGCTGTGGCCGGTAAAGACGTAAAACGCGAAAACCGAAACGATTTCCGTAAGCACGAGTCCGAATTCGTACAACGCCGTCGCCATGATGATCGTGCGCCTTTTCAACGAGCGAAATACGATTTGGCTCGCGACGACAAGCAGTCCGAAGTTGAATATGTTTTTTAGCAGCGGCCACGTGGCTGGAAACAACGTGTCGAGCGGGTAGAGAACCAGCATGAACAATCCCAAATAAAACAGAAAGAGCCGCCGTTTTTCAGGCGAAGGATAGTAAAGCGCGAAAAACGCGGATTGCACGACGCTTTGATAAAGCAGCACAACAAAAAAAGCGGATGTCATCTGGATTCCTCCTTTGCCGCTTCCCAGAAGTTCAGCAAGTCGTGACGCAAGTGCCGCCACGCCATCGCGTCTCTTTCGCGACTGGCGTACAAGGCCAGCTGTTTTTTGTATTCCCGTTCCAGCCCCGAAAGCGTATGCTGACGGCGCGCCGCGTGGAAATGATGGTGCAGCGAACCGAGAATACCGGCCATCAAGACAACCATAAAGCCCGTTAAAAGGCTGTATGCGAGCGGATCGAAAGACAAAATCAGCAGGGATGCGCATAGCGCGGTCAAAATCACGGATACAAGCAGCCAGACCACATTCGTGGCGACTTTTATTTTGGCGGTGACTCTTTTCGAAAAGATGGCGAGCAAAACAAAGAAGACGAAGGTGGCGCCCAACGAGCCAAGTGTGTAAGTCAAAAGCTGGTTTTGATCCAAAGTGGATGGATCGGGCACAAAACCAAACGCGAGGTACAAGACCAAAATCAAAACCACCTCCGTGAGAAAGTAACCGATTTCCAGCAGGACGATTCCAAACGTAAGGACAAACCGCGGGACATCCCAAAGCAAAAGCGAGCTGGCGAACCATAAAATCAAAGCGTTCGCCGCGTTTTTCACAATGGGCTGCCGGGCGAAAAGCCACGTGTCCAGCGGAAACAGCACCAACACGAAAATGCCCATATAGCCTAGTCCAGTTTTTCTTTTTCGCGGAGCGTCGAAATAAAGTGTCAAAAACAGAGAGGAAATCAGCGCCTGGTATCCAACGAGCGCGGCATACCAAAGCGTCATGACTGGTTTTCCTCCCAGAAATTCAATAAATCGTGACGCAGCCGGCGCCAGCCTTCCTCGCGCTGGTCGTTTTCCATATAAAGAAGAAGCTGCTTCTTGTATTCGTATTCCAGCCGTTCCGCGACTTGACGCTGCCGTTCCCGCCGAATCACGCGAGTCAGCGAAAAAAGAGTAGCCAGATTGGCGCCAATCAAAACCGCGACCACGCCCCAGTAGCTGGATTCGAAAAACGAAGGGTTGTACGGTATGAAAATCTGGCAAACGGCCAACACGAGCAAAATGACGTTAAAGAGCAGGCAAGCCAAATACCAGAACATTTTCGTATGGGCGGACGGCGCTTTGGAAACGACAGAAAGCGTCCCAAAAACAAACACGGCCAGCCAGATGCAGGCAATCAACGTGAACACTTTTTGAATCGGTCCGTACATGCGCAAATCGGGCACGAAACCAAAAAGAAGATACATCGTCGGAACGGCGAGGATTTCAAAGAGCACGAGCATGATTTCATAAAGCAGCACAGCCAATATGATTTTTCTCATTTTCTGGTCGCGAAACAGAAACCGGCAAAGCACAACAAGGGACCCGCAAAAAAACGCGTTTTTGATAAAAAGGTCGTATTCGCCAATCCAGGAACCAATCGGAAACAAGACGAATACAAGCAGCGTCCACAAAATCCCAAACGCGCGGGCCGGATGCTTGCCGTTGAGAAAGACGATAAAAAAGATAGCGTGAAGCGCGGATTGATAAGCCAGCGCGGCGGCGTACCAGAGTGGCATAGCGACCTCCTTCACCCGTTGTTTTCGCACAGCGTGGCCGTGCAGCGGCACCGGGTTCCATCGGTTTCGTGTGTAAACAATCCATTGTGGGTTTTGCATGTGTGCTCGATGATCGCCAGGCCGAGGCCGTGCTGTTTTTGGTCTTTTTTCGTGGAACGGCCTTTGACCAGCGCCGCGTGGGCCGGAATGGTGTTTTCCACCTGGCAGACGAGCACGTTGGCACGCGTATGCAAGTGGATGTCAATCACCCGGTCTTTATCCAAGGCGAGCACCGCTTCGATGGCGTTGTCGATCAAGTTGGAAAGGACGCTTAAAATGGCGTAACCATCCAAATTCAGCTCAGCGGGCACGGCCGCGACAATCGAGTAGTCGATGCCATGCGATTTCATAATAAGCGATTTATGGTAAAGCAAGGCGTCCACGATTTTGTGCGGACAATAGTTGACGAACAGCGAATCGGCTTCCTCGTGAAGAAGCTCGTCGATTTTCGCCCGTCGAACCATCTCGTCCTGCGGGATATCCTTCATCATGGTTTTTAGTTTTTCCTGCAGTCTGGCCATGTCCTGCTCGGCTTTCATCGTCGCTAAAAGATGTTCTTTTTGAATCGCGTTTTGCGCGCGGAGCACTTCCTTGCGGGTGTCTTCCTGCATTTCCTCCAGCAGCGTGCGAATGAGCCGGACCGCGAAAAATCCCGAACCGCAAAAAAGCGCGAGAACGCAAAGAACCCATCCGGGAGCGAAGGTGATGCGAATCGTCCGGTTGGCAAGCGGAATGAGAACGATGAGCGCGGCTTCGAACAACAAATACATCGCCACGTTGAAGCGCGGTGAAGAAAAGCGTTTTTTCATAAAATTCCCTCCTTTGGATCGGTTAAATAGCGATGAAAGGAGGTCTTGATCGGCTGGATATAGCCTCTGGAAACCGAAAGAAGCTTGCCGTCGTCCATTTTCAAATCGTGAACCATATAAGAGCGGACGTAACGGAAGTTGACGACAAACGAGCGGTGGCAGCGGTGAAACGAATCGGGAAGCTGCCGGATCAGCGTTTCCAAATCCTCTTTGACTTTGATCGTTTCCGTCCGGCAGTACACGAGCGTGTACCGCTTGATGCGCTCCAAATAAAGCACCCTGTCGGGATCGAGCCGAATCGTCGAAGTGCCGGTGTGGGCGACGATTTCCTTTGGCCGGCTTTTCAGCAGCCCCACCGCCTTTTGCATCGCCGCTTCCAGACGGGTTTCTTTTTGTGGTTTGTAAACAAAATAGCAATGGTCGACTTCGTACACGTCGCACGCCTTTTCCAAATACGAGCTTAAAAACACGAGGATGCACGAAGGGTCGATTTTCTTAATGGTCTTGGCGGTTTCGATTCCGCTGACGTCGTTTTTGAGCATGATGTCCATGAGTACGATGCGCGGGATGCGCGCGGTTTGGATGTGCGCGATCAACGCGTTCTCGTCGGTAAATCCATGGATGGCGCCTTCCGGAAAACGGGCGCGAAGCCAGTCGATGAGCTTTTCGTTTTGCACGGGATCGTCTTCGCAAAGATTGATTTCATAATCCATAAAATTCCTACTTTCTTTATAAATAAAATTATAATTCAAGCGAAAAAAAGAAGGAAGCGGAACTTGAAATAAACACGGAAATTATAATTTAATACTTATATATTTGGATCAAAAAAGGCAGAATTGGCGGGTTCTTATGTTTTTTGGGTCAAAAAGCGTGCATTTGGGGACATAGAGGGGACAAATCGCATAAAAATCGGTAAGATATACTTAGAAGACGAGAACTGTTTTGTGGGGAAGCTGTTTGAATCTTGTTTCAAAAAAAAGCCGGAGGTAAAAATCCGGCTTTTTGCTACTGAGGATAGTGAAGGGAATCCGGTCCAATCGAATCCAGCGTTTGCGAAAGGTAGCGCCGGGCGACAAAACGGGCCATGGGCAAGTTCATATCGAGATAGTTGCCGCAGTCTTTCGGACTCGCGCCAGGGACATCGCCCTCGAAAGTGGCGATCCAGGCGAAAAGGGAGCGGACGAGTTCGACAACGTCCTCGGATTCCAAGTCGCCAGCCAAAATCAAATAAAAACCGGTCCGGCAGCCCATAGGGCCAAAGTAAATGACGTTTTCTTTCCAGTCCGGATCGTTGCGCAAATACGTGGCGCCTAAATGCTCGATCGTATGGACTTCTGCCGTGTTGAGCACCGGCTCGTCGTTGGGACTTGTCATGCGGATGTCGAACGTCGTCAGCGTCGTGTTTCCGGCATGGTCTTTGCGGGAAACGTAAATCCCGGGTTTCAATTTCAAATGATCCACAGTAAAGCTCGCTATTTTTTCCATCGGTTCCTCCTTGTTTTTGATTGATCGAAAAGGTGTTTTCAAATTTCTAGTAATTCAGCATTTCAAAATCGGACGCGCCAACCGGTTCAAGCGTCTGCACATCCACCGATTGGATTCGAATCCGGGGAATGCTTTCCATTTGGGAAATCAAGGCGTCGATTCGCGCTTTCGGCCCTTCGAGTTCCGCGTCCACCGAGCCATCTTCGTTGTTTTTGACCCAGCCCGCCAGCTTCATGTTGATCGCCCGGCGCCACATTTCAACCCGGAAGCCGACGCCTTGCACCGTTCCGGTAAAATGATAGCGGCGGCGGACTATGTCGTCTGTAGGCAGCGAATCGTACGCGTTCGCAACCGGATTTTTAGGATATTTGGTTTGATATTTTTTAAAGAAATTCATAGGGATTCTCCTCGTTTCTTTATTATACCATTCTTCAAAACAAGCGATGGATTTCTTTTTTAGAAAAAAGGCTGGCAAAAGCTGGAAGAATATTGTCTTTTTCGTATAATTGCCAGAAAAAATCGAAGACAATACAATACTTATGATATGATCCGTAAAAAGGAGGTTTTGCCATGTCAAACCAAACCAAAAACAGCGAGACGCTCTCCTGGGTATGTCTGGGCGTCGGCGTCGTTTCATGGCTTTTTAATCCATTCGCGCTGCTTTCGATCCTCGGCATCTTTTTGTACGTGTACACCCGTTCGACGTATGGCGTCAAAAACATCAAGCTGACCGCCGGAGGGCTTTTGTCCGGCATCGCGCTTTTGTTTTTTATACTCGCCATCTTGAAAATCGTAGGCTGGTAAGTGTTATACTGATAGCAATAGAAGAGAGGGTCCACGATGAAAACGTCAATCAAAAGCCAAATCGAAACGCAATGCGATCAAGGGCTGTCCGAATTTGAGGCAATTAGCGAATTTGTTTTCGCCCATCCCGAACCGGGAGGAAAAGAAGAGGTGTGCGCCCGGTATTTAAGCGACCGGCTCGAACAAAACGGCTTCAAGGTTTGGCGGGCGTACCAAGGCATGCCGACCGCGTTTCGCGCCGAATGGGGAAGCGGGCCGGTTACGATCGCGTTTTTAGCCGAATACGACGCGCTCCCAGGCTACGGGCCGGGCCATGACGAATGGGCGCACGCCTGCGGACACAACTGGATTAGCGCCACCGCGCTTGGCAGCGCCATCACGCTTTCACGCGTGTTCTCTTCCCGGGACATTCGTCTTGTCGTCTTTGGCACGCCGGCCGAGGAAACGTTGGGAGGAAAATGCGAGCTCGTTCAAAACGGGGCGTTTGACGACGTCGATTTCGTGCTCCAGGCCCATTTGGGCGGCCATACGATGGTCCGCCCGAAAACGCAAGCGATGGATTCCATCGAGTTTTCGTTTTTTGGCCGCGCCGCCCACGCCGCCATGTCGCCTGAGCAAGGCATCAACGCGCTTGAAGCCGTCTTGCTGCTTTTTCAAGGCATCAACGCGCGCCGGCCCTACTGGAAAAAAAGCGCTTCCGTCGCCGGGATCATTACCGATGGCGGGCAGGCGTGCAATATCGTTCCCGATTACGCCGCGTGCCGCTTTTATGTCCGCGACGCGACCCGCCAAGAGGTCGAAACGCTGACGTCCACGCTGCAAGCCATTGGACAAGGCGCGCAAGCGATGACCGGCGCGCGGATGGAAACGCGCTTTTTTGAAAACTCGTTTGACGAATTGCGCAACGACGAAACGCTTTGCTCGGTTGTCGAAGCCAATTTGCGCCGTCTTGGCATCGAGCGGTTTTACGAACCCGAGTATCCGGGTGGAAGCTCGGACATCGGCAACGTGTCCCACGTCGTGCCGACGATGTATTTTGAACTCGAAACCGGCATGGTTCCACCTGTCTACGCGCACGAGAGCGGATTTCTCGAGGCGGTTCACGGCCCGCTGGCCCGGTCCAGTTTACGGCAGGCGGTTTTGGCCATGACGTGGAGCGTAGCCGATATTTTGGAAGCCGGGAACAAAGAATAAATAAAAAAAGGCGGGTTTGAGAAAATCGCCTTTTTATAAGGTGTCGGATGGTTCGGTGTACAGCTTCCAGCCATCGCTTTCGCGCACGAGAACCGTCTTTTTGTTGGTGGCGCTGGCGTCCAATGCGTTTGGCGGCAGACGGACTCCGTTCGGATGGCTTTCATCGAACAAGAAAGGCGTTTGCCCGTCCCGAACAAAGACGGCGTCGTTGCCAACCGGGAAGGCGTCCTGAAAGGGTCCGCACATTTTGCCGCCGTCAATCACCAGAAACCCATCGTCGGTTTGAACGGGATACATGCCTTGGACCGGCGCGTAAAAGCGGGAAAGGCCATAGTTTTGAAACAAGTCGTTTTGATGGTGGTAAACGGCGTTTTGAAGCGGTCCGTACACTTCGCCGGTTTGCCGGTTCCAAATCCGGTACGCGCCATCGAGTTTTCCTTGCGCCACATCGTCCAGATCGTAAACGATATACGCCTCGCTTGAAAAGAGATCCGAAGGAATGTCCGTCCACGAAGCCCCCTTTGGATCCAGCAAATCGCTTGTGGTCGTATACCGTACTTTTTCGCTGTCCGGGTCGTACGCGAGCACGTTGGAGTCGACGCCGCCAATGCCTTCCAGCGCCTCTTTCTTTTTTCTCCCGGTCGCGTAGTCGAAACTTTGGGAATCGCCATCGCTTGTTCGAAGCAGCACGTCCTCCTCGATCCATAAGGCGTGGGTATACGTCGTTCGTCCCGCCTCGTTGCCTTCACTGTCCAAAATATGCAGGAGGCCGTCGTCCTGCTGCGCCAAATAGTAGCCTTTGTGGACTTGGGGGATGGAACGATCCGCCAAATGCGGCATGTCTTTTTTCAAAATATACGGACTGCCGGCTTGCCCGGGGCGGGCGCACGCAACCATCCCGCCAAGCAAGCACGCCATTCCAATCGTTTTCCATTTTTTCATCGCGCTCATTTCCTTTTTTCTTATCTTAGCATACAAAAAAGACAGTTTCGACGGGAAACTGTCTTCGGGTTCTTTACTGCAATGGCATGGCAGTCTGGACGCGATTGTCCTGCGCCAGTTGCGGCAAGGCAAGGTCGAGCGTTTCGCGCAAGACGTCTTCTACGGTTTTCACAGGGACGATCGTCAGGCTGTCCTTGATTTCCTGCGGCACTTCAGCCAGATCGGACTGGTTGTCCCATGGAATGAGAACTTTGACGACACCCGCGCGCTGGGCTCCAAACAGCTTTTCCTTAAGGCCGCCAATCGGCAGCACGTCGCCGCGCAGCGTCAGCTCGCCCGTCATCGCGATGCGCGCGTCCACTGGTTTGTTTAAAACGAGGGAAGCCAGCGCCGTAAACAAAGTGATTCCCGCGCTCGGTCCATCCTTTGGCGTGGCGCCAGCCGGCACGTGGATGTGCAAGTCCTGCGCTTTCAATCCGCTCGTCAAAGCCGGCATTCTCGATTTGAGCACGCTCAAACTAATGCGCGCCGACTCTTTCATGACGTCCCCGAGCTGGCCGGTCAAAATGGTTTGTCCGGTTCCGGGCATGGCGGCCGTTTCGATGAAGAGCACTTCGCCGCCGACCGCCGTCCAGGCCAGTCCTGTGACGACGCCGGCTGGGTTGCTTTCCTTCACTTGCTCGTGGCGGGCTTTTTTTGGTCCAAGCAATGGCTCGAGGTCGTTTTCGGAAACGACAATCGAGTCGCCGCCTTCCAAAATGCGTTCGGATTGGGAGCGGACAAGCGCCGCGATCTGCTTTTTCAATCCGCGGCAGCCCGCTTCCATCGTGTAGCCGCCAATGAGAGAGCGAATCGCCTCGTCCGTGATCGCGAACTGTTCCGGCGAAACGCCCGACTCGCTTAAAACGGCCGGAACGAGATGGTCTTTGGCGATGTGGAATTTCTCCTCGGCCGTATAGCTGGAAATCGAAATGACTTCCATGCGGTCGAGCAGCGGGGCCGGAATGGAATCCACGCTGTTGGCGGTCGCGATAAACAGCACGTCTGACAAGTCGTACGGCAAATCCAAATAGTGATCGGTGAACGTGTTGTTTTGTTCCGGATCGAGCACTTCGAGCATGGCCGCGGCCGGATCGCCGCTAAAGCCGCCTTGCATCAGCTTGTCGATCTCGTCGAGAATCATGACGGGATTGGTCGCGCCCGCGCGTTTCATCGACTGGAGGACGCGGCCGGCCATGGCGCCCACATACGTGCGCCGGTGACCGCGAATCTCGGACTCGTCTTTGACGCCACCCAGACTCATTCGCACATACGGCCGGTCCAGCGCTTCGGCAATCGACTTGCCCAGCGATGTTTTTCCCGTGCCGGGCGGGCCGACAAGCAAAATCGCGCTCCCTTTGTTGGAGTTTTTCAGCCGCATGATCGCCAAATGCTGAATGATTCGCTCTTTTACTTTATCCATGCCGTAATGCCGGCTGTCCAGGATTTGCCGGGCCTGGGCCAGATCGGCAAAGGACAAAGGCTGTTTTTCCCAAGGCAGGGCGAGGGCGAACTCCAGATACGTCCGCAAGACGTCCTGCTCGCTGCTGTTGGGCGCGAAGGCTGATTCCAGCTTCGCCACATCGTCCAGCAGCGCCTGCTCGATATCGTGAGGAAGGCGGGCGCTCAAAACGCGGGAACGCCAGTCGTTTGGATCGTCTTCGGATTCGCCAGTCGTTTCGGCGAGCTCTTTTTGCAGCGCCTCAATGTGCCGGCGCAGCGCCTGTTCCCGATACGTCTTATTGGCTTGCTCGGTGAATTTCTCGTTCATTTCCAAATTGATGGCGACAACTTCCTTTTGGCGCAGCAGCAAGTCGATAAACGACAGGGCGCGCTCTTTCAAGGAGTCGGTCCGCAGCAAGTCGTAGCGCTCGCTTTGGGTTAGCGGCATGTATTGGGCGACATAGACGATCAACTCGTTGATCGAGGCGATTTCCTCGGCTCGCGCAACGATCGCCTCGCCGCCGCGAAACGCCTGGGCCATGTCGCGGACGATGGAGCGCATGTATTCCAGCATGTCTTGCGTGGAGCGCGCCGGCAAATCGTCGCTTTCCGGCTGTATCGTGTAGGCGCAAGCGGGAAAGCGTCCTTCGACAACGTGCTCGATTTTGACGCGTTCGAGAGCCTTCGCCCAGACGCTTGTTCCTTTTTTCGTGTATTCGATGGAGGTGATTTCGCAGCGGATGCCATAAGGGTGAAAATCCGCGGCGCTCCAGTGGTCTTTTGTGTGCTCGGCTTGAACGAGTCCGGCGATGAACGATTCGTCGCGAATGCGGTCCACGTCGTCTTGACTCAAGTTTCGAAGCTGAATCGTCGTGTTCGGCAATAGGAGAGTGCCGAAGACGGGCACGATCACAGCGGCAGCCGTTTCGTTGTTTGTATTCATAGAAAATTTCCTCTCTTTCCATTTTGCCTTTTTTTGGCACTTTAAACGATGGAGTGCTTAAAGTAAGTGTATTATAACTCATGATAAGAAAAATGTAAATACACATAGAAAACTTACCTTGTTTATTTTTGTAATGAAGTATGGTATAGTGAATAAAAAGGAAAGAAGAGTTAAGAGATGATTGTATTTACGGATGAAACGTGCCCGATGCGCGTGGCGTGTCGGGCGATCGAGGGAAAATGGAAGCTGCCAATCTTGTATGTGTTGTGCGAAAACGGGACGCTGCGCTACAACGAACTGAAAAAGGCGCTCGGCATTACGAACGTCATGCTGTCGAACACCTTGAAGGAAATGGAACAGGAAGGGCTTGTGGCGCGTGTCCAGTACAACGAGATTCCGCCCCGGGTCGAGTATTCGCTCACCGAGGTGTCCGGCGCGCTTTTGCCAATCGTCCAGGCGTTTTGCGCCTGGGGCGAAACGCTTCTTTCTTTAGAGGAAACCGATTGACAGCGTCCTCTTTTCTCTTTATAATATCAATAACAAATAAGTTATATGTTATAGGAGGAAAACATGGCTTTGGATCAAACACTCAAGGCGCTGGACGACCCGATTCGGCGCTCGATTCTCAACTTGCTCAAGCAGCGTTCGATGACGGTACAGGAAATCGTCGAGCATTTTTCCATCTCGCAACCCGCGATTTCCCGGCATTTGTCCGTACTGAAAAAGGCGGATCTCATCCGTGACGAGCGGCACGGGAAATACATCGTGTACACGCTGAACACGTCGGTGCTTGAGGAAGTTATTTTATGGATGCAGGATTTGAAAGGAGAACGCTATGAACGCCAAGTCGTATCGAAAAGAACTTCTCGCTGACTCGCTGCTCATCGTCCTTCCGCTTTTCCTTGGCTTTTTTCTGCCGGTCAGTTCGGAAAGCGTGCTGCGAATCACGTGGCAGTTTGTCTTTCCGCTCACGACGCTAGGCATGTTTTGGCTTATCGCGTATTTGGGCATTTGGAAAGGGCGGTTTGAAACGATGAAGCCGGACGTCGTGCGCTGGACGCTGTTTTTGCAGCCAATGATCAGTTTGGCGGTGTGCGCGATGTTTGTCGGGCTCGAATATTTTCCAAACTGGAACGGACTCGTTTTTGTCAACGGCATGCTCGCCCTGATCTTTTTGGTCTGCGGCAATTTGCTGCCGAAGATCTCGCAAAATGAAATGATCGGGATCCGGACGCGCTGGGCGCTGGAAAACGCGGACAACTGGAACTACACGCAGCGCGTTGGCGGCCGCATTTGGGTCGTTTGCGGTCTGATCATGCTGGGCGCGTGTTTTTTTCCAAACGGGACAGGCGTCATCGTCGTTCTCGCCTTGATCGCTTCGGGGCTTTCCGTGTTCGTGTCGTGGAAGTACGCCAGGGTTCAAAAGGCGCAAGGTGTGGTGTTTTCCAAACCGAAGCCGTTCGACAAGAAAAATCTGCTCTGGCTAATCCTTGGCGTTCCGCCTTTGATTTTCGCCCTGGTGATCGTTTTTGCCGGGGACTATACCGTGCGAGTCGACCGCGGACAAATCACGCTGGACGCCAATTTCGTATCCGACACGGTCGTACCGTTTGACGAGATCGAATCCATCACAATGGAGCCGGACAGCGCGCCGGGAACGCGGGTGAATGGCTACGACGCGCGCTCGATTTTGATGGGACGGTTTGAAAACGACGCGTTTGGCCGCTACACGCGCTACACAAAAGGAAACGGGGACGTGATCGTGATCCAAACGAAAGAGGGAACGATTGTGTTCAACGAGGCGAGTCCAAGCAAGACAAAGGCGCTTTATCGTCAAATCCGGCAAGAAAAAGAAACGGATCACCGCGGAGTTTCCGCGGCTTTTTTTGTCGATCATGCCACAAAAACAGCCAAGTATGAAAGCGCTTTTCATTATAATTGACTTTGATGGTCTACGTTTGTAAACTGGACATAAAGGAAGGTGGAATCATGATCAGGAAAACAGATTACGCATTGCGTATTTTACGGACGCTTTCGGATGGCGGATTGTACTCGATGAAAGCTTTGTGCGCCAGCGAATGCATTCCGCAGCCTTTCGCGTATAAGATCGTCGCCTTGTTGCGCAACGCGGGACTCGTGCAAAGCCTGCCGGGCTCCAAAGGCGGATGCCGGCTGGCGGGGGATTTGCGCGATTTCACGCTGCTCGATTTGATTCGGCTCATTGAAGAGGACGAAGCGATCAATCTTTGCTTGCGCGAGGGTCATTGTTGCGAATGGACGCAGGCGCAAAACGAGCCGTGCCGCATTCATGGCGCGCTGGAAGACGTCCAGCGAAAAATCAACGCGGTGTACGCATCGTATACGTTGCATGACTTGATTCTGGGAAAGACAAAATAAATGAGAAAACCGGAAAAGCCGGAAAAAAGGGAGGTTAACATGTTTCGATGTACCGACGAGCACGAACAGCTTCGTGCCCAGATCCGTGAATTCGCGGAAAGCGAAATCAAGCCGTACGCGTTCCAGTGGGATCGGGAAAGCCATTTCCCGCGCGATGTCGTAGAGAAAATGGGCCAAAAAGGCTGGCTAGGCATTCCGTATCCGAAAGAATACGGCGGCATGGGAAAGGATATTTTGAGTTATTCGATCGCGGTCGAGGAATTGTCGCGCGTCGATGGCGGAACGGGCGTCATTTTATCGGCGCACGTCTCGCTGGGCAGCTGGCCGATCTTCGCGTTTGGAACGGAAGAACAAAAACAAAAGTATCTCGTTCCGCTGGCGAAAGGCGAAAAAATCGGCGCGTTTGGATTGACGGAACCGAACGCCGGTTCGGACGCGGGTGGCACGGAGACGACGGCCGTTTTGGAGGGCGACCACTACGTGCTCAATGGCGAAAAGATCTTTATTACCAACGGCGGCGAGGCCGACACGTATGTCGTGTTCGCAGTCACGACGCCGAACATTGGCACGCGCGGCATTAGCGCGTTTATCGTGGAAAAAGGCTGGGAAGGCTTCACGATTGGCGACCACTACGACAAGCTGGGCATTCGCTCGTCGGCGACGGCGCAGCTGCTGTTCGACGATGTGAAGGTGCCAAAGGAAAACCTGCTTGGCAAGGAGGGCGAAGGCTTCAAGATCGCGATGGCGACACTCGACGGCGGCCGCATCGGCATCGCTTCGCAGGCGCTCGGCATCGCCCAAGGCGCGTTCGAGAGCGCGAAAAACTACACGCTGGACCGGGTGCAGTTTGGCAAGCCGGTCGCGTTCCAGCAAGGCATGTCGTTCAAGCTGGCGGACATGGCGACACAAATACGGGCCGCGAGAATGCTTGTGTACAGCGCGGCCGAATTGAAGGAAAACCACGAAAGCTACGGTATGGAAGCGGCGATGGCGAAACAGTACGCTTCGGACACGGCGGTCAAGGTGACCGAGGAAGCCATTCAGTGCTTTGGCGGCAACGGCTATTTGAAAGGCATGGATGTCGAGCGAATGTACCGCGACGCCAAGATCACGCAAATCTACGAGGGAACGAACGAGATCATGCGGGTCGTGATTTCATCGCACTTGCTAGGCAAGCCGCCGAAAAAGGAAAAGGGCGCGGCGATGCCGGTCAAAGCGGCGAAAAACATCACCGGACCGCGTAAGAAAATCGTGTATAAAAAGGGCAGCGCGCAGGAGAAGGTTGACGCGCTCGTTGAGAACCTGAAAGCGGATGGCTACGATTTCACGGTTGGCATTCCGATCGACACGCCAATCACGAAGGCGGACCGCGTCGTTTCGGCCGGCAAGGGCATTGGACCGAAAGAAAATATGAAGCTGATTGAAGACGTCGCGAAGGCGGCTGGCGCGGCGATCGGCTCGTCCAGACCGGTGGCGGAAACGCTGCAATACGTGCCAATCGACCGGTATGTCGGTATGTCGGGGCAAAAATTCAACGGCAACTTGTACATCGCGTGCGGTATCTCGGGGGCTGTGCAGCATTTGAAGGGCATCGTGAACGCGGGAACGATCGTGGCGATCAACACGAATCCGAACGCGCCGATTTTCAAAAACTGCGACTATGGCATCGTGGGCGATGTCAACGAGGTTTTGCCGCTGCTGGCCGAGGCGCTGGACACGGGCGAGAAAAAGCCGGCGGGTCCGATGAAAAAAGTGCGTCGTGCGACGGTGAAGAAGGAAAAACCGGACTACGCGGTCATGGTTTGCGACGGCTGCGGCTATGAATACGATCCGATGAAGGGCGATCCGGCCAACGGCATCGCACCGGGCACATTGTTTGAACAGCTGCCGGAAGACTGGGTGTGCCCGGAATGCTCGGAACCAAAATCCAATTTTGAAAAGGCGTAAGGAGGGAATAACGATGCATGTCGTAAGAGAAGTAACGGATCAGTTAACGTGGATCGGGGCCAACGACCACCGGTTGACGTTGTTTGAAAATATCCACCCGATCCCGGAAGGGGTGAGCTACAATTCCTATGTACTGACGGGCGAGAAAACGGTGTTGTTCGATACGGTGGACTGGGACGCGTGCCGGCAGATGCTGGAAAATCTTGAATATGTGCTCGATGGGCGCGACCTCGACTATATCGTGGTCAACCACTGGGAGCCCGACCACGCGGCGAGCTTGCAGGAAGTGATCACGAAGTACCCGAACGCGCAAATCATTGGCAATACGAAAGGATTCCAGCTGGCGGAGCAGTTTGGTTTCCAAATCGACGAGGACAAGAAAATCGTCGTCAACGAGGGCGACGTGATCGACGTGGGCGACCACAAGCTGACGTTTTTGTTCATGCCGATGGTGCACTGGCCTGAAGCGATGGTGACGCTCGATTTGACGAACGGGGCGCTGTTTAGCGCGGACGCGTTTGGCTCGTTCAAGGCGCTGGACGGCAAGCTGTTCAACGACGAGGTGAACTACGACCGCGACTGGCTGGACGAGAACCGCCGCTATTTGACGAATATCGTAGGCAAGTACGGACCGCACATTCGCAAAATTTTGAAAAAGGCGGAGCCGGTGCTTGATCAAATCAAGTTTATCTGTCCGCTGCACGGTTTGGTATGGCGCAACGATTTTGGGTATTTGCTGGACAAATACAACCACTGGGCCAGCTACGAGCCGGAAGAAAAGGGCGTGACGATCGTGTACGCGTCGATGTACGGCAACACGGAGCAGGCGGCGCAGGCGCTGGCAGCAAAGCTTTGCGAGCTGGGCGTCGAAAATGTCGACGTGTTCGACGTGTCGAACACCCACGTGTCGTATTTGATTGCCGAAGTGTTTAAGAAGAGCCATCTTGTGCTCGCCTCGTGCACGTACAACCTGGGCATCTTCCCGGTGATGTTGAGCTTTTTGGAAGACATGAAGGCGCTCAACGTGCAAAACCGCACGGTGGCGGTCATTGAAAACGGTTCGTGGGCGATTCGTTCGGGCGACTTGATTTCCGAGTTCCTCGACGAGCAAATGAAGACGATGACCGTGCTCAACGACCGGCTGACGATCGCTTCCCGCCTCAAAGACGGGCAGGAAGAGGAGCTGGATGGTTTGGCGTTGTCGATCAAAGAGTCGATGCGCGGATAAGAAAGAGAAAGAATCAAAGAGCAGTCCAAAGAAAACGGACTGCTTTTTTCGATGGATCGAATAGAAATGGAAAAAATAGGTTTTTATCAGATATACTTGCGGTATCGTGTGAGAAGTTCAAGAAGCGTTCGAAAAAAAAGCGAGGCGATTTCATCGAATAGAAATCCCTCGTCTTTTTTACTGTACGCGCACATACTGGTCGGCGTCGAGCGGTTTGTTTGGATTTGTTTCCACGGAAACGGAATTGTCGTCGACCTCGATGTTCCAGTATATGTCCTCGCCTTCGCGGCTGACGATCAGTTTCGCCTGGCCGTCCTTGATATAGTCGGTGATGTCGAGCGCGAGATCGTGGTCATACACCATGATCGTGCCATCTTCTTTTTTGTCGACGTAGCGGGCGTTGGCTTCCAGAACGTCCTCGGCGGACAGCTTTACTTCCTTGCCGTTTTCAAAGGCGACGCCGCCTCCGCCCATGAACGGCTCGTCTTCGTTTTCTTTATAAAAGTTGTAGCCAAGATCGCCGTCGTCGACCGCCTCGATTTGGGTTTGTTTGCCTTCAAACCAGCTGGTGACGATCGTGCGGATGCCGCCGACGTCGTTCGCGTAGCAAATCGTTCCACCACTCAAAACGAGCACGAGCGCGCTCATCGCGAACGCCAAAGAAATTTTATGTTGTTTTTTCATCGTTTTTTCCTCCACTTTGATTGGTTCGATACACGTCAGTGAGGCGAACGTGTCCTTGTATTTTTGTTTATTCGTTTTCATCCCATTCCTCCTGAAGCTTTTGTTTGAGCGTGGCGCGGGCCCGGGACAGCCGTTTTTTGACGGCCGCCTCCTTGCATCCCAAAATCGCCGCGATTTCCTTGATGGAGTAGTCTTCATAGTAGTACAGCTGCATCGCGCTTCGTTGTTTTTCCGGCAGCCGCAGCACGGCTTCAAACAAGTCGCGGTGGCTGGAAGGGGCCGGATAGTAGGCGTCGACGACTTCGTCCAAACTGACTTTGTTCCGCTTCCAAAACGACTTGCGAATGTCTTTGGCCTGGTTGTACACGGTGCGAAACAGCCAGAGGCGAATGTGTTCCTCGCCATCGAACGCCTGACTGGACTGGTGATAGCGGATGAACGTGTTTTGGACCGCGTCCTGCGCGTCTGCCTGGTTTTGGGTGACAGAAAACGCGGCGCCAAAAAGATGGTCTTTGTAACGCGGAATCAATATTTCAACAGGTATGCGCATAAGCTCCTCACTTTCTTGGAAAGATCTTTCACCCATACTACGACGCAAACGATGAAAAGGTGACAAAAAAGATGAAAAAATGTAAAGGATACGGGGCTATCCAAAAAGCGTGAGCGTTCCTTTGTGGTTTTGATCATTCTACGCCGCCGACGAGCCGACCGGCGCCCTGGACCCGGAAAACCGGACGCTCGTTTTGCGATTGCTGCAAGGAATGCGCGATGCAGGAAAGACGATCGTGATCGTCACGCACGACGACTATGTGGCCAAAGCGTGCGACCGCGTCATCCGGCTTGATGGGATACAATGAAGGCCTATGATCGACAAATTCAACATGACGAAAACGGACAACGTGCTGGCCACAAGACGCGTTTTGCCCGATTCGATATGGAAGAGCGCGAATTTAGCGGGTATCCCGATTTCATACGCCCGAACGAACGATTTGTTGAACGATGTACCCGTTCCGGAAATAAAGCCTTCCGAATCGAACCGGATCCTCGCGCTTCGCGCCGCGTGGGAATGGATGCTGGACACGATCGACACGCCATTAGACTGGCGAACGGTCGAGATACTTCATCGCATTGTCGCTCCTTTCGGGCACGAGGGATGGTTGAAACGACCGGAACAGGCGAAGGCGGATTGGGATGGGTGGATGCGAATCGAAAACGAGACGGAGCGGGCGATCTCGGTTTTGATTGGGATGACGCGCTTGCCATGGTTTCAATATGACAGCGAAAGCGTCGCCCTGCTGGCGGCCAACAAGATCCTGATTGAAAACGGAAGAGGCGTACTTCAAATTCCGGTGGAACTGGACACGACGTTTCGAACGCTTCTTGATGGCGAGGAAAACACCTTGAAAGACTGGCTGTTTGCGCATTGCCTCGATGGCACGGTGTATTCGGAACAATTTTTAAAGGAGATGGAAAACGAAGAGGCTTGCAAGGCGTCTGTTGCGAAACGGAAGGAAAATTCATAATCCTTCCGTTTTTGCACATTTTCTTTGCTTTCATGAGATTTTGACAGGAAACGATCCGAAGCGGCTGACCGGTTTTATTGAAAAAGAAATGGAAGTACGAATCCAACATTTCTCGCGTGCACAAGTCTTGTACGCCAGCGTGATATTCTTTGACTTTTTTTATTCATCTCTTATCTGCCCTATTTGTAGGTTTTCATTCTTGTTTATGATATATTTAAAAAAAGGAGGTTTCTTATGAATCGTAACTATTCTATTTCCGATGAAACGGTTGTAAAACGCGTGCAAGCGGCGGTTGAACTTGAATTAGCCAAAAGAAAGGCGATGGATGTTTCCATTATTCGGTATGATCGGGGTTCCAATTCGATTTACAAAGAAAATAGCGATGGAACAATGGAAAAAGTAGGGACTCGTCTTAGAAAAGGACGTTATAGTGAACAACTCAAAAAAGAAGCCTGAAATTGTCGTATTCGCAGGGCCTAATGGCTCTGGAAAAAGCACGATTACCGAATTGCTAAAACCTCCAATCGACTATATCAATGCGGATGAAATCAAGAAAAATTTAAAGTGTTCTGATTTGGAAGCTGCCCAATTAGCAGAAAAGCAAAGACAACAACATGTTCAATCTATGTCTGAGTTTGCCTTTGAAACAGTTCTATCTACTCCAAGAAATTTAAATCTTTTGAAAGATGCGAAAAAGAAAGGGTATTTCATTCGCTGTTACTATGTATTGACAGCTGATCCCGGAATCAATGTGTGGCGTATAAAATCCCGAGTGGAATCGGGAGGACATGATGTTCCAGAAGAAAAAATCATCTCTCGATATGATCGAGCTTTAAAGTTACTGAAAGATTTGATTCCTGTTTGTGATATTTGCCATATTTATGATAATTCAGGTGATGCTCCTTTCCGAATATTCAAAAAGCGGAAAACAATTTTTTTCTTCGATTCTTGTGAAGACTGGCACTTAGAGGATATTCAAGCCTTAACCAATATTAAGGAGATAGAAAAGAAAAATTTAAATTATTCTCATTAAAAACGCAATCTGGATTTGACATGACGTCTGTTGCGAAACGGAAGGAAAATTTATAATCCTTCTGTTTTTTTTGCGCATTCTCTTTGCTTTCATGAGATTCTGACAGGAAACGATCCGAAGCGACTGACCGGTTTTATTGAAAAAGAAGCGGGGATCCGCCAAATTTTAACATCCTCTAATCCTGTTGTTCTTCGGTGTGAAAAACTTGTTGAGAAAACAAAGTATCTTCTTTTTCTTTTTGGTATCAAAAAAAGGAAGGAGTGTTTCCTTCCATTTATTCAAAACTCGTGATTTGCTTGAACGTGAACGCGTCGCTGGCGTCCAGCGTCACATCGTCCATCGCCGGGCAGTAGCCGCCCGCCTCCTTGCACGACGTGTTCGTTTCCGACTCGTATACAAGCCATGGGCCCTTGTCCATGTCTTGTTTCAAACCGTAAATTTCCGTCAGCAACGAACCATACTCGCCTTGCTCCATTGTGGCTTTCAGTTTCGGCGTGCTTTCCAGAAACTTCGTCAGCGTCGGCGCGTCGGTTTCAAAGTTTTCGTCCAGCACGGTTTTTCCATCTTGGTCCACGATCGTGACGTGCACTTCCTTGTAGCCGTCAACCGGCTCTTTTTTTGTCGTTTGGCTAAGCAGCCACGCGAGCCCGCCCACGACAACGACCGCGATCAGCGCGGCGATCCATTTTTTATTCATTCAATCTCTCCTTCAAATTGATGCTGGTACATCCGGGCCCAGCTTCCTTTCTCCTCCATTAACGATTTCCAGATCGTACGATCTTTTTTAACGCGCGAACGAACGGGTCGTACAGGAACACAAACTCCAAAAACACGATGCCCGCTTGAATGATCGACGTTTTCAAACCCATGAGGATGTAGAGAATCGTAAGCTTTTTGTCAAACAGGATAAACGGCAAATCAACGAGCTGCCCAAGAAACAGGGCGGCGATGGCGCCGTTGATCCACGCGATCCACTCGTGCTTTTTTACCGCTTTTTTCAAAGTGGCAAACCAAAGGGCGTAGCCGGGGAAAATGAGCGCGTACGCCACGTTCCACGGCATGAAGCCATGAAAAAGCAGCTGCAAAAGGCCGGTCAAGGCGCACGCCATCACGACTTCCTTTCTTGAAAACACCTGGGCGCACACGAAAATGGAAAAGGTGATCGCTTCCACATATAAAAGATTGGCGAACATGTGGAACACGATATAAAACAGCGCGCCCAGCATGGCGCAATGCGTCAGCTCCTTAGCGGTGAGGGCGCCGTTTTTGGTTGCCATACGGTTTTTTATAGTCGCCCTTTGGCGGATACGGCTTGATCAAACACTTTGGCCCGGTCCCGATCAAATCCTCGCGACCCGCTTTGATGAGCGCCTTTTTGACGATGTCGTAGTTTTTCGGATACGAATACTGCATGAGCGCCCGCTGCTCGAGCTTTTCCTCAAACGTCTTGGCCACGTACACCGGCTTCATGTTGCGCGGATCCAGACCGGTGTAGTACATGCACGTCGCCAGCGTGCCCGGCGTCGGATAAAAGTCCTGCACCTGCTTTGGCGTGTGGTGGATCTTTTTCAAGTAGCACGCCAGCTCGATGGCGTCCTTGAGCGTGCTGCCCGGATGGGAGCTCATCAAATACGGCACCAAATACTGGTTCATGCCAAACTCCTTGTTTTTGGCGTTGAACTTGTCGACAAACTGAAAATACAGCTCTTTGCGCGGCTTGCCCATCTTGTCGAGCACTTCGGCGCTCACGTGCTCGGGCGCGACTTTAAGCTGGCCGCTAATGTGGTACTGGACGAGCCGGTCGAAAAAGTCGTCGTTTTTATCGTACATCAAATAATCGTAGCGAATGCCCGAGCGGATGAACACCTTTTTGACGTTCGGCAACGCCCGGACCGCGTCCAGCATCTCCACGTAGTGGGAATGGTCGACTTTCATGTTTTTGCATGGTTTGGGCCACAAGCACTGCTTTTTCGGACACGCGCCGTGCTCGACTTGCTTGTCGCACGCCGGGCGCGAGAAGTTGGCGCTCGGACCGCCTACGTCGTGGATGTACCCTTTGAAGTTTTTCATCCGGGTGATTTGCTTCGCCTCCTCCACGACGCTTTCGGTGCTGCGGGTGGAAATGACGCGACCCTGGTGGCTCGTGATGGCGCAAAACGTGCAGTTGCCAAAGCAGCCGCGGTTGCTCGTGATGGAAAACTGCACTTCCTCGATGGCGGGCACGTATTTGTATTTGGGATGGAACGTGCGCTCGTACGGCAAAGCGTACGTGAAATCCATTTGTTCCTGCGTGAGCGGCAGCGGCGACTGGTTAACGACAACGTACCAGCCATCGTACGGCTCGACAAGCATGCGCGCGTTGATCGCGTCCTGGTTCTCGTACTGGGTCATGAAGCTTTTCGCGTACGATTTTTTATTCGTTTTCACTTCGTTGTACGAAGGCAGCACGATGTAGTCGTCAAAAATGGTATCGAGCGACTTCGTTTTCCACGCCGTCCCTCTTATATAGCAAATATCTTTGACGTCCATGCCGCTGGCCAGGGCGTCGGCGACTTCGATGATCGTGTTTTCGCCCATGCCAAACATGAGCAGGTCGGCCTGGCTGTCCATGAGGATGGAGCGGCGCACCTTGTCGTCCCAGTAGTCGTAGTGGGCCAGACGGCGCAAGCTCGCCTCAATGCCGCCAATGAGGACGGGAACGTCCGGGAACAGACGCTTGAGCACTTGCGAATACACGATCGTGGCCCGGTCCGGCCGTTTTCCCATCACACCTTCGTCGGTGTAGTTGTCCTTGTCGCGCCGGCGCTTGTTGACGGAATAGTGGTTGACCATCGAGTCGATGTTGCCCGCGCTCACCAAAAAGCCGAGCCGCGGCGTGCCGAACTGGAGAAACTCCTCGTCATTGTTCCAGTCGGGCTGGGAGAGAATCGCGCACGTGTAGCCAAACGTTTCAAGCGTCCGGGTAATGATCGCGCACCCGAACGACGGGTGGTCGACGTACGCGTCGCCGCTCACATAGACGAAATCGACCTGGTCGAGTCCGGCTTCCTTCATTTCAGCGGCCGTTGTCGGTAAAAATGCCATAAGACACCTCGTTTCTATTTCTCGTAAATCGTTTCCATGGTACAAGATGGAGGAAAAATAATCAATGGTTTCCTCGTCGTCCGCGGCGTGTCGAAGTGTTTTGACGGGAAGGGGACTTTTTGCGAAACGTTGTTCCAAAAAAATGAAAGCGGTTGCGTCCAGGCAAAATTGGATTGATAATAAAGACAAAGAGAAAGGCGGAATTGTAAATGAGTTTTCGAGAAGATTTTTTGTGGGGCGGCGCGAGCGCGGCCAACCAGTATGAAGGAGGCTATTTGTCGGGCGGCAAAGGCCTGGCCGTCGCGGACGCGCTGACGGGTGGCGATGGCATCCATGGCGTTCCGCGCACGTTTATCGCGAAGATGCCGGATGGCACGATGAAAAAATTCGGCAACATGGAGGAAGTGCCGTTGGGCGCGGAAGTCATCGTCGACGAGAACACGTACTATCCAAGCCACGTGGCGACGGACTTCTACCATCACTGGAAGGAAGATTTGGCGCTGAGCGCCGAGATGGGATTTAAATGCTTCCGGATGTCGATCAACTGGACGCGTATTTTCCCGAACGGGGACGACGAGACGCCAAACGAGGAAGGCCTGCAGTTTTACGAGGATGTGTTCAAGGAGTGCAAGCGTCTGGGCATGGAGCCGCTTGTGACGATTTACCATTTCGACTGTCCGCTGCATTTGGCCAACGCCTACGACGGCTGGGTGTCGAAGCATACGCTGGAGGCGTTCAAACGGTACGCGAAGCTGTTGTTCGAGCGCTACAAAGGCCTCGTGCACTACTGGCTGACGATCAACGAGATCAACATCAACACCAACTTTATGATGAATGGCGTGCACGACCATATTTCGAACCGGCAAAACGCGGAGCAGGCGCGCTACAACTTGTTTGTGGGCAGCGCGTACGCGGTGAAAGTGGGACATGAGATCGACCCGGAAAACAAGATCGGCTTGATGATCGCCCATGGCGTGTCGTATCCGTACTCGTGCGATCCAAAGGACGTGTTCGCCGAACTCGACGACAGCCGGCATGGCAAGTGGCTGTATGGCGACGTGCAGGTGCGCGGCAAATATCCGCAATGGAAGATTAACGAGCTGAAGCGCGAAGGGATCACGCTCGATAAGGATCCGGGTGATGACGAGCTGTTGAAAGAAGGCGTCGTGGATTTCTACTCGTTCTCGTATTACAGCTCGCAGGCAATCGCGGCGAAAACCGACGACAAGGAGTCGAGCGCGGGCAACCAGTCGCATGGCGTGAAAAATCCGCACTTGCAGGCGTCGGAATGGGGCTGGACGATCGACCCGCTCGGCTTGCGGATCACGCTCAACGAGATTTACGACCGCTACCAGATCCCGTTGATGATCGTCGAGAACGGATTGGGCGCGCTGGACAAAGTCGAGGAAGATGGCAGCGTGCACGACCCGTATCGCATCAACTACATGCGCGACCACATCCAGATGATGAAGGATGCGGTGGAAATCGACGGTGTCGACTTGATGGGCTACACGCCTTGGGGCTCGATCGACCTCGTGTCGGCGGGAACGGGCGAAATGCGCAAGCGCTACGGCTTCGTGTATGTCAACATGGATGACGACGGCAACGGCGATTTGTCTCGGAGCAAGAAGGACTCGTTCTTTTATATGAAAAAAGTGTACGAGTCCAACGGGGAAGACCTGGATTAACAATAAGCAAAAAGAACGTCGGGACGCCCGGCGTTTTTTTAACGGCGCAAAAGAAGGAAATTCAAAATCGTGTTTGACAAAAAGGACAGCATCCATTATTATAAACGGGTAACGGAGAGTTGTCCGAGCGGCTTAAGGTGCAGTCTTGGAAAGGCTGTGTAGTGAAAGCTACCAAGAGTTCGAATCTCTTACTCTCCGCCATTTTTTTTTACAACGCAAGCGCCGAACGATTTTCGCCCGGCGCTTTTTTCTTTTATTTGGATTCGCGCGCGATTCGATCCATCATTTGCGCGCAAGCCAGCGAGTCCTGAAGCGGCATGATGTCGCTTTCTTTTTTTCCTTCGCGCACAAGTTGTTCGAAGTGGGCGATTTCGCCATAAAAATCATCCTGTTCGTAAGGATAGACGAATGGGTTCGCCATTCCGTTTTCCTCCAGCGTCCAGCCTTCTGCCCGATGGAAGTTTGGAATCGTGATCGACCAGGTTTTCGCTCCTATGACGGCTTGGACGTCTTTTGTCCGGTCGCAGGCGCATTCCATGGCGCACGTCGCGCCCTCGTATGTGAAAATCACGCGGTCAAACACGTCGACTCCATGCGCCACGCGTGATTCGCACGCCACGTCAAGCAGTTTCCGGTCTTTCATCAAGTCCTGCATCAGCGCGATTCCATACACGCCGCAGTCCAGCAAAATGCCGCCGCCCGGCGTTTGGTACACGTAGGAGTCGGGATCGTAGGCGAACTGCCGATCCATTGTCACATCCAGATAGGCGGGTGTTCTGGCGCGCAAAGCATGTTTCAAGGCGTGATACGCCGGCGTGAAGCGCTCTTTCATCGCCTCCATGCACAAGGTGTCGTTTTTTTGGGCCGCCTCGATGATCATTTTTACTTCCTCGCTGTCGATCGCGAGCGGTTTTTCGCACAGCACGGGCTTTTTGCGAGCCAGCGCGGCAAGAACAGCGTTGGCGTGCAGTCGGTGCGGCAACGCGATATAGACGGCTTCGATGGCCGGATCGTTGAGCAGCGTTTCTGGATCCAGCGTATACCACCCGATTTCGAATCGCTGGCAAAATCGTTTGAGTTTTTCCTCGTCGCGTCCGCATACCATGGCAATCGAGGCGTTTTCCATGCGCGCGATGGATTGGGCGAACCGGTGGGCGATGTTCCCGGCGCCGATGATCCCCCATTTCATTTGCATCCCTTCTTTCTTTGTTTCTATTATACGGAAAGAAGGCAGGAAGTTAACATTGCGTGCGCGAAAACGGTACAATAAAGAGGAATGAAAATAAGGGGGAAGATGGAACATGGATGGTTTGTATCAATTTCATATTTCGGATTTGAATTTTGAAGCGTTTTTCACTCATCTCGGACCTTTTTTGGAAAAGGCGTGGATCCCGCTTCTGGAAGTCGTTTGCGGGGTCGTGCTCGGACCGTTCGTGAAGCGGATTTTGATGCGCGCGGCCCGCAACGCTCCCGATCAGGGCGCGCTGACGTTTCTCGCTTCGTTTTCAAATATCACGATTATCGTCTTTTCAATTATTCTTGCCATCGAGCAGCTTGGCATCAATATGACAAGCATCGTCGCGCTCGTGTCGGCTTTGGGACTGGGCGTGTCGCTGGCTGTGAAAAACAACATGGCCAACGTCGCGGGCGGCATTCAAATCCTTTTGACAAAGCCGTTTGTCGTGGGCGACTATATTCGCATTGACGAGCACAAAGGGGTCGTCAAGTCGATTGAGCTGATGTTCACGACGCTGGTGACCGACAACAACAAGCTGGTTGTCGTGCCCAACGATGAAATCGTGACCAATTTGGTCACGAACTATTCTCAAACGCCAACCCGCCGTTTGCGGCTCGTGATTCCGGTCAAGCTGCCGGACGACATTCCCAAAGTGTGCGCGCGCATCCAGGCGATTGTCGAAGGGGATCCGCGCATTTTGAAAGATCCGCCGCTGCGCGTGACGGTGGACAAAGTCGTGGAAGGCTACGCCAATATTTTGCTGATTGCGTACGTCGACTGGGAAGACTACGAGCGCTGCAAGGAAGATTTCAACTACAAGATCGTATCGAATTTGAAACAGTTTCAGCCACAGCCTAAAGCGGACGATTCCTCCTCCGATTCGGAGTGAATCGCTCCTTTTTTTATTGGAAGCGCGCGAACGCGAAAAAACGGATCCGGCCGGCCGCGTTCCATTGTGTGATTGTATGTGTTTGAAAGCAAGACACCTTGCAATTTGAATGAAAAATTAATAAAATTAACCCATGTCTAAGAATTCAATTTTACGACTCGCGTCGTATAATATCAAACGAACGATGGCGCTGGATCCAGCCGCCAAATCGAAATTCGAAGTGCTGTTTATTTATCCGCACATCAAGGCGTTGTACCATTATCGCATCGCCCACCACTTTTGGGTGCGCGGACACCATTTGCTGGCGCGCTGGATTTCGAACCGGGCCCGCCACAAGACGGGGATCGAGATCCATCCGGGCGCTCAAATCGGCAAAGGGCTAGTCATCGACCATGGAATGGGCGTCGTCATTGGCGAGACGACGATCATTGGCGACGATTGCCAGCTGTATCACGGGGTGACGCTGGGCGGGCGGGGTTCGACCGACTGCAAGCGGCATCCGACGCTGGAAGATGGCGCCTACGTGGGGTCGGGCGCGAAGGTGCTTGGCAACATCACGCTGGGAAAAGGCAGCAAAGTGGGAGCCAACGCGGTCGTCCTCGAGGATGTGCCGCCTTACGCCACGGCCGTTGGATTGCCGGCGCGCAATATTTTAAAAGAGGAAAAACTAGAAGAGAAAAAGGAAAATTATGTGGAAATATAAATGTAAGTCGCAGTTTTTTGTTTTACTCATTTCATTTTTTGCCGGTGTCTTGCTCATGGCGTTCACCTTTTCAAATTCCGCGATCATGAACGCCGACATTTTGCCGGCGGAAGTCATTTCGTTCATGAAGTCGAACATCGTTTTGACTTATGTGGCCGGTGGCATGACCGTGGCCGGCATCGTCAACGTGATCCTGATTACGCAAATGCTCATGCCGCTGAGCCAGTGGGCGCCGTTCATGATTTTCGCGATGTTGTTTATCGCGCCCGATTACGTGTTTATCGCCAGCATCGTGCTTGTCATCCCGATGATGATCTTGTCGTTGTACGGATGGCTTTCGCTGCGCTCGAACATGACGCGTGAAATGCGGTCCCGCAAAATCAGCGACGAACAGGAAATCGTGCGGATTTATCAAATCCACCACGCGCTGCTGCCCGAGTACAAGGAAATGGCGATCGCGTGCCGGAAAAACGTGGAGCGGGTTTCCGCGATTTACGCGCTGGGCATCGTGGCGATCTTCTGCATCATGTTGTTCGTCAACAACTTGTGGATCCTGATTATTGCTTTGTTTTTTTACATGATGGCGTTCAACGCCCTGCTTCGGTACCGGACGTCGTGCTTCATTCCGATCACGAAGCTGCTTTATGAAAAATGCGATCCGGAAGCGTGCGCGTCGGCCATCATTTATTATTCGACGAAAGGGAAAAAGATCCGTCTGACGCAAAAGGCGCTCTTCGCGCAATGCCTCATTTATATGAACGACCCGGAACTTGCCCAGGATGTGCTGATTACGTATCCGCGTAAAGATCCGGCCAGCTCGCTGACGTACTGGAGCTTGATGGCGTATATCGACTATTTGCTCAAAGACGAGGAAGCGCTTGAAAGAGCCGAGGAGGAGGCGTCGCGGGTTCGTTTGAATTTTGGTCCGACCGGCGTCATGATTCGTTCGGAGGAGCTCGCTTCCATCAAAAACAAAGTGAATCTCATGAACGGCGATTTCAACGAATGCAAGAAGTTTTACTTGAACGCGCTCAAGCGCTCTCCGTTTCCATTTCAGCAAGCGGACGCCAGCTACTATATTGCGCTCATTAGCTTCGTGCAGGAAGAATACAAAGTCGCGAAAATGTATTTTGAGAAAGTCGTGCAAATCGGAAACAAATTGTATTTTGTCAAAAACGCGAAAGCGTACCTCGACAAGATCGACAACATGGATTTGTCGGACGAGGAAATGTAAGACGATTGAAACGGAAAGATTTTGGCCTTTCCGTTTTTTTTACACCTTTCCTTGCGAAAGCAAAAAGGGTATATTCGTTGAAATAGGAATAACGGATGGAAGCATCGGCGTTTATGATTGCGTTGTGTTGACAAAAAAAGCTTTATAACATGCCGAACGAAACAACAAAAGCCGCGTTTTGGATTGCGATGCATAGAAAAAGTTCGCTTTCCGGTTCATTGACAGTTTTAACTGCACCAATATAATTAATTTGGAAAGTTGAAATTTCCTTTGAAGCCCGAGGATGACGGGATGCGAAAGCGAAGAATATTGCCTTTTTTTATAGAAAGGAAGACTATGGGAAGTCAAAATAAACGAAAAATCAAAGTTGGTATGGTTCATCATAACTTTTTTAAAGACCTTAAAGATTCAGATCCAGAATTGTTAACGGGTAAAAGAGAGAGATGCATAGAAGGCCCTGTCTCATCTTGATCAAGATAAAATACAAAAAGAAAGATTATACCTTTGCTTTGCCACTCCGCTCAAATATATCCGGTTTTTGTCCTAAAAACACTTATTTCGCATTGCCTACGCGTTCCACTACCCGTGATAGAAACCATCATGGAATCCATTATTCAAAAGCTTTTCCAGTTGACCCAAAATATTTACTCCCTTACCAAATGAATGACGACATGTATGGAGAACTTGTTCTTGCTTTGATTGAAAAAAAACATCAAACAAATCATTCGAGATTTTAGATCTTATATTGTAAATTACGAAAAAGGAATCCGTCCTAAATTTTGCGTTGACATGGAGAACGCAATCGAGAAACAAAATTTGTAGTCAATTCCTCTTTTTGATTCTTCCATCTATCGTCTAAACGAAATACAAGAAATCATCCTTTTCATTGCGGATATCTTCTTTTTGCTTTCAATACGAAACTTTCATTTTATACGGGCTGTAAAGGCTCAAAAACCGGTAGACGAATTTGACAGCGTGAAAAATGCGTCGTTTAACGTTGCCGATGGGACGAAGCGTTTTCCCTTCCCAATGACGTTTCATGGTTCGCGAACCAAACTCCACGCCAGCACCACATTGACGCCGACGCTAAACGCCATCTCGCACAAAGCGTTGACGTGGCCTGCGCTTGTCAGACATAAGAAGCTGAGAGCGAACACGGTCATCAAGGAAAAGCCCAGTTGGCGGTACGCTTTGGAAAGGGTGAAGACAGGCTGGAAAAACGTGACGATCCATTCAAGCATGAAGGCGCAAACGCACACGATCGCCAGCCACACGTGGATGTCGTTGACCCAGCCGGGCAGCCCGGGATCGTAAGGCACGACGCACGAAAGCGGCATGCCGGCGCAAATGAAAAGGTGGAGGAATTTTTGGTACGAAATATGGTACCTGTTCCAAATCGACTTGGAAAACCAGTACATACCAATCACACTCGACACGGCCCAAATCCACAAAAAGAGCGGATGGTGGAGGGTGTTGCCGATATAGCTTAAATTGTCATACGACGGGTCGATCATAAAAAAGACGAGCGCGTTCAGCGCCGGATTGAGCAGCCAGCCATACAAAAGAATCCAAAAACGTTTCATTCGACTATTGTAGCGAAAAGATGGAAATTTGTATATCGGTGCCGGCAAAAAAGCGGAAAGATTTGGAGAACGTGTGCCGATTTCCGGAAAATACGCTATGATGGAAAAGTGAAAGTGTTTCAAAAGCACGGAAAGGAAGTTTTTATGTATACGATTAAAAATCTCAAAAACAATCCCAATATTGAAATGACGGCCCAGGCCGGGCCGTTCACGATTTGGGAGTACAAGCAGGAGCGCTCGACTAACATCGCCGACGCCTCCATGGAATATTACGCTTCGAAAATGAACATCCGCAAGCGGCAGGTTTTATGCCAGGTAAGCCGCGGCGAAGGCATCGTGCTGCAAGCCGGCGCGATGCAGTGGACAGCCGGCAACGTCAACGCGACGACGGGCGTCAAAGGCGTCGGCGACTTTTTCGGGAAGATGATTGGCGGCAGCGTGACCGGCGAGGCCGGGATCAAGCCGGAATACCAAGGTGAAGGCGTCGTCATGACCGAGCCGACCTACAAATATTTGCTGCCGGTCGACGTGTCGGAATGGGGCAGCGGTATCGTGCTGGAAGACGGCATGTTTTTGGCGTGCTCCGAGCGGCTGGAGCGCAAAGTCGTTTCCCGCAAGTCGCTATCCAGCGCGGTGGCGGGAAACGAAGGTCTGTTTAACTTGTGCCTGCGCGGATCGGGCGTGGCGATTTTGGAAAGCCGCTATCCGAAAGAAGAGCTCATCGAAATCACACTGGAAAACGACGAGCTGAAAATCGACGGCTCCATGGCGGTGGCATGGAGTGCCGACCTTCAATTTACCGTTGAGCGGGCGGGAAAAACGCTTGTCGGTTCCGCTGCGAGCGGCGAAGGTCTGGTCAACGTGTTTCGGGGAACAGGCAAAGTGCTCATGGCCCCGGTTGCCTAGAAAATCAGGATGCTTCGGCATCCTTTTTTGCTGGAAATGGAGCCGTTTATTGGGATTGACTCACAAAATATGGGATGTTTTGAGCGTTACAATCTGTGTGAACAATGAAAAATGCTAAACTGAAATTGCTGGAGAGCACCTGTTCCATGTGCAAACCACTTTTAGAAAGGGGGAATTCCATGAAAACAGGATTGCGAGGATTGTTTTGTCTCGCATTAACCGGCACTTTGTCGGTTAGTTATGTTCTTCCTGTTCAAGCCGAAGAAGCCGGTTCTGAAGCGCCAGCCGAGGATCCATCCGTGGCGGAAACGACAGAAGAAACCGGCCAGGTAGCGGAAGAATGTGAAGTTCCCGCACCCCAACAAGAAATTCCGGTCGAATCCACAAATCCGCCTCCCGACTCATCCACACCAAATGACGTAGAAGAACCGGTGGAGGACACGCCGCAACCGGCCGAACCCGAGCAGCCAAAAGAGGAAGCGAAGGAAGAGGACGAAGAGAAGGATGACGTGGAAACGACGATTCGCGCCAACGGCATCGAGCTCACCGGCCTTGATCTGGCTGCTGTCAAAATCAAAGAGGAAACGACGGCGGCAAAAGCGTGGCGCGACACCCTGGAAACGGACGATGAATCGGTGGAATCTATCAAAGAATGGTCATTGAGTCCGGCAATCGCGGGCTCTTTCAAAGCGCGTTTTGAACTGGACGATTCCACGCTGCCTTGCGTTTTATACGAGGTAGTCGATGGCAATCTCCATCCGCTTGCCTCTTCCAACGACTTTAATGGAAACACGGTTTCCTTTGACGGAGAGCAAATTGAAAAAATCGTTCTCGCGCAAATGGCGCCAAAGGAAAAGCCGAAAAAGGCGCGCGCCATCGAGCGGGCCGCCCAAAAGGTGACCATCGACTTCAAGGTCCAGTATCCGGGCAGCACGTCGTATGAAAGTGTGACCAACTGGAGCGATACGACCCAGGAAATCAACGCGGGCGACACGTTGCAAGCGGTGACGTTTCCGACCAACGCGCAACTTGAAAAGGTAAAAGGCGACAACTTGTTAACGAACTGGTACACCGATGAAGCGTGCACCCAAAAAGCGGATATGAACGCGCCAGTCAACGCGTCGATGACCTTGTACGCCAAATACGTGGAATCGCGTTATGTGCGGATGCGAGAGCTCATCAACACGGAAAATCCGCCTTCCCAAACATTCACGTGGCATTTGACGGCGACGACGAATTCGCCGGCCGATATTTATACGCCGGCGATATCCAGCGACATCACGAAAAACGGTACAAACGACTATACGTTGAATTTGCCGGACGACAGCGATATTCGCTTTTACATGCCGGTCGGCACGACGTTCCAAATCGTGGAGGACGATTACTCCTCCCAGGGGTACGACACGTACTGGCAATGGAAGCACCAAATTGTCCGTGGAAACACGAGCGATCCGATCACGCTCAGCTCCAACGAATCGTTTTATTTCATCAACTGCAAGCAGCCATATATTCGATACGATGTGTATACGTACGCGAACGTGGTGTATTCCGATGATAAAAATACGACACTGCTGTCGGATTACGGAATGGGAACCGGAAAAGTCTGGGGACCAACTGTAACAAGACCAGGGTACTGGCCTCTAGGGTTGAACTTGTTTACGATGCATCCGGATATCCTTTATCCAAACGACAATCCGAATCAAAATATTTCGCCTAGCTTTACGGGAACGCAAATCAACGGATACGCCACGATCACGGTCGGCGGCTACACGTATCAATACGCCGCGACGCCGGAGCAGCAGACAAAGCCGGGCTATTTCACGGTGAACTGGACAAAAATTCAAAGCGCCTACAACCGGAGGCCCGGCAGCAACGATATGTATACAACGAGTGATAATCCTATTTCGTACTTGATGACAGGCGATGTCATTTTGAATCGAATCATCCCGCACGATGTGACGTTTAAGGTTCGCTATCCGGGCAGCACGAATTTTGAAACGATGCGCAACTTTAACCCCGGACCTCTCATTCAGGGGGATCCTTTGTCTTCGTTGAATCCGCCCGATTCCGATATGACACAAAACGGTGTCACCTACAAGCTATCCTCGTGGTACACAAACGAGAATTTAACGACCAAGGCGGATATGGACGGAACGGTAAACGCCAACACGACCCTTTACGCCACGTACATGCCGGTCAATGCGGTGTACACGTATGGAAACATCAAAGATGGCAGCGGTCAGGTGCTGGCGACGATGGGTCTTGGCACGGCAAGCGCGACCGGCGTCAATTTGCCGCTTCCCGGCCAGGCGCAAACGGGCGTGAATTTGATGGACAACTCCACGACGATCGACTATCCCGCGCGCTATCCGAACATTACCTATAACGGAATCACGTACGCCTATACGGCAGACGCGACGCCGGGAACCAACGAGTACACGATTCAATGGGATTCTCTGGAAGCGAAAAACATGGTGATTGCCGGCGACAACAGCGCCTACACGCCGCAAGCCGGGTCGGTTTACTGGCTCAACGGGACGATCACATTAAATCCGATGCGCTACACGTTCGCGATTTATTCGATGAATCCGGGCAGCACGACGTACACGCGGGAGCGGTATGGCTATGTTGACGAAGGTGGCGAGGTTACCAATATCGCCTTGAATTATATTAAATCATGGAATGGAAAAGAATATTATGCGACGCAGTTCTATACCAATCCGGAATGTACGATCAAAGCGGATTTGGTGCAGGAAAGCCAGACGTCAAGAACATACAAAACGAAAAACCCGGTCGAAAGCAATGTGACGCTGTATAAAAAATACGAGCCTATGAACGAGCTGATGATCAAGACCCAAATCAACGGACCGTCGGATGCGCAGCAAAAAGCCTCGTTCGCGATCACAAGCTCGAACCCGGGGCCAAACTTCACGATTCCGGCTGCCGGCTATCCGATCCACGCGATTCCGGCTTTTCAAAACACGCAGATGACCGAGACCGGGCCAGGAGACTATACGTGGAACATGCCGATTCAATCACAGGTTTTCCGGTTTTATTTACCGGATCAAACCACGTTCGACATTTCCCAGAACAGCCTTGCCCAGCAAGGCTACAAAACCTACTATCAATGGGACGGGCAAGTGCGTGAAACGCTTTCCACCGGCGATATTGTGATTCCGGCCGGGCAGAGCACGCTGGGCATCATTTACGCCAAAGGGCCATACATAAAACAAAATATTTATTCCTATGGCAAACTTCCGGATGGAACGTATGTCGGACTCGGTCAAGGGCAGGCGAGCGCCGGACCATTGTTGAGTGTGGATAAAGCGGCGGTCCAAACAAACTATATGGATTTCAATCCGGACATTACCGGACCGGCCATCTATCCGAATATCACGTATCAGGGAAAACAATACGTGTACGCAGACGCAAACAGCGCGCAAGCCCGACAGCCGGGCTACTACACGATTTCCTCATGGGATACATTGAAAGCGGTGCAGGCGGTGGAGCCTGGAGCGAACAACTTCTATCCCGCTTCGCAAACCGCCAACTATCGTTTGAACGGCACGATCCATTTGAACACGTACAACGAGATGACGTTTAAGGTAAAGGACGTAGGCTCGCAACAGTTTACGGATGTGCAAAACTACGCGCCAGTCAAACTGGACACGAACGATCCGTTGTCGAGTGTCGCGCCGGCGATGCCGGACAAGACGGTCAACGGAATCACCTATACGTTGAAGGGATGGTACACGAACGAGGCGCTGACGAACGCAGCCAACTTGAATGGCACGATGGCGCAGGATACGACCTTGTATGGCGAGTACACGCCGGCGATGAAGACTCTTACGTTGCGTAGCGACAATGTGAATGGCAATTTGGACGCCGACGCCCATCAGGCATTCACATACCGGATCACGCTGAGTCCATCCAGTCAAATGTCGGTCACGGCATCCAGCAATGTAAAGCTGGTAGGAAACAACACCTACGAGGTCACATTGGAAAGCGGGCAGGAGGCGACGCTGAATGTTCCGGATGGAACAACGTATTCGATCGTTCAAACCAATCCGAGTTCCTTGTATGAAACCTCGTGGCAGGCTGCCAACGGCAATGGATCCGTATCGGGAACGAACAGGTCGGCCGCGCAGCAAGTCGTTGGCGATTCGACGTGCACGTTCACGAACCGGCGCACCAGTCCGCCGCCAACCGCCTACGACTCGAATGACTGGACGCCTTATCTTTTGATGGCGGGCGCCTTGATCGCGATGGCCGGATTTCTGCTGCGAAGGAGAAAAGGATGAGCGATGATCAGCAACGAAAAAAGGACAAAGCCGAAATCAAATTGTTTTTGAAGCGGCTCGCCATCTTCGTGGTGGCGATGGTCATCCTGTTTGGTTTCGTTTTTCGAATCGTCGTCATGCCAAGCGACGATATGAAGCCGGCCATCCGGATCGGCGATATCGAGCTGGTGTATTGCCTGCCTTCGACCAAACGGGTCGGACAGGTCGTCTATTACAAAGAGGATGGAAAAAAATACACGGGGCGGATCGTCGCGGGGCCGAAAGACACGGTTTCGATTCAGGACGAAACGTTGTATATCAACGGCAACCCGACATCCAATCCATCCATTTACTATGAAACGCCTGCGTATGAAGGCGATGTGAAATATCCGCTCACCTTGAAAGAGGACGAATATTTCGTTTTGAGCGATTTTAGGGAAGGGGCAGTTGACAGTCGAAGTTTTGGTCCGGTAAATAAAAGCCAGATCATCGGGACTGTCATCACGATTATCAGACGCTCGCAAATCTAGCGTGAAAAGAAAGAAATGAATCTTAGGAGATGAAAATGAATACATTAAAAAAAGGTTTAATGTCTATCGCCGCTTTGTCATTGGCGGCAGTGATGGGTGGGGCGATGTTGACACCGGCTTTCGCAAAAAACGGAAACACGAATACGCCCGGCATATCCATTGATATTGTAAAAACATTGCATAAAGATCCAAATGTGCCAGTTCCGCAAGATCCGGTTGTATTCAATATTCAACCAGGCACGCAGGCGGATATCAATGTGAGCAGCTACAATGGAAACCCGATCTATCCGGGAATCGCGAATGTCTTTCCTTCCACGGTAAGCATCGCTCCGGTTGCGAATACGACGACCATCATCCAATCGGGAAATCCAGTTGGTTATTCTAACCATGCTACATTGACACCGAGTTCGACGGCTACTTTCCCTCGCGCGGGAATCTACCGATATGTGGTAACCGAGCAGACGCCAACATATGATGGCTTGGCGCTAACGCCGAACTCCACGGCCTCCTATTATTTAGATGTGTATGTCACAAACAACGTGACAACAAACGCGAAGGAAGTAACGGATATTATCGCATGGAACGCAGGTCAGGCGGGCGCGAGCACAGCCAATCCTTCCACGTTCAAAGTCGATCAATTCGACTTCAGCAACACGTATACGACACACGATTTGACGATTCAAAATTACATCACAGGTAATGCTGCGGATACAAGTTTAGTATTTGACTATACTTTGAAAGTCAACACGACAGAACCAAATCAAACGTTGTACGTTCAAATGCCGGATGGTTCGTATCAAACCTTACAGGCCACGAATGGTGTGGCGACGCTGCCAAATATTAAACTGGGACAAAACCAGACGTTTACTGTTTATGGATTGAGCGCCAATGACACGTTCACGGTGACGGAAACCAATCCGCAGCCTGATTACAATGTCAGCATCAATTTGGCAAGTGGTGATAAATCCGACGATACGGTGGATGCGATGACAGAAACATTGACCGGTAAGGTTGGAACAAGCGATGATACATGGAACTTTGTGAACTATCGTCAGGGAACTGTTCCGACGGCGTTCTTCACAACATACGGTCCTTACGTAGCCGGCGTTGCCGTATTGGGCGGACTTGGCTATGCGATGTTCAGAAAGAAGAAGGACAACGAATAAGCCCTCTTCTCGTCTGCATCAAGCGGCATGCCTGGCACGAATCGGAAACAAGATCTTGTCGGTCTTGACGATTCTCGTGCTACTGATTGGAAGCGTGTACTGCTTTTACTGTCTTTTCGACGATTGGAGACAATCGCAAGCCGGACTGCCTTCGCAGATGGCGAAGTTCAAGCCGGACGCCGACGATCCGCTCTCGTTTGAAGAGCTGTTGAAGCTCAATCCGGATGTGATTGGCTGGATCACGATTGACAAAACGCATATCGACCAGCCGATCGTGCAGGGAAAAGACGATTTGGAGTACATCAACAAAGCGGCGGATGGATCGTTTTCGCTGGCGGGAGCGATCTTTCTCTCCCATTTAAACAATCCCGATCTGGACGATCCGTACAATATTTTATATGGACACCATATGAAAAACGGCGGCATGTTTGGCGATGTGATGAAGTTTACGCAGAAAAAATATTTTGACGGGCATGTGGATGGAACCGTGCTCACGAAAGACGGCAGGGAATACCGGCTGAAGATCTTCGCGGTGCTGGAAACCGACGCGGCCAACAGCGCGGTGTATTCCATGCGCGAAATTCACGAGCGGGACACGTCTTCTCTAGTCCGGTATTTGAAAAAGCATTCGAAATACTTTCGGGATCCAGTCGACGCTTCGCCGATGATCTTCGCGCTCAGCACATGCAACAGCGCGGAAACGGAAGGGCGGACGATCGTGTTCGCGCAAGTGGTAAAGGTGGTGGAACATGAAAAATAAACTCATATCATGGATCGGCATAGGCGCGGCTTGCGTGATGATGCTTTGGGGAAGTGTGCCGGCTTATTCGTTTACGAACAAAGTCACGGTCAACATTCCCGTGGAAGTGGTGTCCACCCGCGCGCCCAAACCGAAGACGGGGGTAAAATTCACGCTGGAAGCGGTGGATGGGTCCCCTCCTCCGGCAGGCAGCGAATGTGTCGTGCTTGCCGGAACGCGTTCGGTCATGCCCGTGATCGGGTTCGACCAGCCCGGCACGTACGTGTATCGCTTGCGCGCGGCAAGCGAGGATCCGTCCAAGGCGTCAATCGAGGGCGTCAGCGATTTTCGTGTCGAGATCCTCGTGACCAATGGCGAAAACGCCTTGCGGGCGGTCGTGGTCGCCTCGGATTGGAACGCGCCGGCCGGACAGCAGGCCAAAGAAACGATTCATGTCGTGCTCGATTCCGTCGCTTTGCCCGAAGCGGCGCCAAACCGCCCGAACACCTCGGCGCATACGCAGCGGGAGATGTGGGGGTATTTGGCGTGTGGAAGCGCGCTGCTGATCCTCGTTCTCGTTTGCTGGTACCGAATGGGAAAAAAAGAAAATGGATAAGCTTAAGCCTGATCTCATCGAAAGTTTTAAAAATGGAGATGGAGTCAGGCTTTTCCTTTGAAAGAGCAGAAAGGAGGAACCAAATTGAAGTTTGAAAAGGGAAAAAAGCGCCGGACGGTTCTTTACGGTTCGGGCAGGGAGCTGCTCATCGTCTTCGTCAATCTGGCTGGCGCCACGCTGCTGGGCTCGCTGTTTTGGAAGCTCGATTTTCCGGAAACGAATATCGTCTTGCTGTATTCTTTCGCGATCTTTTTGATCGCCCGCTTTTGCGCCCATCCGATCTATGGCGTGCTAGCCGCCATCGCCGGCACGCTCATCTACAACTACTTTTTCACCGAGCCGTATTTTACGCTGAACGTGTACGATTCCACGTGTCTGATCACGTTTATGACGATGACGATCACCTCGCTGCTCACCAGCGCGCTTGTCAGCAGCGACCAGGAGCATCTGGCGCAAACCAAGCGCAAGGAGGCGCAAGTGCGGGCACTGTATTTGCTGACAAACGAGTTGAACCAGGCGCGCGACGAGGCGCAGATCTTGGAAATCGGCACGCGGATGATTGAGCAGACGTTTCACCAGCCGGCGCGGTTCGTTTATGGCGCCTGCTCGAGCCGGGGCTGGTGCGTCCAGGGACCGCAAAAAGAATTTGGCATGTTTTTGTTCGATGAAAAGACGCCGGCCGTGCAGCCCGACCAGGAGGAATTCGTGCGCTCGATATGCGAGTGCATGGCCATCGCGCTCGATCGGGAATACAATGTGCAAGAAAAGATCCGTTCGCAGGAAGAGCGGATCCAGGAGCACGACCGGGCCAACTTGCTTCGTTCGATTTCGCATGATTTGCGCACGCCCCTTTCCGCGATCATGGGCAGCAGCGAGATGCTCCAACACGAGCAAAGCGGACAAGTACGCAAGCTGGCGGACGGGATTTATCAAAACGCGCGCTGGCTGTACGACCTCGTGGAAAACATCTTGATTTTGACGCGGATCAACGACGGACGGATGCAAATCCATAAACAACCGGAAGCGGTGGAGGAAGTCGTCGGCTACGCGGTGGGCCTTTTCGAAAAAAACAATCCAAACCAGCGCGTCGACGTGCGTCTGCCAAAAGACTTCGTGATGGTGGACATGGACGCCAAGCTCATAACGCAGGTGCTTTTGAATTTGCTGGAAAACGCGCGCAAGCACACGCCGCCAGGCCAGCCCATCGAGCTGACAGTAAAGGAAACCGACCGGGAGGTGCGCTTTTGCGTCGCGGACCATGGTGCGGGAATTCGCGCGCAGGACATGGAGCACGTGTTTGAAATGTTTTACACGCAAGCGGGGCAGGCGGTTGACGCCCACCGCGGCGTGGGGCTTGGACTGACGATTTGCGAAAGCATCGTCAAGGCCCATGGCGGTTGGATCAAGGCGGAAAACCGCGCGTCGGGCCAGGGCGCCATGCTGACATTCGCGCTCAAAAAGAAAGGAGAAAACGACCATGGAAACGAACAATCCCAAGACGGTGCTCATTGTCGAGGATGACGCCCAAATCGCCGGTTTCGTGCAATACGCCTGCGAGCAAAACGGCTACCGGGTGCTTTGCGCCAGCGATGGCGAACAGGGACTGGCGCTGTTTTTTTCACAGCGGCCGGATTTGATTTTGCTGGATTTAGGCTTGCCGGACATGGATGGCCTGCAAGTGCTGGAAGGCGTGCGCGCCGCCTCTTCGGTTCCGGTGCTCATTTTATCGGCACGCGACCAGGAGCAGGAAAAAGTCAAGGCGCTGGACGCGGGGGCGGACGACTACTTGACGAAGCCGTTTTCGGTGTCGGAGCTTTTGGCCCGCCTGCGGGTGGCGCTGCGGCACGCCCAGCCCGATGGACGAAAAATATATCGGGCCGGCGATTTGCGAGTGGATCCCTCGCGTCACGACATCGAGCTGGAGGGACGGCCGATTCATTTGACGCCGCTGGAATACAAGCTGCTGCTCGTTTTGTTTGAGAACCAGGGCAGCCTGATGACGACGCAATCCATTATCAAAGCGGTGTATGGTCCGTATTACGGGACGGACACGCGGGCGCTGCGGACGTTGATGGCTTCGCTGCGGCGGAAAATTGAGAAAAACCCCGCGAAGCCGGAATACATTTTTACGGAAATCGGCATCGGCTATCGCTTGCGCGGCGAGTAGAAAAGCCGGATTTCCTCACACGATTCTCACACGCGGATTGGATTCCTCACACCCTCCTTATACGTTTTGGCGTATAACAAAGGTACAAACAAGGAGGAACAAATCATGAAAACGAGAAAATTGAAAACAAAAGAACAAAACGCATTGGAAGAATTGTGTCAAACGGTTCAATCGTTCATCGAGCAGGGCCGCCTTGACGAGGCGGAAGGAAAGATCACGGAAGCCATGCTTTGGTATCCGCATTCGGCCATTCCGCACAACTTGATGGGAATCGAACAAGAATACCGCGGAGCCCACCAGCGGGCCCTTCGTCATTTTACAGCGGCTTTGGCTTTGGAGCCTGACTACGCGCCGGCGCAGGAAAACCTGCATCGGTGCAGCGCCGTGTACGACAGAAAGCGGAACCGATACATTTATTGCGACAATCAACGGAAAACAAAAGAGCGGTCATTGCTTGGCGTGGATTTGGCGGGCATGAATCGCGTGATGGATTGTTTTTCATAGAAAGGAGATTACAATGCGAAATCAAAAGCAATCATTTTACACTATTATTATTGGCTGCGGACGCCTGGGAGCCACGCTTGCCGACGCTTTGTCGGCGCAAGGCAAAGACGTGACAATCGTCGACAAGTCGCAAAGCGCCTTCCGCAAGCTGTCTTGCGGTTTTGCCGGAATGACAAAGCTTGGTAATGGATTGAATTTGGACACGCTGTCCGAAATCGAGATGGCGCACGCCGACGAGGTGCTAGTCGTGACGGACAACGACAATGTGAATGTGATGATCGCGCAAATGGCGCAAACGATTTACCATGTCGACCACGTGGTGGCGCGGTTGTATGATCCGGATAAGAAAGTCATCATGCAAAACGCCGGCATGGACGTGGTTTGTCCATGCGAGCTTTCTTTCGCGGCGATGCAGGCTTTCATCGAGCCTGGAAAGGAGACGAGTCATGCGGCGTAAAGTAGTGATTGCCGGCGGCCGCAGCAAGGCGCGTTCGCTGGCGCTGTCGATGTTAAAACAAGGATATGAAGTCACTTTGATCAACTTGTCCCACCAGGACTGCATGGAACTGGCGATGATCGAGTCTTTGACGGTAATCGAAGGGGACGCCACGAAGCCATACGTGCTCGAAGACGCGGGCATCGAAGGCTTTGACGTGGCGATCGCGCTCAACACGAAAGACGAGGACAATCTGGTCATTTGCGAATTGTGCAAAACGCTGTTCCGGGTGAAAAAAACCGTTTCGCTCGTGAACGATCCGAAAAAGCAGGATTTCTTTTTGAAGCGCGGCGTCGATCACGTGATTTGCGCGCTGGAAGAGCTGGCAGAGCTCATACGGCAGCAGGCGTCGGTTGAAGAGATCAAGCGCGTCAGCGCGCCGAAAACCGACGCGTTGCACATCGAGGAAGTGACGATTCCGAAAAACGCGTGGTGTATCGACAAGCCGATTTGCGCGCTCGGTTTGCCAGACGACGTCATCGTTGCGTGCATCAACCGGCGTCACGACACGATCATTCCTAACGGCAGCACGCAGCTGAAGGCGAAAGACCGGCTCGTCGTGCTGACGACGGAAAACGAGAAAAGCGCGATCCGGATCTTGACGGAGAAAAACGGATATGGCGAGTAGACTGACAAAGTATTCGCTGCCCGGACGGATCATGATGCTCGTAGGGCTTCTCGTTTCCTTTCCAATCGTGCTTGCTCCGTTTTTGGAAAACGGCTTGCGCGAGGCGGTTTGGTTTCTCGTGCCTGGCGCGGGATCGGTCGCTTTGGGTATGCTCGTATGCGCCTTCTGGCGCCAAGACGGGACGATGGATACGGCGTGGCGGCCGACGTTGCAGCGGACGAGTTTGACGGTGCTCTTCGCCTGGGTTTGGGGAATCCTCGTAGGCTCGCTTCCGTTTTTGTTTGGTATGGGCCTGACGCCGGTGCAGGCGCTTTTTGAATCGGTGAGCGGCTGGACGACGACGGGACTTTCGGTCATCGACGTGACGAAGTGTTCCGATTTATTTTTGTTTTATCGCAGCTTCATCCAGTTTTGTGGCGGCTTGGGCTTCGTGGCGGTGATGATGGTCATCGTGGTGGAGAAGCAGTCGATGAGCTTGTACAACGCGGAAGGCCATTCCGATCAAATCAAGCCGAACTTGAAAAAGAGCGCGCAGGCGATCGGATTGATGTACTGCGGCTTTTTGCTGGCGGGAACGATCGCGTACCGCCTGGTGGGGATGTCGTGGTTCGATGGCGTCAACCACGCGATGTGCGCGCTGTCGACGGGTGGCTTTTCGACGCGTCTCAACAGCATTGGCGAGTACGAGTCGGTAGCGATCGACATCGTGACCATCGTTTTGATGCTCATTGGAACGACGAATTTCGCGGCGCTGATGCTGCTGGTCAAAGGGAAATGGAAAAAGTTCTCGAAAATCAGCGAGGTGCGGTTCATGGCGGTGGTTTTGCTCGTGGTCATTCCGATGATGACGGTTTCGCTTTCGAACGCGTTCCAGCTTTCGCTTTGGGACGGCTTCAAGCACGCGGCGTTCGACTCCGTGTCGGCGCTTTCGACAAGCGGGTTCTCGTCGATGGCTTACGACGCGTGGCCGCCATTCGCGATTGGCTTGATGATCGTGCTGATGCTGTTTGGCGGCGGGGCCGGATCGACGGCGGGCGGCATCAAGCTGAACCGGGTGTATTTGATGCTACGCTTTGCCAAAGACCATATGCGGGCGATGGTGTCGAACAAGCGCCAGGTGCATGTGTCGTACTATGAAACGGCGCAAGGAAAAACGGCGATCGACGAATCGCTCAAGGATGGCACGACGACGTTTGTGACCGTGTACTTTTGCCTGTTTCTGGTCGGCTCGCTGCTGATTACGCTAACGGCGGGCTGCGGCTTGACGGAGGGGATGTTCGAGTTCGCCTCCTCGCTTGGAACGGTTGGCTTGTCGATTGGCTTGACGAATCCGGCGACCGCGGCACCGGTTTTGCTGGTGGAAATGTTTGGCATGGTGTTTGGCCGGCTGGAAATCTTCCTGATTTTTACAGGTTTGTTTTGCGGCTGGAACGTCATCCGGTCGGCTTTTTCGAAAAGAGTCGGCGGATAAAGAATTCCGGGAAACACATCCCGGGATTTTTTTGTGGTTTCAAACCGTTCGCTGCCGGCTTGGAATTTGGCGGGTCAGCACGTATAATGGATAGGACGAATACGAGAGGAGGGATACGATTGCCCAAGAAACAAATGAAAAAAGTAAAGAAGCACACGTTTCGGTTTTCCGGCGCGGCGCCGGATGTCGATCGTTCGGTGTCGAAGCGGATCATCGTGTTCGCCAGCGTGATTGGCGGCGTGTTTCTTGTTTTACTATGCAGACTTGTGTATCTTCAAGTGTTTTCCTATCACGACTATGTGGTGAAAAAGGACGACTACACGTCGATCCTTCAATATACGAGCGCGCCGCGGGGACAGATTTACGACTGCAAAGGCCGGGTGCTGGCGAAAACCGTTGTCTCGCACAACATCGTCTTTACGTCGCCCAACAACATGACGACGGAGGATTATTTGATTTACGCCAACCGGCTGGCTACGGTGTTTGACGTCAAGCTGGACGACTTTTCGCTGCAGGCGAAAAAAGAGGCGTATATCGCCTGGAAAAACATGCTGGACGCCGACGATCCCGGGTACGCGGGAAACAACTTCCTGACGGAAAAGGAGCGGGTGGCGTACACCAGCGGCATGTGGGGATCGGACGCGGAATCGCGGAAGTACTCGATTTTGATGTCGCGGATCAGCGAGGAGGACCTGAAGGAAATGGGTGACGACGAGTTGAAAACGTATGTCATTTATTCGCGGATGGTTTCGAATCTTTCGACCGGGCAGGAAAGCGTCATTTTGGAAGACGTGCCGGACGAGGATGTGGCGTATCTTGTCGAGCATAAAACCGAGTTTCCGGGGTTCGATGTGGATTTTGGCGGCTGGAAGCGGGAATACCCGTATGGGGAAACGCTTTCGGACGTTCTCGGGCGCGTGTCCACGAGCACGGAAGGCTTGCCGGCCGAGTCGAAGGAATACTACTTGTCGAAGGGCTACCAGCTCAACGCGCCGGTCGGGGTGTCGGGACTGGAATACCAGTACAACGATATTTTGGCGGGCACCGAGGAAATTTCGAAGATCACGTACGATTCGAACGGCCTGGCGCTTAAGGAAACCGTGCAGAGCGCGCGAAAAGGCAACGACATCGTGATTTCGGTCGATATCGACTTGCAGCTGACGATGGACGACACGGTAAAAAACGTATTGCAGGCTAACGCCGGCACGCGGAACCGGGAAAACTTCACGTCGCTGTTTATGTGCACGATGAATCCAAACGATGGCTCGGTGCTGGCGCTTTCGGGGTATCAAATCGACCTGGAAACGAGAAAGATGACGTATTTCGCGTCGGGCAACTATGTGTCGCTGGCCAACCCGGGATCGTGCATCAAGGGCGCGACGGTGTACATGGGCTTGAGCGAAGGCGTCGTGAAGCCGGGCGAGACGATCATGGACGAGGTCATGAATATCAACGGCGAGGAATTCGGCTCGTTTGAAAACCACGGGCCGGTCAACGACGTGTCCGCTTTGGAAGTGTCGAGTAACGTGTACATGTTCCATGTCGCGATCCGGCTTGGCGGGGACACGTACCGGGAAGGAAAGCCGCTGGCGATTGGCGATGTGCAAGGCACGTTCAACAAGATGCGGCGCTATTACTCGATGTTTGGCCTTGGCAACAAAACCGGCCTCGACATTCCGGGCGAGGTGCAGGGCTACATGGGCGCGATCATGAATCCGGGCCAGCTGCTCAACTACTCGATTGGCCAGCTCGATATGTATACACCGATGCAGCTGCTACAATACGTGTCGGTCATCGCGACTGGCGGCGATATGTACGGGCCGCACTTTTTGGAGTATGCCAAGGAAGTGGGCGGCTCGCAAATTTTCGACGTGTACGGAAAGCGTCTGGAAGCGGTGCTTCCGGAACAAAACGACGCGTATTTGGATCGGGTCAAAGAAGGGTTCCGGGCTTGTGTGACGTCGGGCAACTGCGGCAACGCGCTCAAGGACATGGAGCAGCCGATGGCGGCCAAAACCGGCACGGCGGAAGTGGAGAGCGTGTGGACGACGGCGAACCTGCTTGGGTTTGGCCCGTACGACGATCCGAAAGTGGCGTTCGCGTGCGTGTCGCCGACGTCGTCGGTCAACAACGAGAGCGTCGCGGACAACATTTGCGGCTCTTCGGTTGTCGGACCGGTGCTGGACAAATATTTCGAATTGTATCCGCAGTAAAGTTTGCGTCTTGATTTGTCGCGTTCTTTGACGTTCTCCTTGCCAAGGAAACCGGGACTGTGGTATCATTTTGAAGTAATGTGAGGAGGACCGACCATGAGAGATCGTATAACGTTTAAATGTTCTGTTTGTGGTGAAGAAAACTACATTGGTACACGTAACAAGAAAAAACATCCTGAACGTATGACAGTCAATAAGTATTGCCCGAAATGCAATCAAAAAACTGAGCACAAGGAGAAACGATAAAAAAGGCCGGAAAACGGTCTTTTTTATTCGGATTCCAAGTTGCTCGAAGGAAACGAGGAAATAGAAATGATAAAAGTGTTTACCCAGCCTTTGGGGCCGGTGGAGGCCAACTGCTATGTGGTCGTGAAAGACCATCACGCGCTGGTAATCGACCCGGGCGACGATTTTTCCGCTTTGAAGCGGCTGCTGACAGAAGAGGAGGCGACGCTGGACGCGATTCTTTTGACGCATGCCCACTTCGACCACATTGGCGGACTGGATGGTTTGATTGAGGAATATGGTGTGGATGTGTATATGAATCCAAAAGAGTTTGATTTTTTGGACGACATGCGGCTGAACGGCTCGGCGTATTTTTACGCCAAGGTGAAATCGCACGCGGTGCCCAAAGCCGTCCATGACGGGATGCAGAAAATCGGGGCGTTCGAGGTGGAGGCCAAGACGCTGCCGGGCCACTCGGTTGGCTCGACGATTTACCGGATCGAGGACGCCTTGTTTACTGGCGACGTTCTTTTCCAGGGGTCGGTTGGCCGGGTCGACTTGCCGACAGGAAGCGAGCGGGATATGATGGCGTCGATTCAGTATTTGAAGACGCTGCCGCAAGACTTGGTCGTGTATCCGGGCCACGGTCCGGCGACAACGATTGGTCAGGAGCTGCGCTGGAATCCTTATTTTCGCTAAACCGGAGAGATCCGGTTTTTTTTCGCTTGAATAAAAAAAAGACGTCTCCATCGGAAACGCCACACACAGTACATCATGATTCGAAGGGATTCGATTATGAATAGTCTTATTTTAAAGCGGTTTGTCTAAATATTCCATTGCGAAAATTGCGCTATTTATACTGATACAGCCGGATTGCGCGAATCCGGTTGTCAAAGCGAATCAAGTCGAGTATCATAGGACTGCGGTTTTCAATAAAAACGGAGGGTTTCAATGAAAGATGTTTGGAAGTGGATTACAGGGGTGCTAGGCGTCGGAGTCGGCGTTCTGGCGGCTTGGTTTTCTTATCAGTTGATTACGCTGGGCATGGTTCCGAATAAGATTTTGGCGATGATCGTCGTGATTGTCGTGCTGTTGTGGCTCATCGCGCTTGTGCTCATGCTTCGGGTCCAGAGCGTGCTTTCCCGCGTGCTGGGCGTGGTGCTGGCTTTGGCTTTGGCGCTCGCGACGGGTTTTGGCACGTATTACTTGCAGGTGACCAACGGCGCGCTGCGCTCTTTGACGTATGGTGATCAAATCCGGAAAATTTCGAGTGTGTACGTGTTGAACAACCATGTCATTGAGAAGCCGGAGCAGCTGGACGGGCGCACGATTGGCTATGTGAACCCGGATGCGGAGGGAACGAAACGGGTGCTTGATGGCTTGAAGGCGAAAGGAATCGAGGTTGTGGGGAAACAATACGAGTCGTCGATTCAAATGGTGAACGACTTGAAGGGGCAGGCGATCGACGGCATCGTGCTCGATCAGTCGTACCTTGGCACCATCGAAGAGATGGAGGGGCAAAACCGGATTCGCGAGGAAATCGTGCCGGTTTTCGATGTGGAGTACGCGATTCAAAAGACGGATTCGTCCAGCGGCGTCAACACGGCGAGCGAGCCGTTCAACGTTTTAATTAGCGGCATCGACACGTATGGCTCGATCGAGGACGTTTCGCGCAGCGATGTGAACTTGATCGCTTCGGTCAATCCGCAGACGCACCAGATTCTTGTGATTTCCATTCCGCGTGACTTTTACGTGGAGACGGCGTGCGACGCTTCGGCGGGATGCGCCCAGGGGAAAATGGACAAGCTAACGCATACGGGGCTGCATGGCATTGAAACGACGGAACGGACGCTGGAGAAGCTGTTCGGGATCGAGATCAACTACAATGTCCGGGTCAACTTTTCCAGCCTTGTGACGATCATTGACGAGCTGGGCGGCGTGGATGTGGACAATGTCGACGAATTTACTTCTTTGCATGGAAACTATCATTTCGCGCCTGGCAAGGTGCATCTGGATGGCGATATGGCGCTTGGCTTCGTGCGGGAACGTTATTCCTTCACGGAAGGGGATCGCGAGCGGGGACGCAACCAAATGCGGGTGCTGACCGCGATTATCGACAAGATCACGTCGCCGGCGATTTTATCCAACTACGCGGGCATCATGAAGTCGATTTCCAAATCGTTCCAGACGAATATGTCGACGAAGGAAATCGCCGCGCTTGTCAACGCGCAGCTGTCCAGCGACGCGCCGTGGACGATTTACAATTATTCCGTCAATGGAACGGGGGGAACGGACTTCGCATACGAACTGCAAAACAACGCGTACGTCATGTATCCAAACGAAATGACGATTTCCAACGCGAAAGCGGATATCGACTCGATTTTCCATGGCGAGACGCCGCCGTATGTGAATCATTGATGAAAAGTCTTTCGGGACTTTTTTCTTTTCCTTGCAAAAAAAAAAGAGCGGGACTTATAATGAAATCGAAAAAGGAACCCATTATGTTCAATGATGGTTCGGATTTTTATAGAGATAAAAATAGCCTCTAGTCTTCCAAACTATTTGAGGGGCTATTTTTATTTTGTCTCTTCGTTTCGGATTTTTTCTTTTACTTGTCCTTGCCTTTTAAAATCGAGGATGCCAGAATGGACTTAACAAGGAGCAGGAAAGATGAGGAAGGTAAAAAAAGGAAAAGCGATTTTATTCGGGATCGGGTTGTCGTGTGTGCTTGGATTGGGCGGCGTTTCCGCGCTGGCCAATGAGAGCGAGGTTCAAAACGGTGAGCCGTTTTGTATGACGGATTTTGCGTTTTGCGTCAATCCGATGCGGGACTGCTATCAGCGGGCGCAATGCGTCATTGATGGACAGGTGCAGGAAGCGTGCGTCCAAAAACGGGAACGCGCCTGGCAGCGACAACAACAGGCGCAAGTCCAGGCTGTCACGCAAAACACCACGACGCAAGATGTTCCAACGGGCAATGGCGGACAGGGACAAAATTGCGCGCAAGCGCCAAACTGTATGCCACAACAACCGAAAGGCTACGGTGGCGGGCATCATGGCCAGGGCGGTGGACATTGCCGTCGTGGATGGTAGAACAAGGATTGAGAGAAAATGGAGGGAATCCTTTGATTTTCTCTCTTTTTTTATAGAAATAAGATTTTTGTTTTATTTCTTCGTCGAGTCAGTATATAATGAGATAAAAGAAGAAGGAGAAATTGAAATGAAAGGGTTTAAAGAAGGAAAAAACAATCTTTTATGTTTTGGTCTGGCGGCTTTGCTTGGAATGGGCGGGCTGGGCTTTGGCCTGACAAAAAACGGGGAAGTTTCCCGATTGGAAAGCGAGTTGGCGCAAGCAAATCAAGAAGTGGTTCATCTGACGGACTCGAATCAAACACTGGAAAACGAGAAGGACGCCTTGATTTCGGAATTGGAACAGACGCGGTCGACGGCGCAGGAACTGGCAGTCAATGCGATGGCGAAAGCCTCCAAACAAGACGTTCCGGCTTTTTCAGGTTCCGCCTCCTTTGTTGTGAGCGAGGAAAAACCGACGTTGAATGCAGAATCGCTGTTTGATGAATTGTATGTGAAAGCCAAAGAAGGAAAAGTGGAAACGACGGCTGTTGTTCTTGGTGCCGACAATGTGCGGCAGGATTGGCAGGTAGAAGAGGATTTCGAGCCATTGGGATGGAAATCAGTCACGTCCGATTTTATTGAATCCGATCAGTTTTATCAAAAGACTCGTCTGGTGCCGGTCGAGTTGATGGATCAGGCGCAGGACGGCTTGATCGTCGCGGGAACGCCGGCGTTTGCCAGTGAATTGGAAAATTATTTTTCAAAAATTGAAGACTACATCGCCGAAACCGGAAACCACGTGACATACCGCGTCGATCCATTGTACGAACCGGAAGCGAAGCTATGTAACGGCGTTTTCCTTAAGGCGCGGTCTATGGAAGACGATATGCTGTCTTTTGACGTGTTTGTTTACAACGAGCAGCCCGAATTTGTGATTGATCGCAAAACAAGCGATATTCGCGATTTGAAAAAAGAAGCGGAAGAAAAAAAGCGGCAAGAGGAAGAGGCGCGTAAAAAAGCCGAAGAGGAACAAAAGCGGGCGGAAGAAGAGGCGAAACGCCAGCAAGCGCTCGCTGAGCAGCAGCTCCAATCCCAGACGCAAGCCGTGGACAATCAAAGCACGCTCGTATGGATTCCTCGAACCGGAAGCAAATACCACACGCACGCCTCGTGCTCGAATATGAAAAATCCATCGCAAGTTTCCAAAGAACAGGCGATTGCGTGGGGCTTTGAGCCTTGCAAAAAGTGTTATTAAGAAATTTTGTCAGACTTTTTCGTTAAAGTCTGGCTTTTTTGTAGATGAACGGCAAAAAGGACAATTTTCATTGTCCACATTGTATTGCTTTTTTTACTGCTCCTCCGGATCGGGCGGCAAGGCAATCGTTCCGGAAAAAGTCCGTTCTCCGATGGATTTCCAAGTGTCCAAGTCAAAAACTGGATATACGATTTGAAAATCGCAAGGACCAACATTGTCCACCGTTTCAAATTCATTTTCCGGATTTTGCGAAGAGTAGACAAATGGAGAACCGTCGCTATGAAACCCCGTATAGATGCACATTTCTTTTCCAGATCCGGTAGGAATGAAGCCGTTCTCTATGATTTGCAAGATAAATCCATCCACATAGCCTAGCTGAAAGCGCATGTTCTCCTCATCGACCCCATACGCTTCAGCCGGATCAAACGCGTTGCCAATCGAATGGTTCCAGTTGGCGCTGCCCCGTCGTAAATTGGCGGGCGCGTTGTTTAACTCCATTAGAAAATCGTCGAGCAAATCCACGAAATTTTGCGAAAGCTCCGGGGTCCTTGGCGGCCACAGCTGGCAAAGCTCTTCCACGATCGCTTCAGTATCTCCCAGGTCGGAATTCCAATACTCGATTTGCCGGGTGACTTCGTTCCATACTTTATGGATCATGACTAGATCACGCAGGTTTTTAAGCACAGTGAATGGATTTTCGATGGATGGATCAAACGCGAAGCCGATGACTTCCTTCATCGTTTGAAACGAAATCCGATGGCAGAGATCCTCGTCGTTTTCGCACGGAAACATGGCAAGGATCGCCGGCTTGAAAATTCGAACTTTTGAGTTTCCAAGCATCAGCGTGTTGTCGCCAGTTAAGATAAAATGCCCGTTTTTACTTTGAATTCCCATGATTTTCCCTCCTTTTTAAATGGTGATTTGTTTTAGAAAACAAGGTGGAAGCGTTCCGTTGATTTCTAGCTCCTGCTTCATCGTTCCATATTGGATGTACAGCTCGTTCCACGCGACGAGCGATTTTTTGCTTTCCGAAATTTTATCCGTTATCTCGAGTAGCGTCTTTTTCAATTCCGCGATGGCGCTGGCGTATTTGGACGACTCGTCCTGGCTGTTTAAAAACGCCTGCCGCGTTTGCCGCACCTCGTCCAGCAGCGCCTGTCGCGCGTGTTCCCGGTTTTCCAACCGGTGTTTGAGCGCTTGCAGGCGTTCGTCGCTCGCGTTGATTTCCGCGTCCAGCGCCAAATACAAGTTGTAGCCGGGAATGATCATATAGTACCACGTACTTGCTTTTTCGCGTTTTTTCCGCGCTTCGTTGTATTGGTCTTGCAGCGATTGGATTTCCGTGTTCAAATCGTTCGTCTCTTTTTCAAACGAATCAAGGCGGCTTGAGAGCTGCGCGAGCCGGGCGGACAGCTCGTCGCTTGCTTTTTCGCCCGTTTCCATTTTGTCGTACAGCTGGCTTTCCAAATCGAGCAAATCGCTTTTGAGCGCGCCATACGCCGCGACTTCGTGTTCCGCGAGCTCTTTTTTCGTTTTGGCTTCTTTCATCCAAATATCCAGCTTGATTTTCGCGATGTCGATTTCAAACGCGCCGGCGTCGTTGCGGGCGTCTTGCAAGTAGAGGTTGAGCTCGGCAAGACGCTGTTCGATCAGACGTCCAAAGTTTGCGCTTTCGCCGCGGCTTTGTTCCATTGTTCCTCACGCGTCCCTTCTTTTTCCGCCATGGCTTCGGCCAGGCTTTTTCGTACCGTGTCCATGCTGTCGACATATTCGTTGGAAATGAGGCGCAGCGCCTGCCATTGAATGAAATACAGCAGGAACGGCTTAATAAACAATCGTTTTTCGTAAAACCGGTTTTCCGTTTTCGATTCGGTTTGTTCAGCTTCCTCGATTTTGGCGACCAGCTCGGAGTCGGCCAACGTCTCGCAGCATACCACGACGCCTTTCCAAAACAAGATCGTTTCGTTCAGGATCGTGACGATGCGGCGCATGCTGCCAATGGCCATCGTCAGCGACTGGATCGTCAAGTCCAAATCTTTTTTGTGGTCGATGGACGACGCGATTTTCGCTTTGTATTTGGCGATCTTCGCCTTGTTTTCCGCGTCCTGCTGTGCCATTTCGTGACGCAGGCGGGCGAGTTCCTCCAGTCGTTTGTTGTACGCTTCGACCGAGGTTTGCTCGTGGGAGGCGGCGGTGGTGAAACTGCTTCCGGCCGCTTTGAGGGCGCCCGACACTTTTTCAATCGTCTTTTCCTGCGTTTTAATGTCCTGCTCGAGCTGTTCACGCTCCGCTTCCTTTTCTTTGAGCGTCTGGCGCTTTTTTTCCAAATCGGCGATGGCTGGATCGCTTAGCTCTTTTTTGAGCGCTTCGATGTCCTGATCGAGTTGTTTTTTCCGTGTTTCTAAATTGTCTTTTTTCTGCTTTGATTTTCGCACTTCCTCGTTTTGGGCGATTTGGGAATCATCGACCGGATCCGGCGTGGATGTCGCTTCGGGGCTCGGCTCCGGGGTGATGCCACCCACAAGATCTTTGATTGGGAGCACCGTGGTGACGAGTTCGCCGATGCCACCCAAAATCGCGCCGGTCAGTTCCAGTCCAAACGCCCGGTCCGCCGCTTGTTCCTCTTTCTTTTCAAGCGCCTTGTATTCCTCGTTCATCGTTTCGACTTGGGTTTCCAAAATCGTTTTTAACACTTCGAGCGCTTCGAGTTCCGCGTTCATTTCCGCGAGTTCCTCGGTCGTTTGGTCGCGGTGGTCGAGAAATTCCTGATTGCTGTGGAAGGCGTCTTGCAAAATGGAAGCCGTCTCGTCGCAGCGCGCCTGGAAGGCGTCCCGAATTTCAATGGCCGCGTTTTCCATCGCTTTCGCGACGTTTTTGACGGACTGAAGAATCGACACCGCGCTTTGATAGTCGCCATCGCCCAGACATGGATACACCTCGCTTAAATCGGACAGGACTTTCGATGTCGAGCGGACAAACGAGTTCATTGTCAACTCGCTGTCGCTGACCGTCTGGAGCAGGGAAGTTTGGAGCTGGCTGACCCGTCCGGGCAGTGTGCCGATCCCGGCTACCGAACAATACACGACGTCCAGCAGCTTGGTGCAGTTGAGAAGGTTTTTCAGCATCTCCTCCAAATTGATTTTCATCAAAAGAGATTGTTTTTGGTTTTGAATCAAAGGAAGCTCGTTTCCGTTTTCCTGCGACAGGAAGTATTGCACTTCGTCGACAATGACCGAGTACGAGTCCTCGCAAACCTGTAGTTCGTAGTTGTTTGACATGATGTTCTCCTTTCTTCGTGTGAATGAATTATACCATAGAAAATGGAACATCACAACCAAAAATACAGAATTATTTGATAAAACAGATTGAGAAAACAGGGGTTGGAAGAAAAAACACAGAATAAAAGTGAAAAAGGGATTTGATTGATTTTTTTCTCTTTTTGTCAGGAAGGATTTCTTTAAGGCTAATCAGATTTCTCTATAAAAAATGTGAATAAAAAAAAGAGAGCCACAGAGTGCCTCCCCCAGTGCAGTCCGAAAACATACACCTCAATCGTGCTTTTAGTATACTTTAGAAAGGTAAAAAAAGAAAGGGAATTTTTATCCCTATGTACATCGAGTTGGTATATTCCTTCACATTCAGCTCGTTATAATTGTCTTGTAATTGAAATCATTGGAAAGAATAAAAAACATCTTTTTTTCATTTTTTTGCTATTATTTATAAAAAATGAGTGGTATTTGAAATTTTGAATAAAAAAATGGCTTGATTTTCCAATCCACGTTGTTTAGTGGAATTTTTCATATACGAAGTTTTCCCGGAGCAAGCCGGTATCCCATTGGCTCAGATGATAGCAAATAAGAAAAAGCACACAACCTGGCTTCCTGCTTTGATATATGACTTGGGTTGTGGGAGAGAAATAAGAAAAGAAATTATGAAATAATTGGATTTTCCGAAAATTTTTCTTTACTAGCATTAGGTTATAAGGTCCAAAATAACACAATCCATGCCAAAATAAAGGCGAAAAAGGAAAATTGTATTGACGAAGAGCAAGAAAATACCTAATATACAATTACTTTCTATAAATTAGGATTCAATGAAAGTTATCAGGAAAACGGGAGGAGATGAAATGTGCGATAATGGAATTGAAAAGGAAATAGAAGGAGGTAGATAGAATGAAAGAAGGGAAGTATTCGGCGTTAGATGTGGCTTATGAAGCCATCAATTTTTTGAACAAGGAAAAAAGCGTAGTTTCCAATTTGAAACTGCAAAAACTTTTGTATTTTTTTCAAGGATTGTATAGTGTGCCCGATCATGAAGCGCTGTTTAAGGATGAATTTGAAGCGTGGCAATATGGACCGGTCGTGCGCGCCGTGTACAGAGAATTTCGAATGTTTGGGGCGAATAGTATTCCAGCGTTTTCACAAGCCTATTTAGAACGAAAGGAAATCCGAAGTTTGGAAGAAGAAGACAAGGGCTTTATCCATGATATCGCGTTGATTTTAAAAGACTGCTCGGCATCCGATCTAGTAAACATGACCCATGAGCAATCGCCTTGGCAAAACGCGTACGATCCAAAAAAAACCGACAATTTGATTTCATTTGAAAGCATCGATTCTTATTTTAATGAGACGTATGGAAAACAAGAATAGGCAGAATGTGATCGAAGGTTTTCGGAATTTGGTTCAAAAAGAAGAAAAGAAGAATCCCAGTGCATGGAAAACACAAAACGCGAAAAACGCGATGCGTGAATTGTTGGAAAACCTGGATCAAAATCCAACACCAGAAGGTTTCGAGATAGTGTGGATTGGTAAACTGGAAGGATATCTTGGATTATATGGCCGGTTGCTGTATTCGGAAATCACTTCTTTTTTATCTAATAAATGTTGTAATGAATTGAAATTGGATGGCTTTTTTGCAACTTTCGAACACATTACAGAAAATATAGATCATCTGCTAGAGTTTTCAAAAAATTCATCCAATGGCGTGAAAACTGAAACACAAAAAGTCATTCTTAAAGTTTGGGACCACATCAATCTGGTTCAGGACCAATATGAGTTTTTTTATACTTCGAATGAAAAAATAACAGAAATGGTAGAATCCGAAATAAATTCAGCCGTGACCAAGGAAGTAAACAAAATAATGGATGATTTGAACGCTTTTAGAGAGGAACTCAATAAAGCGGAAGAGGATCTAGAAAACTCGAAAAAAGAAGTGGAGAATATTAAAACAGAACTTAAAGAAGCAAAAAAAGATTTAGATAAGGCGCAAAAAGAAATTTATACCCAACTCATCAGTATTGTAAGTATATTTGTCGCCATCGCCTTTGTCATGTTTGGCGGAATGTCTTTGATGAATGGGCTATTTGACTATTCAAAATTAAAGGAAGTACCGTTATTCGCGATGCTATGTAGCGCGTGTTTAATCGGGATAGTGATTCTATGCGCCTTATATTGTTTCGTTGTGCTGATTGCCCGGCTCGTCGGTAAAGATATCATAAGGTCTCAAGATGGAATGCCAAAAAGTTTAAGGAAGGCGCTCATTGGACTTGTTATTGCAGGTATAATTTTCTTCATTTGTTATGGAGAAGACGAATATAATTGGATCACAAACTTAAATAAAAATCATTCGCAAACATTGGTTTCTGGTAAAATCCAAAATTAAAGGATATGGATGAAACCAATAAAACAAGGCGTTCATCGGTGGGAAGAGATTCTCACGCGTGAACGCCCTTTTCTAAACGTGATTCTATTTTCGAATCACATTCTGGGATTATGGCAGAAGGAAAAACTATAAATGTATAAATTTCCAGAATGACTATAGGTACTTAATTAAGTCTCATGATGAAAACTATTACTTGGCTTTTGCTTTTTTTTGCAATTTTTTCTTTTTTTTCTTTATTCGATAGGAAAAATTACTATAGCCTCTAATACAAGTAGTACCACCCCGATTTAAGCGGTTAATATGACCTCCATAAGGGGGATGAACCTGGGAAGAAGGTGGATTTTCTTTTGCTAATCGCGCTTTTGAACTGCAGATTTGATTTTTTAGTTGTCCCAGAAGAGGATAAGGGGCTAAACTTTTATATTTAATTTTTATGTATCTATATCCTTCTCTGCCGTGTTTTATTAAATATTTTGTAATATAATTCGGAAGACGAATACCTAATTCTTTTTTTTCGAGTAAAATAACGGTCGTAAAAACACTTTTAATCGTTTCTAAAGCATTTTGGTTAATAATAGTACGATCAAGAATTTCAAAACATCCTTCAAGTGCTGAAGAAAGTATTATCTGATTATGCCTCTGTCCTCTTTCATAATAAAAGAGCACCCACTTTTCATTGCTATCTTTTTTTAGACAAAAAGAATCTTCTCGAGGATTTTGGTAGGAAATTTCATCTTGTTGAAATCCATATTGAGCAGTAAGTTCTTGAAAAATTTCTAAAATTCCAGATTCTGCCTCTGGTAACCCTTCTATTAATTCAATGGGTAATTCGCAATAGTTCATAGTTGATTTCCTCCAAATATTTTTCTTTTCCGTAAAGACCAAGATACTGCCTTAACCCATTTTCATTTGAAAAATAAAATTGAATTCCAAAGCCTGGTTGTCCAAAAGCTGGTGCACTAGTACCGATTTCACATTCCACAGTAATAGGCTTGATTACTTTATAAACATGATATTCCATCGTCTCTTGAAGATAAGGAAGAGAAAGTTGCTCGTAAGGTGTACCATATGGAGAAGCATATTGTCCAGAAGGATGTCCATAACGAGCGATAAGGGCTCCTATTTCTAATTTACACGCTTGACGTGAAATAAGCTCACTTTCTGTTTCTTTGCAAGGTAAGCGACGAAAACAGCGCCCATAATCGATTTTTTCTTTTTTACATTTTATAAAAAAGCCGTCTCCATCTGAACACGGCGGAAGCCATGAGTAACTTGGATCATTATTTTTTCTTTTTCCAGTGAAATAGTTTTTTGAGTATTTCAAATCTGATAATTGTTTCTCGCCTGAAATTAGCTCTCCTTTGTCATTGTGACGACTATGGGGAATGTCTTTTTCTATCTTTTCTTGGTTGGCATTGCATATACCTGCAGCTGTTTTTAAATCATTTCTAATTTCATTTTTCTTCATTTCATATCCCTCGCTTATTAACTTCATTTTACCTTAAAAAAGTAAAAAGAGAGAAGAATAAATTCATAGAGTACGTTAGTTCATTTTCTTTGATTATCTTAGAATTGAAGTGAAAAAATCTAGGGGTATTTTATCAAAAGATATATATTGTTTTTTATCGGATCATTTGCACTTTATGAGATGAGAGAGAAAGGATTAGTTGTATAAAAGAGACTTGGGCTAACAGATAATCATCTATGATTTGTTTAATAATTACTCATTCATTTTATGGTTTCATTATGGTATGCAAAAATGATTAGCTAAATTTCTTATTCGGTAGGATAGAAAAAAAGACTATTTTATGTGGTAGAATAAGAATACTAATGAAAGAAGGGATTTGAAATATGGCGTTTATTGGAAATATGAAATTATGGGAGGTAGAGTATTTATTTATCAAAGAAGATGGCGATCTTAGTCTTTATCGTTTAGAAGCAAAGAATAAATACTTTCCTATAAAAATAGTTGGAAATATTTTAGAAAAAATTCATTCAAAAGTTATTGTGGGATATGATCGGTCCGGAAAAACTATTGTATTTTATGTAGAAGATTTTCCGGAAAACGAAGAGGATTTTAAACAAGATGAATATCATTTTAGTGTCACTGAATATATAATATTAAATAATCGTCAGTCAAGCATATGTGGGATTTCATTCTATGGACCAGAAATAAATTGTATGTATCCCCCATACAATACAATCGAAAAATCAATGAGAAGTGATGATAATCAATGGGAGTTCACATTAAAAAAATTTTCTGAATTAAATACAAAAAAAACCACTTTTAAAGTGGACAATCAAACAGTAGAGGTATTCTTTGGAATGGAAATTACAAAAGCTTATAATCCTACAAAGCAACCAATTATGATAAATTCATTCCTTCGTTTTAAGTTTGAAGAAACGAATGATTACAGGATGATTCAGAAATTATGTCGATTTGGAAAAGAATTTCTTCAATTTTTATGGTATCGACGCAATATTCATTTTAATAAAATTGAAATGAAGGGAATCATATATAAGAAAAAAAGTGGCAAAATTGGAGAATTTAGATTTGAAAAAAGCAACTATCCAATTGAGACTTTTCCTTTGGAAAAAAATCGTTGTATTTCAATTAAAGAGTTTGAAGGACATGAAGGGGAAATTTTACAGGAAATTGCAGATGGAAACTTATACAATATCCATATTTCGGAGTCGTATCAAGATAGCCATTTGATTACAGAAGGGAAATTTGTATTAATTACCTCAGCGTTTGAATGGACTTATAAGAGAATCTATTCAAATCAGAATATGCAAAGTGAAGAGAGAAAACAGGCGAATGAAGCAGCTATAAACGAATTGGAAAAATTAAAGAAGAATTCCATGGGAAGAGAAAAGAAGTGGTATAAAAAGTTCATAAACGAAATAAAGAGTGATCATCAAGAAAGTTTGCAGAGTAAAATAGAACGTGTTGGAAAGGATTATGAAAATGTTCTTGGAAGATATTGTGAGGGGATGGCTTTGCGATTAAAAACAAATAACTTTGATTTTGTCGAAATTGGAGAAGAAATTGCTCATCAACGGAATAATTTTGCACACGGAAATATTGACAAAGAATTTAAAGAAGAAGCTTTACCAGCAGTTATAATTTTAGAATATATGGTGTATTGCATGCAACTTCGTAGTTTTGGATTCTCAGATGAACAAATTATAAGTTCAATTAATCAACTATTCAATCCGGTGTTGCTAAGTGAATATGATTTTAGTGATACAAAAAGGGTCGAGGAGGATTAGAAATGGTTAAAGAAGAAAAACAAAGTATTAAGGATAATTCAAAAGATAATACCAAAAAAGAACCAATAATTATATATAAATTTTGCGAAAAAAAACAGTATGCCGATGACATCTTGAACGGAAAATTCTACTTAAATGACATCAAACATTTTAGAAAATTAGAAAAAGAGAAAGGAAAAAAGGACAAGGAGATGCCCAGGAAGCGATATGGGCGAAAATGGATAATGATGAAAAAGTTTCTCTATGTTGCTTTTTTGGCGTTTTTGCAGATGAACTAGATATAACAGGCATAGAGGAAATAGGTGACGGTAAATGGAAAATAGATTATAAGCTGCCTCTATTCTCAGATGAATGGAAAGAAATAGTAGAGAATTTTGGCGATTATTGTGTAGTTATGTGGGAAAATGAATTAGCTGAAAAATTCAAAAATAAATTTCCTGAAGACAATTATTATTTGGCTCCTTGCATCTACCGCGAACCGAATGCTGAAGAAATAGAAAATTTTAATAAAGGAGATGTAAGAAGATTTTTATTTAAGAATCCGGATTTAAAGTATCAACACGAATATAGGATTCTGTATTTTGATCAAATGCCGGAAGATCATTTTCTAAATTTAGATAAATTCGAACAAGCACAGGTTGTAGACACAGAAAATCTAGCAGAAGCTTCTTTTTCTTTTGTGGGAGAATAGAGAAAATCAATTGAAATCTTATTACTTAAGGAGAGTTTTTGATAATATGGGAAGCTAAAAGGAATAAAAAATTAATTTATAATCAAAAAATGTGCCATCTAAATCAATCAGCTGGTACGTTTTTTACAAATGGATTCATTAAGCATTTGCGTTACCATTATACTTATCACTATTGAACAAAAAAATAAAAATAATCAACACATAAAATAATTTTTTTGTGTAAAAGCCTAGATAAAAAATAAAAGCCGAAAATTATATCAGTATCACATAACTTTTTGAAATGATTTGCCTAAAAAAATCACGTTTCTCCCACAATCTTGCAATTTTATGTTGAGGTTTTTGTAAGGTATGCTATTATTGACGAGTGATAAAGTGTTTTTTCAAATATATTATATCATAATTAATCAGGTCAAAAGGAATCGCTAAATCAAAGAATGAATATGATTCAGTACAATAATTATTATTAAAATGTGGCAGAGTGTTCACAAGATTGAGATGATAAGCGAATATTTAAGAGAAATCTATATCATGAATATTGAAAATATTGTTTTATATAATTTGATCAGCTCGATATGAGCTCTACCATATAAGGGGAAAAAGGAAAAGGTGTGCGCAATGGAATATAAGAGAAAGGTTAATAAAATACTCATTCCAACTTGTAATATCATGGGGGTTAATATTGCAGCAATTAATATGGAATGGTTGGTGAGCTATCTCGAGAAAAATATTTCAGAAATAAAAGGAGACTATATATGTGTCTCGAATGTCCATACAACCGTAACAAGTCATGAAGATGCGACTTATTGTGCGATTCAAAATGGCGGGTTAATGGCAATTCCAGATGGTGGACCTCTTTCTACTGTTGGTCAGAAACGTGGTTATAAGAATATGGAGCGCACAACAGGTCCAAGTTTAATGGGAGAGATATTCAAAATATCTGTGAAGAATGGATATCGCCATTATTTTTATGGCAGTACAGAAGAAACTTTGAGATTGCTAAATCAGAATCTTATGAGTAATTATCCGGGAATTCAAATAGTTGGAATGTATAGCCCCCCCTTTAGACCAATGACAAAAGAGGAAGATAAAGCAATTACAATAAGTATTAATGATGCTAAGCCGGATTTTGTCTGGGTGGGCCTTGGCGCTCCAAAACAGGAAATGTGGATGGCGGCGCACCAAGGAAAAATTGACGGACTGATGCTTGGGGTAGGAGCAGGTTTTGATTATTACGCAGAAAACATTAAACGTGCACCTATATGGATGCAGAAACATAATCTGGAATGGATGTATCGTTTAATACAGGATCCTAAAAGGTTGTTTAAAAGGTATTTGACCACTAACACAAAGTTTATATGGAATGCGATGATAAAAGGAAAGTGAGGTAATGACTGTGGACATTAAAAGAAAACAGAATATTTTAATTGTACATAATTATTATCAAATTCCTGGCGGTGAAGATACAGTTGTAGCGAATGAAATGAAGATGTTGGAAAAGCATGGACATAAAGTGTGTTTATATAGTCGCGATAATATGGAACTAAAGCAAATGAAAAAAATTCAGAAGATTTTTCTTCCGATCACAACGGTATTTAATCCAAAGACATATAGAGATATAAGGAAATTGATAAGAGAAGAAAATATAGAGATTGTTCATGTTCATAACACACTTAATCTAGTAAGTCCAGCAGTTTATTATGCCGCAAGAAGCATGAAAGTGCCACTAATCCAGACTATTCACAACTTTCGGTTACTTTGTCCTGGAGCAACTTTTTATAGGGATAGCCATATTTGTGAAGATTGCGTAGAACACGGTTTAAAATGCGCATTAAAGCACCGTTGTTATCGAGGAAGTAGGATTCAGACGTTAGCATGTGTGACTAGTACAATTTTTCATAGGATGACAGGTATTTACGGAAAAATCAATTATATTTGTTTGACGGATTTTAATAAGGAAAAATTACTTGAGTTGAATCAAATAAAATATCAGAACGTTTTTGTAAAACCTAATTTTATTAGTGATAAATTGAATGAAAAAATAAATATCAGACGGAGCGATGAATTTATTTTTGTGGGCCGCCTTGATGAATTAAAAGGAATTAAGCTTTTATTTAATGCGTGGAGAGATTTGGAAAGGGAAGAAAAAAGGCCTCCTAAACTTATAGTTTGTGGAACTGGGCCCGAAGAAAAATGGTGTAAAGATTTTATAGAGAAATATAAAATTAAAAGCATAATTCTAAAAGGCCATATTTCAAATGATGTGGTTAAAAAGATGATAGCTAATGTTAAAGGTCTGATTCTTCCAACGCAATGGTATGAGGGGTTTCCTATGACTATTATCGAAGCCTTTTCTGTAGGGACACCCGTTTTATGCTCTAATCTTGGAAATGTAAACAATTTAGTGGAGGATGGAGTAACGGGATATAAATTTCAGTTTGATTCTGTAGAAGGGATAGTAGCTGGGGTAAAAAAAGCTATGCACCAACCTCTTGATTTTAAAAAAATTTATGAACAGTTTATGGAAAAATATAGCGGAGAAGAAAATTATGAAATCCTTAAGCAAATATATGATTCTGTATGAGCATATGATGTTTTGACTAAAATAAAACAATTATCAGTCTTTTTAGAATAGAGGTAAATTGAATGAAAAAAATAGCTTTTTTTACACAATGGATGCTATGTGGTGGAGTCGAAAATGCTTTAATATCTTTAGGGAATAAGTTAATAATGATGGGGCACGAAGTGACAATATATTCTATAGTAAAAAAAGGGGAATTTGTTGAAAAAGTACCGGATGAAATTAATTTCTTTGAGATTCCGATGAAAGAAGATTTGAGAAACTCGATTCCAGTTGGAGGGACTAAAATAACAGTCCGGGACTGCATGAAAAAAAGAGAATATTTAAAAGCTTTAGAATTTTCTATTAAACATAAACTTAACAAAACTCCATTTGCTGAGTTAAATGTAAATTTAGAAGAAATACCTCAATTAAATAGAAAATATGATATTGCCGTTAACTTTCACATGCATTCTCCTTTTTTGGCTTGGTATTTATCGCAAAGAGTAGAAGCCAGAAAAAAATATACTTGGATACATAATGATTTTCGGACGACTAAATATGAAATTAGTGCTCTAAAGGAATATTTAAAATGTGTGGACCAGTTTTTTGCGGTATCACAGCAATTAAAAAGGGAATTTATAGAAGCTATTCCAGAGTATGCAACAAAAACCCAAGTAGCATTGAACATTGTACCAACAGACCAAATTATCAAAAAAGGAAATGAAACTTACCCCGACGAATATAAAAAAGTTGACTGTATTAAAATTTTAACTGTTGGACGTTTGGAAGAACAAAAAGGATATGATCTTGCAATCCAAGTATGCAAAAAACTTAAAGATGATGGATTTAAATTTAAGTGGTATGTATTAGGAGAGGGAACATTAAAAAAGTGTATCAGCAACGATGTAAAGAAATATGGATTAACGGATTGCTTTTTTTTATTAGGTAATAGGATGAACCCTTACCCATATTTTAAATACTGTGATATTTATGTCCAATGTTCTCGACACGAAGGGTATGTGACAACTGTAACAGAAGCTAAACTTTTTAATAAACCGATTATTACTACGGATGTTTCTGGTGCTAGAGAACAAATTATAGACGGCTTTAATGGAGAAATCTCAAATGTTAATGTAAATGATATTTATTCTAGGATAAAAAAGTTGATTGAAAATCCTATGATAAGGGAGAAGTACTCTGCAGAATTAGAAAAGAAAGACTATTGTCAGATTGGAAAATGGATTAGTTGGTTTGAGTAAGGAGAAATCTATGCAATTAACAGTTATAACAGTGTGCTTTAATGCAGAGAAAACCATTGAAAGAACATTTAAGTCAGTTATTTTACAAAATGATAAAGATTTTGAATATCTAGTAATAGATGGTGACTCTCAAGATTCTACAATTGAGATTATAAAAAAATGGGAAAGAAATTTTATAGATTCTGGAATAAGATTTAATTGGATAAGTGAGGAGGATAAAGGATTATATGATGCGATGAATAAAGCGGCGCAAATCGCACAAGGAGAATGGTTGGTTTATTTAAATGCGGATGATGAATTTATTTCTGAGGATGCAGTTATAGTTGCAAAAAACAATTTAGGTTCTGATATCGATATACTTTATGGAGACTCAATATTTGTTGATAAAAATGGGATTGAAAATAAAAGAAAAGCATTATCTATAGATACAATATATAGACATCTTCCTTTTATTCCTCAATCTGCATTTATTAAAAAGGATGTCCAAAAAGAATTCTCATTTAATCTTCAATATCAAATAGCTGCAGATTATGATAGTTTTCTAAGGATGTATCTTTCAAATAAAACTTTTAAAAAAGTAAACTATTACTTTTCAAGGTTTTATGAAGGAGGGATAAGCAATGAAAATGAATGGAAAACATATAAAGAAGATATAAATATTAAATATTCCAATGGGATACTTAACAAAAAATCATTAATGCAAAGATTGAAATATTTAAGGCGATGGATTAAATGCAAGGTGTAAATAATGATAGAAAAAATTTTTGGATTTTTTAAATATAATTTTCTTAGAATTTTGAATTTTAGAAAATTATATACCAAAGGATTAAAGGGATACTTAGGGACAGGAAGTAAAATAATTGTGAAAAACAAATCAAAAATATATCTAGGTGATAAAACATGGATATCTGATTATTGTGCTCTTGTCTCCACAGGACGAGGTTTGAATATAGGTGATAATTGTTACTTTAATTCAAATGTAAGGATAATTTCAATGGATCAGATAGAAATTGGGAATAATTGTTTGTTTGGACCTAATGTTGTGATTGTGGATCATAACCATAAACATGATGATTTAAAAAAACTGATTTGTAATCAAGGTTATGAGTATAAAAAAGTAGAAATAGGATCAGATTGCTGGATTTGTGCTAACGTAGTTATAACTCCTGGAAGTAGAATAGGAGACCGTATAGTGGTTGCTGCAAATTCAGTTGTGATTGGAAATTTAACTATATCTGGTACTTACGCTGGCATACCTGCTAAACTGGTAAAAAAGCAGGGGGAGGAATAAAGTGAAAATATCGATAGTGACAATTACATATAATTCTTCAAAAACTATAATAGATACTTTCGAATCTATATTAGGACAACTATATCGACCATTAGAATATGTAATTGTTGATGGAGGATCTACGGATTCAACTTTGAATATAATTAAGAGTTATGAAAAAAAATTTATAGATAAAGGAATTGAATATCGATGGAGTTCAGGCAAAGATAATGGTATTAGTGATGCCTTTAATAAAGGCATAATAAATACTACAGGAGAAATAATTGGGATAATTAATTCAGATGATAAGTTAAATAAGAATGCCTTAAATGCTATCTATGAAAAATACGATGAAAAAACTGATGTTTACTATGGAAACTGTATTATTTTTAGTAATGAAAATAAAGATGAATACATAGCTATTCCTAAATTTTCAAAGAATGAAAGAAGTTTATTTATGGGGATGTCAATTTATCATCCAGCAACTTTTATCACTAAAAAAGCTTATAATAAATATGGTCTATATAATGAAATGTTTAGAATGTGTATGGATAGAGAATTATTATTGAGATTTTATACTAAAAAAGCAGATTTTAAATATATTGATTATCCTCTTGCTTGCTATAGAGAAGGAGGAACGAATCAAATTAATTATGATAAAACTGCAGAGGAGAACATGAATATTTCTGTTTTAAATGGTTTTAGTTCTAGAAAGGCAAAGTTAATAAGAATGTATTTTAAAATGCATGATAAAATGTGGCTATTTACAAAAAAAATAGGATTAGAAAAGTTATTTCATAAAAAAATATAGAAGAATAAATTTTTATTTTTTTGTTTATAGAAATCAATAAGTGCTTTTTATATTCTAAATAAAAGGAGAAATTATGGAAAATAAAAGACTTAAAGTAGTTCATCTTATAGCTACAAATGAAGGAGGGGCCTATAGAGCGGCAAAAAGGATAAATTGGGCTTTAAATAATATAGGTGTAGATTCTAAAATATTAATTCTTTTTAAAAGAAAAGAAGAGCCAAATATAAATAGTTTTTATAAATCGAATATGCAAATATTTTTTCATAAAATAATATATATGGCCAGTGTTTCTAAACTAAAAAAATATAATATTATCGGAAACATTTATGAAAGTAAAATAGGAGTTAATATATTAAAAAATAAATTAATGAAGAGCGCAGATATAATTAATATCCATTGGGTTAATGATGGTATGCTTTCATATAATGGGATAAAGAGATTAGGAGAAAAAACAGGAAAGAGGATTGTTTGGACATTACATGATATGTATGCATTCACGGCAGGATGCTATTACAGTAATGGGTGTGATGAATATAAAAGAGGATGTACTCATTGTCACTATATAGAAAACAATAATCAAGCGCAAACATATATAACTTCTCTGTTTAGGAAGAAAAAAGACGCTTTAAAGGAAAATGTGTCATTTGTAGGTTGCAGTAATTGGATATCTGGGTGTGCAAATGAAAGTATAATTTCTAAAAATTGTCTAGTTGAAACTATACCAAATCCTATTGATTTAAAGATATTTTATCCAAGAAGAGATTTTTCGAGGGTTTATCAGAGATACATGATTCCAATGGGCAAAAAAATAATTTTATTTGGTGCCATGTCTGCATTTTCTGATAAGCGTAAAGGATATGGATATTTGCTAAAAGCATTAGAATTTGTCGAAAACAAAAAAGAGTATCATATAATTGTTTTTGGAGGGAAAAATGATTTTTTATTACCTGTAAACATGGAATATACAAATATAGGGGTAATAAATAATGATGATGACTTAGCTATGATTTACTCTGCTGCAGATGTATTTATTGCTCCTTCAATTCAGGAAAATTTATCAAATACCGTAATGGAGTCTCTAGCTTGTGGAACTCCAGTCGTGGCATTTAATATTGGTGGAATGCCAGACTTGATAGAGCATCAAAAAAATGGCTATTTAGCTCGTTTATATGATTCAGAAGACTTAGCAGAAGGTATCCAATTTTGCTCAAAAAATAAAAAAGATTTATCATCTATTTGTTTAAAACTAGTCAATGAGAGATTTAATTATAAAATTATAGGTGAAAAGTACTTGAAACACTATAAAAAAAAGGTAAAGAAAATAAATGAAGAAGGTGTGAAATGACAATAAGCAAGAGGAAAATTTTAATGCTAATTTTAATTTTTTTATGGCTTCCGGCTTATCGCATATTCGCTTTTATTCCTGGAGATATTAAGACAATCTATGTTGTTAGGTCGATAATAGAGATATTTATTATCATTCCCCATTTTAAACTATTAAAGAATAAAAAAATATTATTAGTTATTGCTTATATTATTTTATTATGTATATCTGAATTAATAAATTACAAAAAATATGTACATATCAATGATCTTATATATACGATAGAACATTCATTATATATATTATCAATGTTTGTATTTTTTATGTCTTTAAATCGTAAAGATTGGAAATTATTTTTTGATGATATAAAAATAGTTGCTATCATTTATATTATGGGAACTATAGCTTTTTCTATACCTTATATTGGTGCTTCAAACATTGAAGAACTAGGAATAGAATTTTTTGTAGGTAGTAGAGCACAGACGGTTCAATGTTTAGCTCTACTTATAACGTTACTTTTGCTTGGGGATTATCTTTATAATGGAAAACCGAGAATTTTAAGCGTTATTCTTTTATTAATCTCAATTCTTATAACTGTGTTTTACCATAGCGGGCAAGGAATGGTTACCTGGTGTTTTATAGGAATGATGCAATTTCTTTTGCGAAAGAATAAGAATTTATTGAGCAAAGTATTTTCTCCAGTAAAAGTTATGGGAGTGACATTGATTCTTAATGTGATCATTGTCTTTCAAATATACCAAAAAATCCCATTAATAGTGTGGCTGATTACGGTTTTTTTGAAAAAAGATATTTCGATTACCGGTAGGTCACAGTTGTATTCCTATTTACCAAGTTTATATGATAAATCTCCGATTTGGGGATTCGGCTATAATAATACAGTGGTAAGTGATGCGTTAAGTTCAATTCAGCTGGGATGGAATAGCGCGCATAATTCTTTAGGAATTGTTATGTTTGAATCTGGAGTAGTTGGTCTTGTTGCATATTTATTTGTTTTATATATGATTTTGAAGGTGCTATTTAATAAATATGATAAAGATACTATGCTGATTTATTCTCTTTTTATAGGGTTTATGATAAGTGGAATTGTATCAGGCGTGCTAGTGAGTAATTATTATTGGATGATTTGCGCAATTGCTTTAGGGTTATATGGACGATCATCTAATTCTATATATAGTTGAAAAGGTAGGTAAGATGAATTTATATACAATAAGAAAAAAAGTGGCATCAAATAAATTTTTTGAACTTTTCTTTAAGCCAATTTATATGAAAACGCAAAAAGTATATTTTAGGGAAAGAGCAAAAAAAAATATCAGAAAAGAAGAAGTAAGAATTAGTGAAAAAAACATTTGGTTTTTAGATATACCAACTCATACCAATTTAGGAGATTTGGCGCAATATTGGAAAATAAAACAATGGCTTTGTCAATATTATTCAGGCTATGTCATTCATGACATTTCAGCGCTAACTATTTGTAATGCGGAAAAAGAGTTTATTGAATTGATAAAAAAAAGAAAAAAGGGTGACCTTATTTTCTTTCAGAGTGGATATTGTACACAAGATTTAGGAGGAACTCATGATTATGTTCATAGATCGGTAGTAGAGATAATTAAAGATACTCCTATAATTATGATGCCACAAACTATTTATTTCAAAAATAAAAAAAATGAAAAAAGAACAGCTGATATATATGCTAAAAATAATAACTTACTTCTTCTTTGTAGGGATGAAGTTTCTTTTAACAATGCAAAGCGAATTTTTCCAAATAATAAAGCGCTTTCTTATCCAGATATTGTGACAAGTATGATTGGAAAGATTGAAGTTTTACCGAAGGATTTAAGAGATGGAATATTACTATGTTGTCGAGATGATAGTGAGAAGTATTATAATGAGAGGGCTATAGATTTTCTCTGTAAGGAATTAAAAAAAATAGGAGATGTTTCAAGATCAGATACGACAATTGCTTGTGATTTTTCAAAATTAAAAGATATTATTTCTGAGAGTGTTATGGATTTGATTCATGAGTATATGAAATATGAATTAATTATAACTGATAGATATCATGGAACTATATTTTCATTAATAGCGGGAACCCCTGTAATTGTTATCAAATCAAATGATCATAAAGTGGTAACTGGAGTAGATTGGTTTAAAGAAGTATACAAAGAAAATATATGTTATGTGGATAATATAAAAGATGTTCCAAAAGTTGCCGAAAAAATGATAAATAAATGCAAATATAAAAAGTTAAATAGTTATTTTGATGAAAAATATTATGCAAAATTAAAAGAAATTATTGAAAATTGGATAGAAAATATTTAATAGGTAGCGTATGAAATTTGAGAGAACAAAAAACACATCAAGAAATATATTTTTTGGATCTATTTTAAAAGTATATCAAATTATATGCCCTTTTATTATAAGAACAGCAATGATATATAGCCTTGGAATGGAGTATGTTGGTTTAAATAGTTTATTTGCATCTATTCTCCAAGTTCTGAATCTTACAGAACTTGGGGTTGGAACAGCGATGGTTTATAGTATGTATAAACCTATAGCTGAGGATGATCAAGTTAAAATTGCTCAACTTATGAATCTTTATAAAGAGTATTATAAGATAATAGGGTTTATAATTGCAGTTGTTGGGCTAGCGATTACGCCTATTGTACCTAGATTAATTGCTTCAAATTCTAAAGTCCCTTTGAATATATATGTTCTTTATTGGATTAATTTAGGATATACAGTGATTTCATATTGGTTATTTGCCTATAAAAGCAGTGCCTTAATCGCTCATCAGAGAAATGATATAATAAGTAAAATTATGCTGGTAACTAATACCATTATGTATATCTTACAATTAGCAACAATTGTTTTTATCAAGAACTATTACGCTTATTTACTAGTTCTTCCATTTGGGCAAGCAATAAATAATATTGTTACTGCTATTATAGTAGATAAGATATATCCAGAATATAAAAAAGGAGGCAAAATAGATAAAAATGAACAGAGACAAATAAATGGGAGAATTATGGACTTATTTACCTCTAAAATAGGAGGGGTAATTCAAAACTCGGTTGATTCAATTGTCATATCAGCTTTTTTGGGATTAACAATACTCGCTAAATATAACAATTATTATTATATTATGAATTCGATTTTTGGGTTTCTTATTGTTATTTTTAATTCTTGTTTAGCAGGAATTGGAAATAGTCTTGTAACAGAGACTCCTGAAAAAAATTATAAAGATTTAAAAAAGATTGCATTTTTGACAGAATGGTTAGCTGGTTTTTGCGTTTGTTGTTTATTTTCTCTTTATCAGCCTTTTATGAAAATTTGGGTTGGAGATAGTAATCTGCTTCCGATCGGTGTCGTTTGCTGCATTTGTATTTACACGTATATTTTAATAACTAATCAAATGCTTTGTTTATATAAAGATGCGTCAGGAATTTGGCATGCAGATCGATACAGACCGTTAATCACTGCGATGATCAACCTGGTTTTAAATTTATTGCTTGTTAATTTTTGGGGATTATATGGTGTAGTTTTATCAACTGTAATTAGTATGTTATTTGTAGGTATGCCGTGGTTGATTCATAATATATTCTCGGAAGTTTTCCATAGAAAATCTACTTTTTTTGTTTATGATATTATTTCTTATGCTTTGATATGGATTGGAATTAGCTTTTTAAATTTTCTAATTTGTGGTCTAATCCAAGATAATGGGATACTTACTTTTCTGTTGAAAATAGTTATATGTACAATTATTCCAAATACTATTTATTTTTTGATTTATAAAGATAGAAGAATATTTAAAGAAGCAATGTGTCTTGTTAATAAAATGACAAACAATAGGTTGAATAAAATACCTGTTATTAAAAAAATTATATAAAAGAAAGGAAAAAAATATGGCATATAGTGATATAAGAAGTGTACAAATATTAATTGCTCTTTTAAAAGAATATGAAATTTGCGATGTTATTCTTTCACCCGGAGGAAGTGATATCCCATTGATTCATTCTGTAGAAATGGATGATTTTTTTACTTGTTATTCTGTTGTAGATGAAAGAAGTGCAGCCTATTTTGCTATGGGAGTTGCTCAAGAGAAAAATAAACCTGTTGCGTGTATATGTACTTCTGGTACGGCTGTTTGTAATTATGTTCCTGGAATTACTGAAGCTTATTATCAGAACGTCCCTGTATTAGCAATTACAGCGGATAAAAACCCATATTTTCAGGGTCAACTTGAAATACAGAAAATTAATCAAACTAATATTTTCACAGACGTTATAAAAAAAAGTGTTGATCTTCCATGGATTCGTGGCTTAGAGGATGAATGGCTTTGTAATAGATTGGTAAATGAAGCTTTGTTAGAGTTAACACATCATGGATGGGGACCAGTCCAAATTAATATTCCTATTATTGGCCCCACTAATTTTTATAACTGTTTAAAATTACCTAAAGAGAGAAAAATTTCTATTGTGGACAATCCTATATGGGAAAATATTAGTCATGAGTTAAAAAATAAGAAAATTATGGTTGTTGTAGGACAGAATGTTAATTTTTCCGATTTAGATATTCAAAATATGAATTCATTTTATGAAAAATATAATTGTATCTTTGCAGTCGAGAATCTTTCTAATCTAGATTGTAAGGGAGTGATAAATAGTTATCCAATCACTGAAATGTACTCACAATCTAAGCTTTCTCATTTGCTTCCAGATATAGTTATTTCCTTAGGGAATAATCTAGCAGCTTATAATCTCAAGCCGTTTTTAAGAAATAACTATAAAAAAATTGATAATTGGCTAGTATCAGAAGATGGTAAAGTTCGTGATGCCTATAAAGCGTTAACTACTATATTCGAAATTTCTTCATCGAGATTTTTTGAAAGCTTAGCAAAAATAAAAATGGATTCAGAGTGTAATGGACATTCTTATTTTGGTTGTTGGGAAAAAGAAATTAATTCTATTAAATTACCAGAATTTGATTTTTCTAATTTTTATGTAGCTCAATCTTTAGCAAAAATAATTCCAGCAGATTCAATTCTACATACTGCAATTCTTAATAGTACGCGAATTATGCAGTTTTTTTCATTAGCAAAAAATGTTAGAAACTATAGCAATGTAGGGGGGTTAGGAATTGATGGATGCTTTTCTACATTTGTGGGACAAGCTTCCGCTTCTCCAAATAAGCTTTCTTTCCTATTAATTGGCGATTTAAGCTTTTTTTATGATATGAATGCAGCTGGACTAAGAAGTATTCATTCAAATGTCAGGATTATTTTACTTAATAATGGGGGTGGATCAGAATTTCATTTCTTTATGGGGAAAAAGAATATCTCCACTTTAAATAAATATATTTGCGCAGAACATGACAATAGTGCAGCTGGTTGGATTAAATCGTTAGGGTATGATTATTATTCAGCTTCTACAAAAGAAGAGTTTGATAATATTATTAAACGATTTGGAGAACCATCTGACAAGCCCCTATTTTTGGAAATTTTTACTGATATGGAAAGAGATGCAGAATATACCAATGAACTATATGATAGATATAGGAAGGATAGAACGAGTAATAAGGAAAAGACAAAAAAAATATTGGCTGGATTTCTCTCTCAAAAACAAAAAGAAAAAGCCAAGAAAATATTAAATATTTTAAAGGAAGAATAAAATGATTAAGAAAATAATAAAAAGGATCATATCTAAGGTTAGAGTTGAAAAACTTTATCCGATTAAAATTCCCGTTATGGAAGGAAGTTTTTTAAAAGGGAAAACTGCATTTATATCTGGTGGGGCTGGTGGAATCGGATTTGCAATTGCAGAGCGTTTTATTGCAAATGGAGCCGATATTATAATTTCTGGGAGAAATAAGGAGAAATTAAAAGCGGCTTGTAAGAAATTAGGCTCGAATGCTCATTATGTTGTATTAAACTTAGATAATCCAGAAAATTTTGATGAAGTGATTTTTTCTATTATTCCTGAATTTTGTTCTAAGATAGATATTTTAGTAAATTGTTCCGGAATCCATGGTTCATCTAATTTTTGGGATGTTACACCATTAGAATGGGATGAGGTAATGAATGTTAATCTTAAAGGGATGTATTTTCTAAGTCAAACATTTGGTAAATATTTTAAAAAAAATCAGATTGCTGGACATATTTTAAACATTAGTTCAGCATCCGCTTTAAAACACGGAAAAACACCTTATGAAATATCAAAAAATGGTGTTCGGACAATTACTCTCGGAATGGCAGAAGAAATGATTAAATTTGGAATCGTTGTAAATTGTTTGGCTCCTGGGCCAACTGCTACTAGTATGCTTAACATGACCAATACGTCTTCTTTAAAATGGAGTGGGAATCCTACTGGAAGAGTAGCCACTCCAGAAGAAATTGCAAATTGGGCTGTTTTAATGGTAAGTGATATGGGAAATTATATAGTTGGAGACTCATTTTATGTTACAGGAGGATCAGGAACAATATGCATAGATAGATAATTTTTTAGAACATATGTAGCGTGTCAGTTTATTAGCCTTGATTATCTTAGAATTGAAGCAGAATAAATTCGCTTTCTTTTTTCGGAGATTGAATTTATTCTGTAAGCGGGAAATCTAACCGCGTCTTCCTGACCTCCAAATCACTCGATATCCTAAGTGGGGCAACCAAAATCTTTAGGGGTTTCCCAAGAAATTTTGGGGGCAATTTTGGGGTCTAAGCCACTTTCGTAAAAAAAGAAGTTGACCCCCAAAGTGTAAAAAAACGTAAAGAAGCCGGATTGTTTTCCGACTTCTTTTTCGATGTTTAGGCAAGCTCTAAGATCGTTTAGAGACTTTAGATGGTAATCCTATTTTTCCATTTTGTCTTTCTTGTTGTAAGTCTTGCTCCTGTGCTTCTGCGTCTTTTTGCGCAGTGAATAACTATGCACCTGTTCCATTGGTTTTGGAACCGCTCGTATCGCTGGATCCTTTCTTTCAGACCATAGGATGCGGTTGCGTGTATAATCAAAGTTGGAAGCACCTCTCGCGTTTCGTTTGTAGTCCTTTGGCTTTCGGTTGAATGACTCCATTGGACCGTTTGAGAGCCTGGCATAATACTTTTCGGATTCATCTTCGCTTTTTCTCGACACTGTCAATGTCGTGAATGAGAGTGCGATTTCATGCATATGGACCTCTAGAAATTGAGCGATTTTTTCAAAGGTGGTCCTATGTCAAGAAAACGGATAAAATAAATAGATTTTTTTTATTTCCTGACTGCGCGCTTGGTAGTCTGACTCGAAAAATTTCTTCCGCTTCCTCTCTTGACACCGGGTCCCTTTTTCCCCTGAACCACTTTCTTTGCCATCACCCAATTTCTTGATCGTATACATTGGGTTCGATGGCCTCCCTAGCTTATCAGGGGAAAGCCCGCTGTAAAGAGTGCTTCAGAATTTTTTCTCTTTTCACGCTACTTCTTACGTTCTTGCTTGTGCCATTCCATTTCATAGTCATTGGGCGATTGGTATTCGCAATGACTGTGGATCCGGATCGTGTTGTACCAGCCTTCGATGTATTCCCACACGAGACGGGACGCATGCCGATAGTTTTGGATCTCGCATCGTCCTAGCCATTCTCGCTTGATCAATGAATGAAACGACTCGATACACGCGTTGTCGTACGGCGTGCCTTTTTGCGAATAACTCCGCTTCATCCCCCTGGTCATTTGTTGATACAATTCGCATGTATAGTGGATCCCGCGGTCTGTATGGATGATGAGCGGCTGGTCGATGTGACGTACAGTTTTCGCCATTTCGATGCATTCCAGCACTTCGGTCACTTCCAACGTTTTTGACAATTTCCACGCGATGATCTTCCGGGAATAGAGATCCATGACGCATGTCAGATACACGAATCCGGACAATCTCGTTCGGATGTAGGTGATGTCGCTACACCATACCGCATTCGGCTTTTCTGGTGAGAATTGTCTCTGCAATTCGTTTTTCAACTCGGTATGGAAACAGCTGTCCACGGTTGTTTTTACGCCTTTTTTGACCCATTGAGCCTGTATGTCCATCTCGCGCATATACAGCCCGACAGTACGCGGTGAGATCACGATCCCTTGTTTTTCGAGAACTTTTGCAATCTTGGGTGCTCCATAGTTCTGGTGACTCTCTTCATAAATATCTTTGATCTGTTTTTTCACTTCTTCTTTATGAAGCGCCTGTTGGCTTGGTTCTCTTTTTAGAAAATCGTAATACCCGGAGGTGGAGAGCTTTAAAAGATGCAGCACTCTGGACACGGAGAAGCGAACTCCGGCGTTGTGTTCCAGTGTGACAAGTTCATAGATGACTTGTGTTAATTTCCCAGAATGCTGATGGCTTTTTTTAGGATTTTCAAAGCCTCCTGCGTGTCACGCAATTCTCTTTGAAGCCGTATGTTTTCTTTTTCGGCTTCTGAAGAATAATGACCGGATCCTACAAATGGAACTTCGTGGTTTGGGTTGGCTTTGGCTTCGCGTTTCCAACGGGCCAAGGTGCTTTTTCCGACTTCCAAATGATCGGCGCATTGCTGGACGGTCATGTCAGGATGCGCGTAGACATAATCCACCGCGTTCTGTTTAAATTCGGCTGTAAATTGTTTTTTCTTGTTTGCCATAGATCTTTGCTTCCTTTCGTAGA
>NZ_CAXHOA010000003.1:99627-169249 GCF_964018005.1 uncultured Dubosiella sp.
ATCCACCGCGTTCTGTTTAAATTCGGCTGTAAATTGTTTTTTCTTGTTTGCCATAGATCTTTGCTTCCTTTCGTAGATAGTATAGTTCCATGACATAGGTTTGGTAAGTTAGACTCTCTATTCGGATTATCCTATTTATATTCTAACTTCAAGGTTTCCATGGTGGATCGTCGGTATTTTTGGATCAGGATCTTCAATGCGAAGGCTGCTTCCTTTTCCGTTTCGAATCTCATGTGGTTGAATGATACATAATCTTCTTTCAATCCATGCATCCGCTTCAGCCGCGGGTCGATCTCGAAGAACATGTTTTCAATGGTTGATGTATCGACATTCATTTTGAGCTTGGGGTGATAGTACCGACGATAAGACCGATTGATGTCCCGTTCGTTTTTGAGAAGTACCCAGCGATAATCCCTGAGCAGGATGATCTCTTTAGTATCGGATGGAGTAAAGTCCCTGGGCCCAAGATGAGGATGGTTTCTGAGCCATTCTTTTTTCAATTTCTCCCTTTTACTGCGGATCAAATCGTTCAGATAAATGTTGAGCTGATGATTGATGAAGCTCATGACGTGGAATGAATCCAAGATAGAGGACGCATTGGGAAAGAAGCGAGGAACGTATTCCATATAAGGTTTGTAGGCATCGCTTATGATGCCTTTTACGATACAACGTTCATCCAGCGGGATGCGGTGAAAGTATTCCTCCAATGTAGACTGCCGGCGATTCTCGACGATGTCGATGATCTCGCCTGTCGCGAAATCCATGATGACGAAAGCGTAATTGTGTTCCGGATCAATATTTAGGTAAACTTCATCAATCGAGATATATTCGGTGAGAGGAAGTCGCTGCATATCGACATAAGCGGTGAACAGGTCATGAACTTGTGTGTCTGACATATTGAACCGTCGAGCGACTGAACGAGTGGAAGCGTTGAGATCCTTCAAGGCATCGAGCACAAGGATCGGAGTAAGGTTGGTAAACTGTTTATAACGTTCTACGAAAGGGAATCTTTCATTGAATTGAAGACCGCAAGCAGGACAGCGCCATCTACGCTGTTTGAGACGGATGGTAAGATGAATATTACGTGGCGACAAGCCCACCCAATACGCTGAAATAAGTCCAGTAAAAACAGTGGCGAAGGCCACTGAATCCGCTAGACAAGTCCACCGATTTCAACTCAATGATATAACCTCCAGTTGTAAGATATCTATGGATGAGTATTTTCATATACTCGTCCAATCTTGCAATTAGGAGGTGTTTTTATGCGGGATGTTAAAAAAGTTTTGGAAATGCGTTCCCAAAACTATAGTCAGCGCCAGATTTCTGTAGCGTTGAAGATTTCCAGAGATACGATTCGGAAAATTTTCAATAGGGCTGACTCTAAAAAAATCTGCTGGTCTTCGATCCAGGACCTGAGCGAGCCGGATGTTCAAAATCTACTGTTTAGTGAAGATTTGAAAATCAATCTATCCATCAAACAGCCTGACTTTGGATACATCCACAAAGAATTGTTGAAACCCGGCACAACGATCAAACTGTTATGGGAAGAGTATGCAGATGCCTGTCAATCCATCCAGGCTCCCTTTTACCAATACAGCTACTTTTGCGAAAAGTATCGGGACTATGTCAAAAAACATAATCTTACGATGCACATCAATCATAAGCCAGGAGATAAATTGATGGTCGATTGGAATGGAACAAAAATGGCCGTTTATGATCGCTATACCGGCGAAATGATTCCAGCTTACCTATTCGAGGCGACTTTGCCTTTTAGCATGTATAGTTACGTGCAAGCTTGTCCGAGTATGAAAATTGGCGACTGGATTGACTGCCATATCCAGGCTTATGATTTCTTCAATGGTGTGACACGACTTCTCGTTCCGGATAATCTAAAGACTGGCGTTGTCTCCAATAAAAAATACGAGGATCCGATCCTAAATAGGTCTTATCAGGAAATGGCCGATCACTATGACACGACGATCATTCCGACCCGAGTTCGCAAACCAAAGGATAAAGCAGCAGTCGAAGGCACTGTAGGTGATTGTACAGTAGCCATTGTCGGAAAACTTAGAAACAGGAAGTTTTACTCATTCGAAGACCTGAATCACGCCATCCTCAAAGAATTGGAAAAATTCAACACAAGACCATTTCAAAAACGCGAAGGATCAAGAAAAACAGTATATATGGAAGAAGAGCTTCCTTTCATGAAGCCCCTTCCTGAATATCCTTTTGAAATGAGTGTATGGAAAAGAGCCAAAGTCCAATTGAATTATCATGTAGCGGTAGAAAAAATGAATTATTCCGTACCTCATGAATATGTTGGAAATTATGTGGACGTCAAACTCACGCAAAGCACAGTCACGATCTACTATAAGATGAATCAGATCTGCACCCACGATCGCCTGTACGGGCGTGTAAATCAATATTCGACAAATGAAAGCCATATGCCGGAAAACCATCAGCGATTCCAGTGGAATAAAGAACGATTCATGAAATGGGCTGCTTCCATTGGCGAAAACACTTTGACCGTCATCCAAAAATTATTCGCCCGATACAAGGTGGAAGAGCAAGCGTATAAAGGGTGCATGTCGCTTCTAAAACTCGCAGACAAATATGGAAAAGCCAGACTGGAAGATGCGTGTCAATTGGCGTTGGAGCACATCAGTCAGCCTGGATACAAAAATATTAAAATGATACTCCAATCGAATCAAGATTTGAAAGATAAAAAGAGCGGTCGCCAAAAGGAAAGCGACGTATACGCCTTCGTAAGAGGGAAAGAGTATTACGGAGGAAAATCCAATGGATAAAAAAGCTCTGATGACCAAACTCAAGCATATGAAGTTGCCAGTCATGGCCGAACAATATGAACTTCAAATGGCAGATCCCGCTTATGGCCAATTATCTTTTGATGAACGGTTTTCGGAATTGATCGAAATGGAGTACGCCAGCCGAGTCAACCATACGATCGAGCGTTATATAAAGAACGCGCATTTCTATGATTCGTCCGCCAATATGGAAGCGATCAACTATGATCCCGAAAGAAGACTGGATCGCTCTCAAATGGAGGAGCTGGCCACAAACAATTACCTTGAAAAAGGATTGAATGTGATCTTTGTCGGGGCTGAAGTTAGAATATAAATAGGATAATCCGAATAGAGAGTCTAACTTACCAAACCTATGTCATGGAACTATACTATCTACGAAAGGAAGCAAAGATCTATGGCAAACAAGAAAAAACAATTTACAGCCGAATTTAAACAGAACGCGGTGGATTATGTCTACGCGCATCCTGACATGACCGTCCAGCAATGCGCCGATCATTTGGAAGTCGGAAAAAGCACCTTGGCCCGTTGGAAACGCGAAGCCAAAGCCAACCCAAACCACGAAGTTCCATTTGTAGGATCCGGTCATTATTCTTCAGAAGCCGAAAAAGAAAACATACGGCTTCAAAGAGAATTGCGTGACACGCAGGAGGCTTTGAAAATCCTAAAAAAAGCCATCAGCATTCTGGGAAATTAACACAAGTCATCTATGAACTTGTCACACTGGAACACAACGCCGGAGTTCGCTTCTCCGTGTCCAGAGTGCTGCATCTTTTAAAGCTCTCCACCTCCGGGTATTACGATTTTCTAAAAAGAGAACCAAGCCAACAGGCGCTTCATAAAGAAGAAGTGAAAAAACAGATCAAAGATATTTATGAAGAGAGTCACCAGAACTATGGAGCACCCAAGATTGCAAAAGTTCTCGAAAAACAAGGGATCGTGATCTCACCGCGTACTGTCGGGCTGTATATGCGCGAGATGGACATACAGGCTCAATGGGTCAAAAAAGGCGTAAAAACAACCGTGGACAGCTGTTTCCATACCGAGTTGAAAAACGAATTGCAGAGACAATTCTCACCAGAAAAGCCGAATGCGGTATGGTGTAGCGACATCACCTACATCCGAACGAGATTGTCCGGATTCGTGTATCTGACATGCGTCATGGATCTCTATTCCCGGAAGATCATCGCGTGGAAATTGTCAAAAACGTTGGAAGTGACCGAAGTGCTGGAATGCATCGAAATGGCGAAAACTGTACGTCACATCGACCAGCCGCTCATCATCCATACAGACCGCGGGATCCACTATACATGCGAATTGTATCAACAAATGACCAGGGGGATGAAGCGGAGTTATTCGCAAAAAGGCACGCCGTACGACAACGCGTGTATCGAGTCGTTTCATTCATTGATCAAGCGAGAATGGCTAGGACGATGCGAGATCCAAAACTATCGGCATGCGTCCCGTCTCGTGTGGGAATACATCGAAGGCTGGTACAACACGATCCGGATCCACAGTCATTGCGAATACCAATCGCCCAATGACTATGAAATGGAATGGCACAAGCAAGAACGTAAGAAGTAGCGTGAAAAGAGAAAAAATTCTGAAGCACTCTTTACAGCGGGCTTTCCCCTGATAAGCTAGGGAGGCCATCGAACCCAATGTATACGATCAAGAAATTGGGTGATGGCAAAGAAAGTGGTTCAGGGGAAAAAGGGACCCGGTGTCAAGAGAGGAAGCGGAAGAAATTTTTCGAGTCAGACTACCAAGCGCGCAGTCAGGAAATAAAAAAATCTATTTATTTTATCCGTTTTCTTGACATAGGACCACTGATCGAAAAGCTGTACGACAAGATCGAGGAAAAAGACGCGATCATCCGCAAGCAGCAGAAGATGCTCTTTGGACGACAGAGCGAGAAAGCGGAAGCGATCCAAATGATGGAAAACATGGAGCCGTTGTTCACGATGGACTATCCGGAACCGAAACCGGAAGAAAAGACCCGGAAGGTCAAGGCGCACGAACGCCGCCGCTGTCCAAACCGGACCGACGATCTGGATTCCCTCCCGCATGAAAAAGTTTTGATCGAAGCGAGCGAAGAGGAAAAGACGTGCCCGTGGTGTGGAGGACGGATGATAAAGATCGGCGAGGAGAAAGTGCGGACGATCGTGAAGATCCTTCCACCGCTGATCATCATTGAAGATATGTGTACGGAAAGTTACGCCTGCCCTGCGTGTACGAACGACGGGGAAGGCGTTCTTTATAAAACGAAAGCGCCAGACGCCCTGATACCCGGATTGTATGCCGGTGCGCAGACGATCGCCTACATCGCCAACGAGCGGTATGTCAAAGGCGTACCGTACTATCAGTTGGAAAAAGAGTGGGACCGCTGGAAGCTGCCGATCAGCCGAAGGACGATGTCGAACTGGATGATGCTTGCGTCCGAAAATTATTTCGAGCCGTTATTCGAACGCATGAAAGGCCATCTATTGAAAGAAGAATACATCCACTGCGACGAGACAACGATCCAAGTCAAAGGCGAAGAAGGAAGAAAGGATACGACCAAGTCCTACATGTGGGTGTACAGCTCGGTAAGGGAAAGCGAACATCCGGTCCGATTGTTCGACTACACGCCAGGACGAGGAGGAAAATACGCAGCCAGCTTTTTAAGCGGGTTCACCGGCATCCAGATCACCGACGATTACGCGGATACAATCAGGTGGATCACGACCAAAGAGCGCTATGCTGGGCGCATATTTCGTGGACGCGCTGGAAGTGATAGAAGAAGAAACAGCTGCGGCGTACTGTATTCCATTGTGGAAAGCGCGAAAGCGAACGAGCTCGTACCGTATCAATACATACGCTATGTATTGGAAAAGTTGAACGGAAAGCTCGGCCAGCTGACCGATGAGATCCTGGATCAAGTGATGCCGTGGAATGGCGAAGTCAAAGAGCAATGCGGATGAAGCAAAGAAAATGAGGCGTTCATCTGTGGGAAGAGGTTCTCACAGGTGAATGCTTTTTTTCTAAGTTCTAAAATATTTCAAAGTTTTTATAGTAATTAGTAAAATATCTATTAGTGTAATTGGTTTTCTATGTTAGAATGTTTGGTAAGAAATGCCTTTGAAATCCAATAGATAATGTTATATGTTAAATATAATCTGATATATGACTTTATTTACCGGATAAATAGAAAGAGAGGGGATAAGGCGGTAGAAGTAGAATAGAAAGATAAGAGGAAAGAGCCAATATAAATTGGATAAAGCGATGCTGATAAAATGGAACGTATTTGTTTAGAAACATTTCTAATATTCATTTTTCATTATCCACAATTATCTAGATGTATATAGTGGCGGAAGTTTTGATTAACCGACTCTTCTTATGGATACCATCCTGTGTGCATTGTAGGAGGGGAGGAGATTGTAAGTGTTTCTTAGTATTGGTTTGGTCTTTGAATATTAGCTTTTTCACTTAGCTAATCCAGTAAAGAAGATGTTAAGTTGTAGAGTAGAAGCCAATAAATGAATGGACGTTATTTACTGACTTCTAGAGGTTTTTGATAGCATTTTATGAGTGAAGTGAGGGATATATTATGAAATTTAAATCTGTTGTAAAAACGAATAGAGATCTGAAAAAAAACGGATATAAAATGATTAAAAAGCTACACAAGATGGAAAAGATAAAGGGTACAGAAAAGGCCTATAGGGCTATATATGATGATACTTATATGTTTATTCTTTATTGTAAAGGATTGGTAGAAATGATTGAATTGGAATATGGTGAGAAGGATGAGTACATTCTTTCATTTAAGAAAAAATGTGAAAAATTCATGAATTATCTTTTATGTTTTTCAAAATCAAAAAGTAAAATTGATAAAAACTATTTAGCTAGCTTTTTGAAGAGTTATACAAAGTTTTTCAATAAAATTATTGAAAAAAATTACCCGTTTCTTGTTAATCAAGAACTGGTTGAGAAATGGAATATGGATTGTTTGATGGCATATATTGCAACATGGGGAATTTAACTAGTGGGAAGGGAATTAATTTATGCAATATACCATGGATGAAGCCTTGCCAATACTTAAAAAGGTACTCTCTGAAGGGAGACTGTCCATATTTGCGGGTTCAGGTATTTCGGTGGAATCAGGATTGCCTGCATGGGATGGTTTTGTTGATAAATATATAGAAATATGTGAAAAGCTGAATGAAAGTTTAGATTCATGTGATCAATTTACGGATATAATTAATGACGCAAAGATAAATAAAGATAAAAATCTAATATCTACTATTACTGCCTTGAAGGGCAAAATCAAAGAAGTAAAGATGCATGGGATTAATACAGATTTTTGTGAAGATATGCTCAGTGAATTTTTTTTCAGTGCGAAACCGTGTGATTATCATGAAATAATTGTTTCGACGAACTACAAGCATATCATAACTACAAATTATGATAATTTGCTTGAACAAGCGGCAAGTAAAGAAGGTTATACAAGTCTTTTAACGAAATCATATAGTTATACAGAACAACAGAATCTTTCTATGGCAATATATTCTGGAAAAATGGCAATTATTCATGCACATGGAAAAATCGCGAATATTAAATTGGATGAATTCATTTTAACAGAAGATGATTATCTTGCGATTATGAAACATAATCCTGGATTTAGACTCATAATAAACTCTGTTTTTTTAACTAATTCTGTGATTTTTGCAGGCTATGGAGGAAGTGATCCTCATTTTGAAGATATAGTCAGCGATTTAAATATGACATTAAACTGGAACTCCAAAGGGAGAGACCTGCCAAGATGTTATATTATGCTAAAAAAAGATAAAGTAACCCCGATTAGAGAATTTTTGAGTGATAAGCACAGGGTTGATATTATTACCTTTGAGGAATATTCTCAAATGAAAGATTTTTTGAGAGAACTAGAGAAATGTTCTCCAAGGCCAAAACCTTAAAATAAAAGAGTTATCCTCAAGTGATAGATTAAGCGAATAATAGCAGCTATAATAATAAAAGTCTTAGCAAAAGGTTTAGAAAACCTTTTGCTAAGATAAATTTCTATTTAGCATTGGCGAATTCGTTGTAGAGTCAAATATTTTTTTGCTTTGTAAAAGCAAACACTAGCTTTTCTGTTACATGATGTTGTGTCATTTGATATAAAATTTTGCGTTAGAAAGTCAACTTGCGGATAGTAGAATACAGGGTTCAATAATATTGCGTAGTGAGCAATAACTGTTTTAAATTGGGGATTGTTAAGAAAGAGCATAACGGGAATAAAGAGAGTTAAAAAAGCAATATCATTACCGAAATAATAATAGATACATCCAAGCCATGCAGTTAAAAAATAGTGTATATTATTATGTTTTAGAAAGTGGTGTGGAGATGATAGGATATTCACTAAAATTCCACCCCCATTACCCGTTATAAATCCGGATAAGATAATTACAGAGGGATTACTTGTATATTCCATCGCTGTGTCAATGCCAATGACTATAAAAGCACTAAGACAGAATATATCTAAAAGATAAATGAATACATCGAAATCCTTAAAATATTTTTTAAATATCTTGGAATCAACGATTAGCAAATAAATTATTGAAACAAGAACAATCCAGATTAAATAAGGTAGCGCCGATATGGTCATGATCCAAGGGATGCGCTTAAGTAATAGGGTATCTCTTAAAAAGCCTCCTCCGAAGGAATTTAAGAGAGAATAGAAAATTTTCTCTACTTTCTTTTTAGCCTCTTTTTTGGCGCCCTGTAATGCACATGAACAAATTCCCCAAAAGTTAAATAGCGAAACGATAGTTTTTGAATTCATAGATAATCCTCCTTTACTTCTCAAAACTTGTCTCTGCCTTTTTGTGGGCGAGTTGATTTTAACCCAATCGAGAAGGAGAATTCGAGGGAATTTCTAAAAATTTTAGGGTAGAAAGAAGTTTTGTAACTCCCTTGATTTTTATTAGAAACCTTTAGATATTTTTTCAGTATGTCGGGCATGATGCACATCTAGCCGGTGAAAGTCCGGACCACGGGTAGTCTACTGCCAAGTGTAGCGAACCACAAGCCGCAGACCGTGAGGTCGAGGGTGAAGGAAGTGAGGGAGCAAAGTTCTCGAGTCTACGAACGGAAACGTGATAGAAGGCCAAATGGTGGACAAGGTTGCAACACAAACTAAAGTCCGAAGAGTAGAACGTAAAGACCAAACCGGTAAATCACGAGGCTTGGAACGAAAGATGGACATCTTACCCCGAGAGATCTTGCGGACATTGAATCCGAAACCTTTCAAACAGGGATCGGTAACGAAAATGATGGTCGAAAAAGGTTTGTCGCAAGAAGTCAGCTGAGGTCATAGTAGTCCGGATCAGGATGAAGGACCGATTGTTTGTATAGTGTTTCCCGCTGGGAACAAGCGATATGGAACTCGAAAGTTGTCCTATACAAGCCAAGCGAGGAGCAGAAGCGAAATCTGTATTAAAAGATATGGGGATGGCTGCGAAAATCTTGCAAAGTCAAACGGTTAAACGAATACAGATAGATCGCCGTATACGAGACTCGCATGTATGGTGCGACGAGAGGGGCGCAAAATGATTGTTTTCCCCTCTACACTATTTTAAGAAAGAAAGGGTTATAAAAGTGGGAATCAATAGAACAAAATTAGCATCACTTTTTGTACAGTTTTTTAGGGATAAAAAACAATATACAAACTATAAATTATCTTCTTTACCAGAAGTAAATAAATCGATATTAGAAAACTGGTATTGTGGAAAAACAAAAAATAGTGCATCAAACTACATTTAAAAAATTCATCTCGAATCTCAAAAAAAGTATTGTTGATGATTATGAGGAATTGTCTGATTATGTTGCTGAAGAGTTTTATAAGAACGGAATTTTATATGATGAGGTTAAAAAAATTTTTGATGAAAATAAAGATAAAAAAGACTTTCATAATCTGATTAAACAGCTATTAGACTTACAGCCTTCTTTAACCATGCAGGATTATATTGGGCGAACTAATATAATTGATAGCCTAAAAAGCAATATACAAGAACACCAAAAAAATTTGAATTTAAAAATATAAGGAGAAATGAAAAAAGTTCTATTTCTATTCCTTCTTTAGGCGGGGGAGAAGATTCTGAATTAAATTATTTGATTTTAAATTTTCGAGATAATTATTCATTGGCAATTATTTTTGCGAATCAAGGGTTTATTTTAGAGTGCAAAAAAAAATAGTATAGAAAATATTATTGATAACTTAAAGGATGATGAAGGTATAAAAATGATTCTGGTATTCGTGGATATTATGGATAAAGAAGCAATACCTTTTGATTCAAATTTTCGTGAAAAGTTAATGAAAAAATATAATCTATTTTTTGAATTCATTAGGGAAAAAGAATTATATTCTATACCGATCCAAGGATTAGTCATGGAAAAAGAAGAAAAAAATATTTCTAAATCATTAAATCAGCATAGATATGCAAAACTGATTTTTGATAAGATTATTCGTTATTTCCCAATTATAGAAGATGAAATAATTTTTAATAATCATTCAGATAACATAAATAAAATCTCAAATCCTCTTATGGGATCTAAAAAAATTGAAAGATTTGCAAAAAAAAACTCTTATAAAGGATATTTATAATTATGACTATTTATCAAGACATTCAATTTATTTTGAGAGATCTCTGATTTTCAAAGAAATAAGTGGGGATTTTAAAGAAAGAAGACCCGTTATTGTTGAATTTGGGGCCTTCAATTCATTAATAACACATAATGTAATTGAAGAAAGTGAAAAAGCTTTTTTGTTTACTGAATCATTTCATGCTTATGAATTTATGAAGAAACTAAATAAGAAGTGTAAACTATTTGGTGATAATGTAAATATTAAATTATATTCGTTAGACTTACTGAATGTAGTAAATGAATGTTTGAATCAAATAAATAAAAAGGCGGATGTTATAGTCGTTGGATTTGGCTTAGGAAGCCGAATTAGTAATTTAACTGAGTTTATTCGCTATATATATAGTTGGCTATCAGATACAGGTGTTTTATTTATTTCTTTTTATAATCAAGATTATTTCGATTTAATCAACTCTCAAAATAGAAAGGCCAATAAACCCATAACAGCACTATATTCTCGGCTTGGTTATGAAAAGAAGAAAGATTCACCTTTACTAAAAAATTATAAAAGCTATTCAGTGAAAAATATTAAAACCGCCGTTTTAAAAAGTTTTAAAGAAACTGATATTGATATTTACACTTATCCATATCTTTCTGGAATAATAAAAATTAATGAATACGATAGGTCGGTTCTTGATGAGATTCGAGAGGCGGATAAAAATCATGCGAAACAAGGAAAATTTGGACAGTTTATCTATGCTATAGCTCATAAAAAAGATGAAGAAGTGAAAAATGAGAGTTCAAAAAATGAGGAATTAATAATTTTTTTAGAAAAACATAGAATTCTTTATTATGAAAAAAAAGATCATTTTGGACCAGATTCAAACGGATTATTGAAAAGTTTAGAAGGGGAAGATGATTTTTTAAAAGATACTTTACTTTTGAAAACGGTTGTTTTATATAAAAAAGATAAGGGCTATTCATCTGAAAAGGAATGGATATATATCATTTTGCCATGTAATTATTCAGTTAACTATAGTGATTCAAAATATGCGTTAGTACCGGAAAATGTTATAAATGGAAAATTCGGCCAAAGAGTTATTTCTCCTGTTTCTATTTTTATGTTAAAAGAAGAAAGAGCTGATTCGCAATACGATAATTTATTTTTTTCTTATCGGGATTCAATCACTACGAACTATATACTAGTGACTGGAAGCGCCAATAAAGGGGTTATAAAGTTGAAAAAAGATGATTTTTTCGCATTGGCGACAGAAATGGGTGTAAAATTAGAAAACCAATTTATTTAAAAAATTCTATATTTCAGGATATATATTTAAATGATGATATGAACAATGGATTGTTATGATATCAGTATATATCATAAGATTAAAAAAACGGAATGAGATACTCTATCATCAAATGAATGGTCCGCTGGATTAAGGGATGCATAAAATAGTATTGGGAAATAAGATGAGAGTACATCTGTTTAAAGAGTTTTTACACATGAAGGACTTTTTATAGACGTGATTCTATTTCCCACTTATGGATATATAGTATAATGTCACAGAAAAGGTGATTTTAATTACTTGTAGGAGGTAAAAAGATGAATAAATATTATAAATGGGGGGGGACTTACTGTTGCTGGTATAGTATCTCTTGGGGTTTTATTTTTAATTGAATCTAGTGAAAATAAAACTGCGCTACTTGAAACAGAAAAGGTTCAAGAGAAAGAGCAGAAGGAATATGATGAAGTACAAGATGCTTTCTTTGGGAAAGTGAATAATGTAAATGCTTCTTTTAAAGAATCTATTCCGGGTATTATTTGCTGGGGAGATTCCTTGACGGCGGGAGCTGGAGGAAATGGTGTGACGTATCCTAACGTGATCTCTTCAGAGTTGTCTTCTAAAATAGGTGAAAATTTAGATTTTTCAGCTTTGTTGCCGAAGGAATATCGGTTTCTTGCTTCTTCTCCGCGTGTGAATCAGTTTAATGTACCTGTAATAAATATGGGAGTTGGTGGAGAAAACACAGATACGATATTGGGGAGAAATGGTGTCATGCCAATGACAGTGGGACATGACTTTACGATTCCAAAAGAGCGGACATCGGTTTCGATTGAGATTGATGGCGGCTCTCCATTACGGCAAGGAAATGCTGGATTTGAGGTCGTTAGTATTGATGGTGTAGAAGGCACTCTTTCCATTCAACAAGAAACATACACATCGGCTAAGTATTCTTATTCTTTTATTCGTAATAAAGAAGGAGAGAGTAAGACAGTAACCGCTGGAACTCCACTTGTTCCTAAATATGATGAGGAATACTTGACTTATCTATCAGTTATATTTATAGGACAGAATGGTGGATGGAATAATGATCCGAATGTTTTGATTGACCAGCAAAGAGCGATGATCAATCACTAAACGGCAAATCAAGATAGATATATCATTGTTGGGTTACATACTCTTACGGCTGCGGAACGCGCAAGTTTGGAAAATGCAATGTCAGCCGAGTATGGGGATAAATATATTAATCTGCGTGAATATATGGGCTCTCAGCAAGCTGTGAATGACGCGAATGCGCTTGGTTATCCAATCAATTTTACAGAGTAGGATAAAGAAGATATGGAGAATGGAAAGATTCCTAAATGCTTTTTATCGGATGAGGTACATTTTAATGCAATTGGGTATAGAATTGTTGGAAATTTAATTTATGAGCGAATGGATTCCTTAGGGTATTTTGATGCTGTGAATGAATTAAATAAGATGAATTAAGATAGAAAAAAGGAAAGTATGGAGAATTGGGATGAAAAAGTATGTAAGAATAATGCGGAATTGGACGATTTATATTCTGTTTGGTACAGTGTTATTGACTATTTTTGGAATCTCTGTAAAAATGGTGTTTCTAATTTTTACTGGAGAGTTCGATGGTTCGGAAGGAGATAGTAGCATATTGCTTACTATTTTTTCTATTATTGTAACATTCTGGGTAGGTATCAACATTTACAATAGCTTGGATAAGAACGAAGTGTATAAAAACTTAGACCGAACCAAGCAGATGCTGGATAATGAGCTTAATATAATGAAAGAAAATCTAACGCAGCAATACGAAGTTCTCGAATCTAAGATAGAGGAAGAAATAAAAAAAATTGACGAGAGGAATGAGAAGACTTATGAACTGTTAGAAGATGTGGAAAATGAGTCGGTTGGTTTAACGAATACTTTGCAGAAGGTGCTTTTTCGTTCTGCTTTGGATCGTCAGAATACGTGGTATGAATTGTTTTACGAGTTTAGTGAAGAACTTCAGGAAAAAATTGACCCAAAATCTTTATGTACGATCATTGAAATTGAAGAATTGTATAATAGAACCTATAGGATTTATTATACGGGAGAATACTTTCATTACTTGCAAGACTACAGTACTCAAGGATTAGAATTGGTTCAGAAAGTTAATAAAACCCTTTTTGGTTTGGAAAAATCAAAGTGGAGGGATATTTACCTGGTGATTCGAGAAAGCGATTTTTTATTTTTTCGAGCGATATATTATAAAAGAGAAAGAAACGTTTCGAAATTCATTACGGATCTTAGTCAATCAATTGAAAGATTGAAGGTAATTAATGAATTGTTCAATAGTGGAGAAATAGCGAACTTATCCAATCTATGCTTGACGAAGCATTACAATACGCTTGCCTACTCCTATTTGCTTTTATTTGAAGTATTAGAATATGAAAGCTTTTTACAGGAAGCCAGAAAATGGGCGTTGGAAAGCACACAGAGACAAGATAAAAAGATTGTGTATCCGACATCTTTTCGCCATTTAGGAAATATTCATGAGAAATTAGGAAATTTGGAAGAGGCGATGAGTTTCTATGAAAAGATTTTAGAGGAATTTCCAGAAGATTCAAAAACTTTGTATTGTTCTTATTCTGCAATTTTGAAATATGTAAACTGTAAAATCCAAAAGGGTGATATTACCGATGAATGTAGAAAGAAATTGAATGATGCAGTCAAAGATTTAGAGAAAATAAGCTATAAAGATCAGAATGATTTTCAATTTAAAAATCTTCTTCTTTTTGGATATACTCTTCAATTTTATTTAGCTGAGAATGAAAAAAAGGTTGAATTGATGGAAATGATCAAAAGATTTCTTGAAAAGAATTCAGATCATAAAGGACTTTTTGATCCTCGATTTAGAGCGGATAATTTGAATCGGTTGGTTGACTATCAAAAGATTTTTGATATGGATAGTGAGTGGGTTAATAGTGGTTGTGGTCTATAGTTTTGGCTTTAGCAAGTAAGAGGGTTTGATTATGATGGATATAATGAACGATTTAATTGAATATTGCGAAGAAGAAAGAATACTTTCTTTGAAATTGAAAATTTTTATGAGGCAGGCATATGAGTAAGAAAAAAAATTTTTTATTTATAGCGATTATGGTTGTTTTGCTTGTAGCGTTTCCTTTTTTACTTGAAAAATTGTTACATACTCCTTCTCAATTTGGATTTGTAGATGGCAATAATCATTCAGAATGGGTAGGGTATTATAGTTCATATATTAGTGGTTTGATTACATTGTTAGGTGTGTACTGGACAATTCAATTTACTCAAGAGCAAAATCAAGAAATAATAAAAGAAGAAAATAAGCGATTTGCGACCCAATTAAGACTTGAAAATTATCCTTTGGTAGAGATCAAAGCTTCTGCCATAAAGAGGGAAAATATTCCATCCCCATCCATAATTTATTATAAACGTCAAAATGACAATGAGCCGGAAAAATTATTAATAAAATTTGAAATCAAAAATAAAGGAAAGTCGATTATATCTCAAGCATCTCTTATTTTTCCCGATAATAGTTCTGAGTTAGTAATAATAAATAATGGATTAGAGCCGAATGAAACTGGATCAGTGAATGTTATTTTGATGGCTCTTTCTGAAAAAAGAAATGAAGATGAAGCTTTTATATTCGATATTCATTATGAGGATATTTTTTACAATCAGTATAAGGCATCTTTTTCCTTGGATGTGGATGAAAGACTTGAAGAACTTAAGACTACTCAATTAGATAAGCCGATTTTTATAAAAGTGGGAAATATTGAAGAACAATCTTTGCCAAGAAGTCTAGGATATATAGAAAATTCAATTCCTTGTGACGAAGAGAAACAAAAATATCAAGATTTGGTTTATGAGGATATTTATAATGAGGTAAAGGAAAATTTAGAAGAAAAACTCAAAAAAATCAATGTTTCATTATCACAGCTGATTGCAATGGATAAAAAACAAATGGGAAGTAAAGTTAATATAAGTAAAAATGGAGAAATTTATAATGTTGAGAGAGCTATTTTTTTAAGGGTAGAATCTCCAATTCACAAGATATATTTCAAAATCGCAAAATGCGATGCAGTATTTGAAGTAGATTTTAAAAAGAAGGTTTGGTCATTAAAAGAATTTGAAGTGGATAAAAACAACTCAGCTTTAAATGGGTTTCAAAGACGGCGATTAAAATGGGCTGTTAGGAAGTATAAGAAAGGTAAGGATATCGAAAGAGTGGAAGCTGAGGAGAAGAAATGAGTAAGGAAAAACAAATAGTCTATACAGAACGCATCCTTTACTCTCCCTCTTCTTTTGCGCGTTCTGCCTTGCTGTTTTTACAGGAAGTGGGAAGACTGACTGCTCTCGAGCCTCATACCAAGTCCCGGTCCGGGTTGTCTTCTTATTTGTTGCTGCTGGTCCATTCTGGTTCTGGTTGTTTGGAAGTAGGAGAGGATAGCTATTTGCTTAGTGCGGGGGATGTTTGTTTTATTGACTGTTCGCATCCGTATTCGCATACGACATCCTCGGACTTGTGGACGATTTCATGGATCCATTTTTCAGGCTTTCAAATGGAGTCTTTGTATGAGAAGTATCGCTCGCGGGGAGGGCAGATCGTGTTTCGTCCTCCCTCGTTGTCCTCCTTTGAATCATGCGTGTCTTCGGTTTATGAATTGGCTTCCTCGCTGGATCCGATTCGGGATATGCGGATCAACGAAGTGTTGAATCACTTGATGACGTTGTTAATGGCGGAGTCATGGCATCCGGAATTTGTGGAAAGCGGGAAGCGGGGCGAGTTGGAACAGGTGCGGGAATACATCGCGTCTCATTATTTTGAGAAACTTTCTTTGGATTCTTTATCGGCGCTGTTTTTTATGAACAAGTTTTATTTGGCGAAGATTTTTAAAGAGAAGTATGGAATGACGGTAAACGCCTATTTGTCTTCCTGTCGTCTTGCGGCTACGAAGCAGAAACTTCGATTTTCTACTTGTTCTTTGGAGGAAATCGCGGCAGCGGTGGGCTGGAAAGACGCCCAGTATTTGAGCCGGATGTTTAAAAAGCTGGAAGGGATGACACCGGGGGAGTATCGGAAAAATTGGTAGAAATAGCTATTCCTATAAACCAATATAATCCAAAAGAATGCCAAGAATGTGCATTCTTTTTTTGTGCGGATTCCGGTAAAATAATTTATATTCGTTTTAAATGAATAAGGATTATTGTATTGATTTGAATAGATAAATGAAAGGAACAAAAATTATGGAAAGAAAAGTCGCTTTGATTACAGGAATTACCGGGCAGGATGGATCGTATCTTGCCGAGTTTTTATTGGAGAAAGGGTATGAGGTGCATGGCATCGTCCGCCGCGCTTCTTTGTCCAATACGTCGAGAATCGACCATTTGCTTGGCAAAATCACGCTGCATGAAGGAGATCTTTCGGATTCTTCTTCGCTGATCCGGATCATTGGTTTGGTCAAACCAACGGAAATCTACAACCTGGCCGCTCAATCGCACGTACAGGTTTCGTTTGATGTGCCGGAATACTCCGGCGATGTGGACGCCCTTGGACCATTGCGTGTTTTGGAAGCCGTTCGAATTTTAGGATTGACTGACACGTGCCGTGTTTACCAGGCATCGACGTCCGAGTTGTATGGAAAGGTGGAAGAAGTGCCACAGCGCGAAACGACGCCGTTCCATCCGTATTCTCCTTACGCGGTCGCAAAACAATATGGATTCTGGATCACGAAAGAATACCGGGAAGCGTACAACATGTTCGCGGTCAATGGCATTTTGTTCAACCACGAGTCGGAACGTCGCGGAGAAAACTTTGTAACGCGTAAAATCACATTGGCTGCCGGCCGGATCGCCGAAGGCTTGCAAGACCATTTGGAACTGGGAAACATGGACTCGCTGCGCGACTGGGGCTACGCGAAAGACTATGTCGAATGCATGTGGCTCATTATGCAGCAGGAAAAACCGGAAGACTTCGTCATCGCGACCGGCGAACAACATACGGTACGCGACTTCACGGAAAAAGCGTTTGCCGCCAATGGCATGACGATTCGCTGGGAAGGATCGGGACTCGATGAAAAAGGCTACGACGCCAAGACCGGAAAAATGCTCGTGTGCGTCAATCCAGCCTGGTTCCGTCCGACCGACGTCGACAACTTGTGGGGCGATCCAACCAAGGCGAAAACCGTACTTGGATGGGATCCGCAAAAAACTTCGTACGAAGAACTCGTGGAGATCATGGCCAAACACGACCGGGAACTCGCAAAACGAGAGAAGAAATTAGCCGCGGAATAAAGGCGAGGAGGAATAGAACATGATGGAAAAAGATTCGAAAATCTATGTGGCCGGCCATCGCGGGATGGTTGGATCGGCCATTGTTCGGGAACTGCAACGGCAAGGCTATACGAATATCATTACCCGCACGCATAAAGAACTGGATTTGACCGACCAGGTCGCGGTCCAAACGTTCTTTGAAGCCGAAAAGCCAGAGTACGTATTTTTGGCAGCCGCCAAAGTCGGTGGGATTGTCGCCAATTCCGAAGCGCTCGCCGATTTTATGTACGACAATATGATGTTGGAAATGAACGTGATCCACTCGGCTTGGAAAAATGGATGTAAGAAACTGGAGTTCCTTGGTTCGTCGTGCATTTATCCAAAATTCGCGCCGCAACCCATGCCGGAAAGCTGTCTTTTGACTTCGTCGCTGGAAGAGACCAACGAAGCGTATGCGCTGGCTAAAATTTCCGGATTGAAGTATTGCGAATATTTAAACCGTCAGTATGAAACGGATTATATTTCGGTCATGCCAACGAACCTGTATGGTCCAAACGACAATTATCACCCAACCCACTCTCACGTGCTGCCTGCCCTGATTCGTCGCTTTCACGAAGCGAAAGTCGAAGGAAAAGAGTACGTCACGTGCTGGGGAGACGGTTCGCCGTTGCGTGAATTTTTATATGTGGATGATTTAGCGAATTTATGCGTTTTCCTAATGAACAATTATTCCGGCAATGAAACAGTCAACGCCGGAACGGGAAAAGAGCTGACGATCAAAGACTTGACTGAACTGGTCGCAAAAGTGATTGGCTATGAAGGCGAGATCCGCTGGGACCCAAGCAAACCGAATGGAACGCCGAGAAAACTGCTGGATGTTTCCAAAGCGACAAAACTGGGATGGACGTATTCGACAGAACTGGAAGAGGGAATCCGCTTATCTTACGAAGATTTTTTATCCAATCCAATGCGGGCGGAGCGATAGATTATGAATGTGATCCTTTTATCGGGTGGCTCAGGAAAGCGGCTTTGGCCGCTTTCCAACGATGTGCGCTCCAAACAGTTTATCAAATTTTTTAAAAACGACTACGACGAATACGAGTCGATGGTGCAGCGGGTGTACCGCCAGATTTTGGAAGTGGATCCATCCGCTTCGGTGACGATCGCCACCTCCAAATCGCAGGCGTCTTCGATTCACAACCAACTGGGAGATTCGGTTTCGATTTCGATCGAGCCGGATCGCCGCGATACGTTTCCGGCCATCGCGCTCGCGTCTTCCTTCCTTGCGGATGTGAAAGAACTCGATCCGGAAGAAGTTGTGATTGTCTGTCCGGTCGACCCGTATGTGGATATTGAATATTATGAGGCGTTGAAAGAGCTGGAAGCGGTAGCGGCTTCGGGTGTTTCCAACCTCGTTTTAATGGGCATGGAACCGACGTATCCGAGTGAGAAATATGGCTATATCTTGCCTTCTTCACTGGATCATGTGGCTTCGGTTTCCCGGTTTTTAGAGAAGCCGGACGTGGATTTGGCTCGAGAATACATTGGCCAGGGTGCGTTGTGGAATGGCGGTATCTTCGCGTTTAAACTGGGGTACTTATTGGAGAAGGCGCATTCTCTCATCGACTTTGTCGACTATGACGATTTGTTTGCCCGTTATTCGTCTTTGAAAAAGATCAGCTTTGACTACGAAGTGGTTGAGAAGGAACCTTCGATTTCAGTGGTTCGTTACAACGGATCGTGGAAAGACGTGGGAACGTGGAACACATTGACGGAGACGATGCATGAAAACGTGATTGGAAAGGGAATCCTGCATCGCACGTGCGAGAATGTGCATATTATCAATGAACTCGATGTGCCGATTGTCGCGTTGGGACTGGATGACGTGGTCATTTCCGCCTCCCCGGAAGGCATTCTCGTTTCAGACAAGGAGCAGTCTTCGTATATCAAACCAATCGTCGACGATATTGAACAGGAAATCATGTTTGCTGAAAAGTCGTGGGGAAGCTATCAGGTGCTCGATGTGGGCGAGGAAAGTCTGACGATCAAAGTGACGTTGTATGCGGGAAACAAAATGAGCGTGCATTACCATCAAAACCGGGATGAAGTGTGGACGGTCATTTCCGGCCGCGGGAAGTGCATCATTAACGACAATGAAAGGTTGATTGGCGTAGGCGACATTGTCACGATGCAAGCCAATCAAATCCACTCGGTGGAGGCGTTGACCGACTTGCAAATGATCGAAGTGCAAATCGGTAAAGACATTCGCAAAGAAGATAAAATCAAAGTGGACGTGCAGTGAGGTTTGGATATGGAGAGAGCGTATAAAACTTCATTAAAATTTGGTACGGGCGGGATTCGTGAAAAAATGGGACCCCGCCCCAACCAGATGAATGAAAAGACGGTGGGTATCATTACCCAAGCTTTGGCAAATTATTTGAAATCACAATATGGCGAGGAAGAAATTCGGGTTTCTATCGGATACGATTCGAGAAGAAACTCCGATTTTTTTGCCTCAGTGAGTAAAAAAGTGCTATCAAGCAATGGAATAAAAACCTACGTATTTACTGAACTTGTACCGACACCCGTATTGGCGTATTCCATCGAACATCTAAAATGCCACGCGGGCATTATGATCACGGCGTCCCACAACTCGAAAGAGTATAACGGATACAAGGTGTATGGCGCTTCGGGCGTGCAGCTGACGCCGGAAGTGGCCCGGTATGTGCAGCAGGAAATTTTAAAGCTGGACTACTCGGATGTTTTGCTTGAAGGGAACAAAGAGTTGGAGTTCGAAGTGCCGGAATCGGCGTTGTTCGCGTTTTTGGAACAGGTGGAAAACGCCGTGATGCCGGTTGAAAAGAAAGAGCCAATCACGATTGCTTTTTCGGCGTTGCATGGCGCGTCCACCCGGCCGGCCCGGCTGATTTTGGAACGCAACGGATTTGATCGTGTCGTGCTGGAAGAGGAACAATGTGTTCCGCATGGCGACTTTCCAACGTGTCCTTCGCCGAATCCGGAAGAACAAAAGGCGATGGAAAAAGTGATGGCGCTTGGAACCCGTATTGGAGCGGATGTCGTATTCGCAACGGATCCGGACGGAGACCGGCTTGGTGTTGGCTTGTGGAATGGTTCGGGATATACGTTGCTTTCGGGTAACGAGATCGGCGTGCTGCTTTACGACTACTTGCTTGCGACAGGAAAAGAAGGCGGCAAGGTGTTTAAAACGATCGTGACGACGGATTTGCTGGATGACTTGGCCAAAGACCATGGACAGGAAGTCGTGAGTGTCTTGAACGGATTCAAATACATTGGAGACCAGGTCAATTTGCTGGCAGAGCAGGGAAAAGAGCAGGAGTTTATCCTTGGCGTGGAAGAGAACTATGGCTATTTGGTTGGTTCGTATGTGAAGGACAAGGACTCGATCGGGGCGTTGCTGTTGTTTTCGAATTTGGTGCAATACAATAAGAATCTTGGAAAAGACCCGTTGGATCGCTTGCAGGAAATCTATGACACGTATGGATACCGGGAACAGAAGGTAGTTTCGTATACGTTTGAAGGGGAAGAGGGAAAAAAGAAGATCGCTTCGTATATGGCTATGTTGCGCGATGTAAAACCGAATGCATACTGGGTGGAGAAACTGGATTATTTGGATGGCGTCAACGGCTTGCCGAAGGCGGATATTTTGAAGTTTGTTTCGAAAGACAAGGATTCCTTGATTGTGCGTCCGTCGGGTACGGAGCCGAAGCTGAAACTGTATTTTTCTTTGAATTCGGAGGAGTTGAAGGAGTTTATGGGGATGACGAGGCCGTTGGATGTGGTGCTGGGGGAGTTGTTTAAATTTTCGTAATGACAAAATGCCATTCTTTGTGGGAAACAATCTCTGGAAAATATTAAAGGGGCACAAATAGTGGGCTTTGATGGATTCAAGGGTGAATTAATTTAAATGAATAGAGGTATTCATACGGGATATTACGCCTTAAAAGAATACCTTTTTGTCCATAAAAAATACCTTATAAGCACTTTTTCTACTTATTGTGTATCAAATGGTATATAATACTAAAACTAAAAGGAGGAATTTTGATGTATCATGCGGAGGATATTGCGATTTATATAGTGAATTATTGTAATAAAAAGAGGATGGATATCACCAATTTAAAATTGCAAAAGTTACTATATTTCATCCAAGGAGGATTTTTTATAATGTTTGATGAACCTTGTTTTCAAGAGGATATCCAGTGTTGGCAATATGGTCCTGTTGTAGCAAGTGTATATTCTTCATTTCGTAAATATGGTTCAGGACCAATTCCAGAAATAAAGACTATAGAGGAATATGACTTTAATACGCAAGAGTTCATAAACAAAGACTGGGATTTTTCCTTTAAAGTCGGAAGCCATGAAACTGTAATTAATGTGATTCTTGAAGATTTAGCAAAATTATCTGCTTATGAATTAGTGGACATCACTCATAGACAACATCCTTGGAAAGATAATTACGAACCATATCATCGGAATGTGATTCCAAACGAAGAAATGCGTTCCTTTTTTCGGAGAAAATTAGATGAATGAGCAGGAGATGCTGAAACGCCTCTATGCCACGTCTGGAAAAGCTTCTGAAAAATCAAAGAAAGTTATTCCAGATAATAAAATAACTGAAGAGCGAGATAAGGAATTCAATGTAATAATAAAAAAACTGTTGGAAAGTAAGTGTAAAAAAGATGAGTCTGGAAAAATCTCTAACCCGATAAAATGCCGGGAATGTGATGAGGGACAGGAGTTCGATGACATTTTAGATAAAATAGATAGATTTATTTTCAATCATAAAAGAATTCCGTATCCGATAATCACGTTGATGATATTTAATTCTAGTGGAGAAATTTATGAAAATTTGTATCATACGATTGATGGCTTGATTGAGTATGCATCTACTAACGAAAAAGTAAAAGATGAAACAATCAACGAATTGCTTAGGTTACGAGATCATGTAGAATTAGCCAATGCACAGAGTACAGTAATTGATAGAGCAGAGGAAGCGGTTGAAAACAAAATCAAAAATGATATTAATAAACTAAATAAAAAGATAAAGGAGGCAAATAAACATTTTAAGAAAGTTGAAAATAAAACAAAAGAATTATCTAAGGAGCTAATAGGAATTGTTGCAATTTTTGTGGGTATAGCATTCGTAATGTTTGGAGGTACTAATCTTATTAACGGACTCTTTTCAGAGATTAATCCTCAAAAATTAATGCTATTGCTTTGTATAGGAAGTTTGTTTGGGGTTGTAATTATTGAAACAATTTACTATTTTATTATGATGGTTTTCGACCTCTCAGGGTTACATCAAGAATCAGGTGAAAGTGGGAAAACATTTGCCCAAAAAGCTGAAAAATATTTGTTTATTACTCTAATTATAACAGGTTGTTTAAACTTTTTAGGAATCAATAATATTGGTTGGTGATTTAATGGTAATAGGAAATAGATTTCCAAAAATTGCAATTGCGTTATTAAGTGTTTTGGGGATGTTGATTCTTGTTTTGATGATTCTTGGTTGTATCTATGGAATCAAGTGCCTGAGTAATAGAATAAAAAGTAAGAAACAAACCGATTAATAACTTTTCGACCTCCAAATCTTCCGGTATCCTAAGTGATGATATAGGAGGTCTTTTTTTATGTAACTTATTCCTTGATTTCTATAAAAAAGCGCATAAAAACCCTATTTTGAAAAACAGCGTTAATTTGTATCTCTTCCATCAAGACATTTGAAGTGCCTGATTCCTATATTCCACTGGAATCTCTATGCCCAGGTTTTCTAGTTTTGTCAAATAACTTTTGATCTTACTTTCCTTTGTCTTTGTTTGATAATAATTGCTTCCCAATTCCTTGTATGATTCTCCGTTTTTCAGCATATGATATGCAATCTTCAAAATTGAATGTCCCACTGCCACGATCGCTCTCTTTTTTCCGCGATGTGCCGCGATCCGGTTGTATAGAGAGGAAAAATAGCTTTCTTTTTTCATTACGGCAGAATGCGCGCAAACCACCAGAGTACTCCTTAGCAGTTTGTTTCCTTTTGTCGTTCGAGCGCTCAGTTTTTTCTTTGCCGATTCTTTGTTTCCCGGGCTGATTCCCGCCCATGAACAAATGTGGCGATCCGTGGGAAACCGACTCATATCGACACCAATCACAGATATGATGATTTTCGCGCTGTCTTCTCCGATTCCCGGAATCTGCGTTAATCGTTTGGCCGCTTCTTTCTCCGGATCGCTCATGGCGTCGTTGATATCCTGATCCAGTTCTCGAATATGCTTTTCCAATTCATCAATATGCTTGCGCAGTTCCCGGATCATTTTGATTTGAACCGGACTCAGCACGCCATTCATATCCTCGATCAACTTTGTTTTGCTCGCTTTTAATCTTCTTGAAATCTTTCTGTCTTTGATCATCTGGTCATAAACAGCTTCATCGAATTTTTCGCCTTCCAGAATGAGATCCAAAAGATTTCTCGCGCTTTTTCCATTGATATTGGATACTGTACCGGACAACTTGATATTTCCGCCTTCCAGCATTTTTTGGAGCCGGTTCAATTCGGCGGATTGGGTTTTTACCAGACTTTTCCTGTAGCTGACAAGCTCGCGAAGTTCGCGTTGGGAGCGATTGGGAATAAAGCTGGGAATCAATAAGCCATGACAAAGAAGATCGGAAATCCATTCCGCGTCTTTGATATCCGTCTTTCGACCGGGAACATTGCGCATATGCTGAGCATTGACAACAATCGGGTTCAAGTCGAAAGATTCAAGGACATTGTATAAAGGTTTCCAGTAAGAACCGGTGCTTTCCATAGCGACGGCTTGACAATGATTTTCCAAGAGCCAATCCGCCAAAGAGAGAAGTTCACGAGTGGAAGCACCGAATTCCTTGATCTGGGTGTTCTGCTCCTGACGAAGACAGGCGACGATCAATTTCTTGTGAACATCAATACCACAACAAACCGCATAAAGATTTTCCATAAACAAAACTCCTTTTCAAATAAAGCGGTCGGAACGGCTGCGTAGATCATTTTTTTATACGTTTTTTCGACGAAGCGATCAACAGATGGTGGTGCGTTCAACCGTCCCTCAATCAATTTTTTTTACGAGTTCGGAGCTCAAAAAAGAGACGACCTCTTCCGCTAATTCCAGTATAAAGAAAAAAGGAATGAAACAATAGATTTTTGTCTAAAGTTACATTCCGTGTGGTACACCTCGGAGTATGGAGATTTTTTATGTAACTTATTCCTTGGTTTTGGTAAAAAAAGCGCATAAAAACCCTATTTTGAAAAAAAGCGTTAATTTGTATCTCTTCCATCAAGACATTTGAAGTGCCTGATTCTTATACTCCACTGGAATCTCTATGCCCAGGTTTTCTAGTTTTGTCAAATAACTTTTGATCTTACTTTCCTTTGTCTTTGTTTGATAATAATTGCTTCCCAATTCCTTGTATGATTCTCCGTTTTTCAGCATATGATATGCAATCTTCAAAATTGAATGTCCCACTGCCACGATCGCTCTCTTTTTTCCGCGATGTGCCGCGATCCGGTTGTATAGAGAGGAAAAATAGCTTTCTTTTTTCATTACGGCAGAATGCGCGCAAACCACCAGAGTACTCCTTAGCAGTTTGTTTCCTTTTGTCGTTCGAGCGCTCAGTTTTTTCTTTGCCGATTCTTTGTTTCCCGGGCTGATTCCCGCCCATGAACAAATGTGGCGATCCGTGGGAAACCGACTCATATCGACACCAATCACAGATATGATGATTTTCGCGCTGTCTTCTCCGATTCCCGGAATCTGCGTTAATCGTTTGGCCGCTTCTTTCTCCGGATCGCTCATGGCGTCGTTGATATCCTGATCCAGTTCTCGAATATGCTTTTCCAATTCATCAATATGCTTGCGCAGTTCCCGGATCATTTTGATTTGAACCGGACTCAGCACGCCATTCATATCCTCGATCAACTTTGTTTTGCTCGCTTTTAATCTTCTTGAAATCTTTCTGTCTTTGATCATCTGGTCATAAACAGCTTCATCGAATTTTTCGCCTTCCAGAATGAGATCCAAAAGATTTCTCGCGCTTTTTCCATTGATATTGGATACTGTACCGGACAACTTGATATTTCCGCCTTCCAGCATTTTTTGGAGCCGGTTCAATTCGGCGGATTGGGTTTTTACCAGACTTTTCCTGTAGCTGACAAGCTCGCGAAGTTCGCGTTGGGAGCGATTGGGAATAAAGCTGGGAATCAATAAGCCATGACAAAGAAGATCGGAAATCCATTCCGCGTCTTTGATATCCGTCTTTCGACCGGGAACATTGCGCATATGCTGAGCATTGACAACAATCGGGTTCAAGTCGAAAGATTCAAGGACATTGTATAAAGGTTTCCAGTAAGAACCGGTGCTTTCCATAGCGACGGCTTGACAATGATTTTCCAAGAGCCAATCCGCCAAAGAGAGAAGTTCACGAGTGGAAGCACCGAATTCCTTGATCTGGGTGTTCTGCTCCTGACGAAGACAGGCGACGATCAATTTCTTGTGAACATCAATACCACAACAAACCGCATAAAGATTTTCCATAAACAAAACTCCTTTTCAAATAAAGCGGTCGGAACGGCTGCGTAGATCATTTTTTTATACGTTTTTTCGACGAAGCGATCAACAGATGGTGGTGCGTTCAACCGTCCCTCAATCAATTTTTTTTACGAGTTCGGAGCTCAAAAAAGAGACGACCTCTTCCGCTAATTCCAGTATAAAGAAAAAAGGAATGAAACAATAGATTTTTGTCTAAAGTTACATTCCGTGTGGTACACCTCGGAGTATGGAGATTTATTATAAATGAATTGAACACAACGACGAAAACAAAGACTTCTTCTTTTACGGAAGTCTATCTTTCTAGGAAACCTATGCCTGTCCGTACAAAAGACGGGGAAGGCGTTCTTTATAAAACGAAAGCGCCAGGTGCTCTGATCCCCAGCTCGTATGCCGGCGCGCAGACCATCGCGTACATCGCCAACGAGAGGTACGTCAAAGGCGTTCCATATTATCGGTTGGAAAAAGAGTGGAACCACTGGAAGCTGCCGATCAGCCGAAGGACGATGTCGAACTGGATGATGCTCGCGTCCGAACATTATTTCGAGCCGTTGTTCGAGAGAATGAAAGACCATTTCTTGAAAGAGGAGTACATCCACTGCGACGAGACGACGATCCAGGTCAAAGGCGAAGAAGGAAGAAAGGATACGAGCAAGTCGTACATATGGGTATACAGCTCGATGATGGAAAGCGAACATCCGGTCCGATTGTTCGACTACACGCCAGGACGTGGAAGAAAATATGCAGCCAGCTTTCTAAGCGGGTTCACCGGCATCCTGATCACCGACGATTACGCGGGATACAATCAGGCGGACTACGACCAAAGAGCGCTATGCTGGGCGCATGCGCGAAGGTATTTCGTGGACGCGTTGGAAGGACTAAGAGAAGCAGCGGAAGAATCGATCGCGTACCGGATGCTGGTACAAATGGCGAAGATCTTCCATATCGAAGCGAAGCTTCAAAAACGGACGAAAAAAGAATGGGAAAAAGAAAGGATGCTGCGCGAAAGCGAACGTGCTCGTACCGTATCAATACATACACTACATATTGGAAAAACTGAACGGAAAGCTCGACCAGCAGACCAATGAGATTCTGGATCAAGTGATGCCGTGGAATGGCGAAGTCAAAGAGCAATGCGGATGAAGCAAATAAAACAGGGCGTTCATCTGTGGGAGGAGGTTCTCACAGGCGAATGCCCTTTTCTAGACGCGGTTGTATTTCCCGCTTATCTTACTTTTTGATTTTTTTATATAAATTTATTATCTCTCTTTTTAAATCATCAGAAAATTCGAAAAACTCATCGAATATTTGATTAACACCGCCTTTTTTTTCTTCGATTGCTTTTTTTGAAGGATGTATAACTTCGCCGTGTTTGTTTTTTGGTGCTAATTCAAGGATTTCTGGAAAATTCCGATAATTATTGATGTAATATGCTAAAATTCCATGGCGAACAAAATCAGCTAGTCCATTATAAGTTACATGTTCCTCAGATATTATTTCTTTTGGCGTTAATATAAAGGGCGATTTATTATTCTCACAAACTGGGATTTTACATTTCTTTTTTATAAATTGATGGCTTGTTAAATCCCAAGAAACTAATTCGGTATTTTCCCAATAAAAACCAGTGTCTACTTTATATTCATCTAGAGTCTCTTTTGTAAAATCAACTAAATCAAAGAGGATAATTCTGGCACAAATATCCGAAATCCGATCTGATCCAATTTGCTTTATAAAAATGGTAAAATCTTCTAAATGAGTTAATAGATCCTCGGAAAAAGCCTCTGAGTCGATGATACTATCGCATAATTCTTTCCCGGTTATTGTCCCTAACCCCTTTCCTTGGGGATTAGATTTACAATATCCTAAATGAATAAAGTTACACTCGCTAAGGGAATTGCATAATTGGATTGCTTCTTCATATTTATCATTTTTCAGTAGAGAGACGAGTGTTTCCATAAAATCATTTATTTTATCCTCATATAATAATGTCCGTTGGGAGTTTCCACATCGAATTTTATGAGGATCAATAAATGCTTTTGTGTCTTTCTCCAAATTAATGTTAAAATGCTCAGAATTATCTGGAAGGTTATAAAAATCGTTAATATGCATCAATAAAGTTATCCTTTCTTTTTGTGTGAGATAAAACGTTTTATTCGATTTATTTTTACCATATTTTTTCTCACCAGTCAACTGTTTAATCGGAAAATACGAGTTAAAATTTCTTTTTTTGGTTTAAAAAGTGAAATCTTTTGAAGGATAATGAAAAAATCGATTTAAATGTAAATATCAATACAACAGATCCCCTATTGCTGAAAGAGAGGAACAGGTACTGAAAGTGGCGCCTGTAAGTATTCCGCTAATTTGTATCCACCCTGTAAGCTGGAAAAGTTCACTTAATTTGCTATGGAAGTCCATCTTATTAGAAAATTAAATACGGAGGAGAAGTCCATAAATAATCACGGTTATTCAAGCCGATGTCATTAAGTTAAATGATATCGAAGTTCTAGAACGAATCAGCGATTTTTAGAAATTACTAGAGCGTTGCAACTCTTTTGGCTCTTACAAGAAGTTTGTTACAGAATCCATTGAACGGAAGGAAGATTTATGATCCTTCCGTTTTTTTTGTGCATCTTCCTTTCTTTGGTCCGGATTGTGAAGTCCAATAGGATCAGGTAGCTTAGGAGGCGTCTTTATGTCTAAATCTCAATCGGTTATGCCGGTTTTTTCCGTCGATGATTTTTTGTTTGGCCATGATTTGATGGACGATCCAGACCAGAAATCTTATTTCGACAAAGAGAGCAACTCACTCCATTTATTCAAATGTCAAAAAAAATCAGTCCATCCTGTATGTCCTTATTGTGGAGAAGAGGCAACTCGCACGAATGGATGGGAACGACGTACTTGCCAGCTTTTTCCGATCCATGGCTTTTCTGTTTTTCTCCATATCCGTCAGCGACGTTTCAAGTGTGCAAATCCACATTGTTCGCACTACACGTTCACTTTGGAAACGCCGGGTTTCAAAGCCTATCAGCATCGCAGCGATTCTTTGAACATTGCGCTTTTTGCGTTGTCCATCTTTTTCAGCGATACGGCCCTTTCGCTTCTTTTCAGGCAGTTTGGACTCCAGATCAATCGGGAATCTATCCGCAACCTTTTCTCGCATATCGTGTAGCGGGTCACATTAGATTGATCGCAATCGTCAAACTATTTTCAATCCGATTTTAATATCGCCTCAATCTTGGAGGCGATGTTTTACCAACAACAGCAGCTTGGCGTACTTCTTTCCAAATGCTTTCTTGATCGACGGATGCACTTCGTAATCGTTGGAGAAAAGCAGATTCCCGAAAGTGGTCATATAGTTTTCTACGAAAGGAAGCAAAGATCTATGGCAAACAAGAAAAAACAATTTACAGCCGAATTTAAACAGAACGCGGTGGATTATGTCTACGCGCATCCTGACATGACCGTCCAGCAATGCGCCGATCATTTGGAAGTCGGAAAAAGCACCTTGGCCCGTTGGAAACGCGAAGCCAAAGCCAACCCAAACCACGAAGTTCCATTTGTAGGATCCGGTCATTATTCTTCAGAAGCCGAAAAAGAAAACATACGGCTTCAAAGAGAATTGCGTGACACGCAGGAGGCTTTGAAAATCCTAAAAAAAGCCATCAGCATTCTGGGAAATTAACACAAGTCATCTATGAACTTGTCACACTGGAACACAACGCCGGAGTTCGCTTCTCCGTGTCCAGAGTGCTGCATCTTTTAAAGCTCTCCACCTCCGGGTATTACGATTTTCTAAAAAGAGAACCAAGCCAACAGGCGCTTCATAAAGAAGAAGTGAAAAAACAGATCAAAGATATTTATGAAGAGAGTCACCAGAACTATGGAGCACCCAAGATTGCAAAAGTTCTCGAAAAACAAGGGATCGTGATCTCACCGCGTACTGTCGGGCTGTATATGCGCGAGATGGACATACAGGCTCAATGGGTCAAAAAAGGCGTAAAAACAACCGTGGACAGCTGTTTCCATACCGAGTTGAAAAACGAATTGCAGAGACAATTCTCACCAGAAAAGCCGAATGCGGTATGGTGTAGCGACATCACCTACATCCGAACGAGATTGTCCGGATTCGTGTATCTGACATGCGTCATGGATCTCTATTCCCGGAAGATCATCGCGTGGAAATTGTCAAAAACGTTGGAAGTGACCGAAGTGCTGGAATGCATCGAAATGGCGAAAACTGTACGTCACATCGACCAGCCGCTCATCATCCATACAGACCGCGGGATCCACTATACATGCGAATTGTATCAACAAATGACCAGGGGGATGAAGCGGAGTTATTCGCAAAAAGGCACGCCGTACGACAACGCGTGTATCGAGTCGTTTCATTCATTGATCAAGCGAGAATGGCTAGGACGATGCGAGATCCAAAACTATCGGCATGCGTCCCGTCTCGTGTGGGAATACATCGAAGGCTGGTACAACACGATCCGGATCCACAGTCATTGCGAATACCAATCGCCCAATGACTATGAAATGGAATGGCACAAGCAAGAACGTAAGAAGTAGCGTGAAAAGAGAAAAAATTCTGAAGCACTCTTTACAGCGGGCTTTCCCCTGATAAGCTAGGGAGGCCATCGAACCCAATGTATACGATCAAGAAATTGGATGATGGCAAAGAAAGGGGTTCAGGGGAAAAAGGGACCCGGTGTCAAGAGAGGAAGCGGAAGAAATTTTTCGAGTCTGGACTACTTAAACAGCTGAGAAAATTTTATCGGAAAGTGGCATTATCGAACTAGATATGCAGTAGAACTACTTATGTTCACTTTTTAATGATATGTTAAGCCAAATAAAACGAAAAACTCGTTTTTATTGATTTTTTTCTCTTTTTTGATAATAATTATAATGGGAATAGAAGGAGAAATATAGAAATATGTTGCTAGAGTTTGAATTTTCAAATTTTCTATCATTTAAAGAAAAACAAAAATTAGATTTAAAGGCTCAAAAAAGTAGAGTGAAAAACCAAAGGGTATATAAGTACGGAAAAAATAAGTATTTAAAATTTGCAAGTATTTTTGGTTCAAATGGTTCTGGAAAATCTAATTTAGTGTATGCTTTAGACTTTATGAAGGAAAGACTTCTAAATGAAGAAAGTAAAACGAAATATAATTATTTTAAATTAGATGAAAGGTTCAGAAATAAAGAAAGCTTATTTAATGTAGAAATATTAGTGGATGAAGAGATTTATGAATATGGGTATGAAATCTATTTAGCTACAAATCAAATTAAATCTGAATGGTTATACATTATTAATAAAAAAGGAGATAAAAAGGCTATATTTAATAGATCGTTAGATAAAAACGAGATAAAGTTTTCGGAAAAATATTTTAAAAATGAGAAAATAATAGAGAGGTTAAATGTTTATGGGGAAGACATAAAAGATGATGATAAGATTTTGTTTTTAAGTATAATGAATCAAAATAAGACTCATTTATATAAAAATAATGAAAAAAGTGAAATTATATTGTTCAAAAAAATCTTTGATTGGTTTCAAACAAAGCTTATAATTAATTTTCCAGAATATAGTTTTAATTCGCTTAGTTATTTTATGGAAGCAGATAGTAGCCAAGAATTGATTGAATTACTTAGATGGTTTGATTTTGGAATAGATAGTTATAAATTTATTGATGTTTCTAAAGATGAAATCATTGAAAATATACCGAAGCAATTTTTAAACAAAATAGAAAGAGAGTTTGAAATAAGAAATAAAACAAAACAAAACTTTTCAAAATTAGGATTGTTAAGAGGAAGAAAGAGTCATAAGAACTCATATTATATTATTGGGTATAACGAAGGGGAAGTAATATATAAAACTATAAAATTTATCCATCAAGGAAATAATGCTTTATTTGGGGTTTCCGAGGAGTCAGATGGAACATTAAAAATGCTGGATTTATTTGACATTCTTTTGGATAAAGATAATGACCGTGTTTATGTTGTAGATGAACTCGATCTTTTTCTTCATCCAAGCATTTCATATAAATTTATAAGTAAATTTTTAGAATTAGCCCAGAATAAGAATATTCAGTTAATTGTTACTTCTCATGAAACTAAGCTTTTAGATTTTAATTTATTGAGAAGAGATGAGGTGTGGTTTACGATAAAGCAATCGGATGGAGAATCAAATTTAGTAAATTTATCCAAATTTGCACCACGATCAGATAAAAAATTAGAAAAAGCTTATTTTGATGGAGATTTCGATATTATTCCAGAACAAAACCTTCACCACTCCAATCATTGAGAGACCCCAGAACATGAAAATCAAGGGTCTCCTTTTTTAGTAGGTGTATAAAAATCGCGAGAAGTTGACGCATAATTGAACCGAGCAAGGAGGAAAAGACGTGTCCGTGGTGCTGATTGTATTCATTCTTTACGCTATAATAAAAATATGAATAGTTCATTGTATCAAGAAGGTCTGGAAGAAAAGGTTGAACGGCTGGAAAAAGAAAACGAGTATTTGAAATCGCTTTTGGAAAAATATCAAATTGAATTTGATCCATTGCCTTTTATTCATGACGAAAAAATCACAGAAGTGCATGTGCGCTTTTTCTATTCCATGTTTCGTGGAAGAAGCGATGTGTACGCAAAACGGTCTGGAAAGCCGAATTCAAAGACGGGCAAGGCTGGTTATTATCCGCAATGCGCGAATTTTTGGAAAGATGGCTATTGTCCGCGCAAACAGGGAATGTCGATTTCATGCCAGAAGTGCGATAACAGGCAATATCTTTCGATGACAGGACCGGTTCTTATGGCGCATTTAAAGGGGGAAAAGGAAGATGGTTCCGACGTGATTGGAATTTATCCATTGCTCCCGGACGGGCGGTGTAATTTCCTGGTTTTTGATTTTGATGATCACGAAATGCTTGGAAATCAATGGATGGTGGAAGTGGATGGGCTGCGAAAGATGTGTCAAGAGTTGCATGTTCCATGCCTTGTGGAACGATCCCGTTCCGGGAATGGAGCGCATGTCTGGCTGTTTTTCAAGCACCCGATTCAAGCCGTTAAAGCCAGAAAGTTCGGAACGCTTTTATTGACAAAAGGATCGGAATCGATCGAGCTGAAATCATTTGCCTCGTATGATCGGATGATTTCTGCTCAGGATTGGCTGGAAAAAGGGAAGATCGGTAATTTAGTCGCGTTGCCGCTTCAGGGACGAGCGTTGAAAACGGAAACAGCGCTTTCGTGGATGAACATTGGAATCCATATCCGAATCAATGGCGAGCGTTAAAACATACGCAAAAAATCTCAGAAGAATTGATAGATGACTGCATTCAGAAATGGGATTATAACGATCTGCTAGGACCGTTATTTGATGGTTCTATCTGTGCGTTGGAAGAAGAGAAACCGTGGAATACATCATCTTTGATTTTTGCTCAAGAAGATGTAAGCGGAACGGTCAAACTGGTCCGTGCGAATCAATTGTATGTGGAAACCACAAATTTAAAACCAAGACTCCTTAATCAAATTCGCCGTCTTGCTTCGTTTTCCAATTCTGAATTTTATAAAACACAGCGAATGGGATATTCGACACATGGACTTTCGCGAATTATCGCTTGCTATGACAATTTTGAACGGTATATCGCGATTCCTCGCGGACTGGAAGAAAATCTTATTGGAAAATTGAACCAGGCTTCGATTGAATATGAAATTGAAGATCAGACGGCAATAGGATATCCATTACGAGTTCAATGGAAAGGGAACTTATATCCCCGGCAGCAACAGGCAGTGGATTCTTTGCGAAAACATAACTATGGAATTTTATCGGCATCGACAGCTTTCGGGAAGACCGTGGTTGGCGCCAGTCTGATTGCGCAAATCAAGAAAAGCACTTTGATTTTGGTCCATACAACAGAAATATTGAATGGATGGGTTGAAGAGCTGGAACGATTTCTTTCCTGGGACGAGCCGCTCCCTGAATATAAGACGCCTACGGGTCGAAAAAAGGTTCGAAAAAGTCATATTGGGGTTCTTTATGCGGGAAAGGATACATGCGCCGGAAAAATAGACGTGGCTTTGATTTCATCGGTTTCAAAAAAGGAAAGTGAGCACCCATTTTTACATCAATATGGAATGGTCATTATGGATGAATGCCATCATATTCCGTCAAAAACCTATGAGCAAGTCATTCAGAAAGTTCCGGCACGTTATCGTTATGGTTTTAGCGCTACGCCAAAACGGGAAGATGGGCAGGAGCCGAAAATATTTATGTATTTTGGACCGATTCGTTATCGTTTCAGTGCCAGAGATCGCGCCATGCAACAAGGGATCCAGCACCTGGTTGTCCCAAGATTTACATCGCTTCGTTTGGTGAATGAGAAAGAGATAAAGATCCAGGAAGCGTATCAAATGGCAATCGAAAACGTTAGACGAAACGATTTGATTGTCAAGGATATTCAGGAAGCAGTTAAAAAAGGGCGGACGCCATTGGTTCTTTCACGGTCCAGAAGGCATGCTCAATATTTATATCGGCGATTGGAAGGCGTATCGGATCAAATGTTTCTCTTACAAGGGGGCAAAACACCGCGAGAAAGAAGTGAAATCCGAAGGAAGATGAAGGAAGTTCGTGAAAATGAATCGTTGATTTTGATTGCGATTGACAAATATATTGGCGAAGGATTCAATTATCCTCGACTGGATGCTTTGTTTTTAACAACCCCTTTCAAAAACGATGTGAATGTGGAGCAATATGTAGGGAGACTGAATCGTGATTATGCGGGGAAAGAAAACGTGATTGTCTCACGCATGCCACACAATGCATTTACGATGAGAAAAACTACAAAGAGGTGTTTCAGAAAGACTTGAACCAGGCAAGACGAGAAGTTGTGGTTTGTTGTTCAAACATATCATGGAAAACATTCAAGGAATATAAATTATTATTTGAAGAAATGGAAAATCATGGATCTCGAATTTATATTTTTACAAATGAAAGCAACGATAATTCTAATTTGGAACGGGAAAACGGCAAGCTGATTTTTAGAAAAAATTTGTATGAACAATTCGCGGTCATCGATCGAAAAATCGTTTGGTACGGGAACATCAATTTGATTGGAGAAGATGCGGAAGAAGGTCGAGTGATGCGAATCGTGGATTCGAGAATTGCGGATGAATTGGTTTCTGGAATGGTAGAAGAGGATACTTTACAAATGAAATTGTTTTGATTGTGCCTTCTTTTCTTGGATTTAATGAAATAAGACATTCTTTGTGATAATCGAAGGAGATAAGCCAGTAAAGATATCTTATGGATAGGCACGGTAGTTTCGGACTGAAAACCTCGGCAGAACGTAAGTTTAGGCGAGGTGATTCGTTTAAAAATGACGAATAAAAAAGAACGAAGAAGAAAATATATTGTCGTTGAATTTGTTGCAAGAGGAAATGGAGCCAATCTATGCCTTTAATTTAAGCGTTCCGATATGCTATAATATACCAAATATAAGAGATGGGTGAATCATAATGGATAAGGGACTAAATTTAAAGAATAATTTTTTGAAAGAATTGATCTTCAGACTGGATTATTCTGGCTTATTGGATATGGATGTGGAAAAGAAAATCACTGATTTAAAAAACAATTTATATAACCGAGGGTATACAACGTTAAAAGAAAAAATCGAACAAGATATTTCTGTTAATGTCAATATGTTCAATGGAGTAGATAATAAAACAGAAGTGAAAAATACTACAGTATATGAATTTTCTAGTCCGAATAATAAGGTTTTTAAAATTTCAAAAAATTATATTATTTTTGATATAGATATTTCCGCGAATGAAACAACGTTTGAACATTATATTGATTTAATTACTTCTGTTATTTGTAAGTTAAGTGAGGAAAGATTCGTTAAATTTCACAGAATAGGATTGAGAAAAACGAATATCTGTCTTATTAAAGAGGGGACTGATTTAAAAGAGTATATCAATCCATCTATTTTAAGTATCTTTGATGATGATTTTCAGGAAATTCAAAACAGCAGTAAATTATTTAAAAATGAATTTCAAGTTCAATATACTGCTTCCCTTGTAAAGGGAACAATCACAAATAACGATATGTTGGAACCATGGAATCAATATTTATTGGATATTGACGTATTTAAAGAGGCGGAAGAGTTTGATAAATCAAAAGTCGATAAGTCATACTTAAAAATTATGAATTCGTTGATTTTTAATATCTATACCCAATCTTTAAGTGATAATTTTATTAGAAAACTTTCTGAAGAGGAATTCAAAGATGAGGATATATTAGGGGTGAATAAGAATGTATAAAAAAAATGAAAATTTTAAACCATTGCGTGTTCATGGTAAAACCCATTCTTCTGGAGAAGGAGCAGTGCATAGTTTCAAGCGTTCGTCTCCAAAAATGGTTGTGAAAGATCCGTATGTAAAAGTAGAGAAGCCTGTTTATTCAAGAATTATTGAAGTATATAAAGGAAAATAATGCAGTCATTTCCATACTTTATCCAAAATGAATTTTATTTAGAGGTATATATTATTGGATATAAAAATCAGGGTGAGGCCATTTTGATTGTTGTTGAAGTAGATGGAAGGGCAGTCTTTTGTGTGTTGATTGACAGTTACCATTGTAAAGATAAAAATCTCATTCAAGAAATTCTTGTGAAAAAGCGTATTCAATGGATAGATATTATTTGCTGGTCTCATCCTCACGGTGATCATTCCAAGGGAATGAAAGATATAATTAAAAATTATTCAAATGAAGATACTCTTATTTTGATTCCTGAAGGAGTGGAACTTTCACCGCAGAAGTTTTCAAAGGAAGTAATAAAACTATTTAGCTATCTTCGAGAACAAGTGGTGCAATCCGCAGAAAAATATAGAGTCATGAGTGTTTCTGATGGTAAAAATGTTTTATTTTATCACTGGCCTAAACCGAAATTCATTTATCAAACTCAAGAATTTCAATTAAAAATTAATTCATTCGCTCCTCCATCTCATTCTTTAAGGGCTAATCAGTTTTTGAATAGAATTGATAATAATCTCAATTCTATTGGTTTTGTGCTTGTTCTCGGAAACAAATATCTTGTTTTTACGGGAGATATAGAGAATAATGCCTGGTCACAACTTCCGCCTATTTTCATAAAAGATATTGATTTATTGAAGATTCCTCACCATGGATCGAAAACTGCGAATAAAGCGCTGGATTTATTTTCTGATATAGATATTTCGGTTTGTACGTCTTATATATGTGGTAATTCAAAATTACCGGAAAAAGAAATTATTGATTGTTATGAAAATATCTCGGCCGAAGTATATTTGACACAATCAATGAGGAGCGAAGAAAATCAAGAAGGATATGGAATGGTAAAGGTTAAATATAATTTGTTAAAGAGCACTAAGGAAGTTCAAATGTATGGAAATGCTATGCAAATTAAATAAATGGACTGCCATTCTTTTGTGCAGATTGGAAAGATTTTTGAGCTATGCGCTGGCCCTTGTGCATCTTGAATGTCGAGAAAAACTGTGGAAACAGAACAAAAGCCGGCAAGTTTAGAAGAGTTCATGAATAAACTATTTGATTAAGCTCTAGTTTAATTGAAAGGAGGAATCAATTATGAAGACAACGAGTTTTGAGGAAAGATTTGTTTTGAAGAATTTTGAAGATGCGATACGAATTCAAAAAATCATCAGTACACCGGCTGAACGAATTCCTAACCCTTATCCTGTGCGCACGAACAGGGACTTCAAAAGGTCGATGGAAAGGGTTTTAAAATGTCGGAAAACAAAATAGAAATAGAGTTATTTCCTTTATCGTGGTTGATAGACGAACTGAATAATAGCATATAAGAAGTCGAGATTGCGATGCTACGGATTGAGCATTCCATTAACTAGGTCCACCCGGTACGCTGAAAGAGTCCTCTCAATCCGCCATGCAAGACTATCTCGAAAAAATAAATACAAAGAGAAATCCATACTAAATATCCACTGGCTAAACTGGTGGTTTTTGGGTAACCAAAATCTTTAGGGGTTTCCCAAGAAATTTTATGGTTCTAAGAAACGGTCAGATGACGGAATGAAGTTGTCTGCCTTTTTTATTTCCTCTTGAAAAACAAAGCATTTATGAATCAAACAGTTTAAGTTATCGTTTTTAATTAGGCATCGTATAAAAATATTGTATAGAAGATATGTTGTAAAACTCATGGATATTAAGGTATTAAATATTTCAAATTTTTTTCCAATAAGATAGAAATTAAAGAAATTTTATATTTAATTTCATGCGTTTTTTTTATAAAATGAAATTAATAGGAATGAAACCGATAGAGAGGGAGATCAAATATAATGGATTTATTTGAAACGCTGGGTAATGAGAAGTTTTTTAATCCTTTAATTGGACCAAATAAGAAAGTATATTTCGAATGTATTACAGAACTTATTGAATATTCAAAAAAAATGCCTGTTTTATATAAAGACAACGTAAAGGATACACTAGAAATTTTTTTAAGAAATAAAACATATCGCGTCGAAAACGAGGATTTAGATAGTAACTTTGATGAAGGGGATGCGGATAAAATTATTCGAAAGTTTCAGGAATGTAGCTGGCTAACAGAACCGGAACTTGGAAGAAATGGAGAATATATAACAAATATTGCTGCGAACTGTAGAAGATTGATTGATTTTCTGAACAGTCTCATGAATCGAAAAAATGATGCAGCCATTTCGAATCGGATTCTTTCCATGGATGAAATTTTAAAAAGTGCATACAGTACTAACTCGGTGAGAAAAGACAGGCCATATTCTTCTATCCTTGTTCCATTAATGGAAAACGAAGCTGAATTGAAAAATGAAGTTCTGGATTTAAAAGACAGCATATCCATCATTATGAGCCGAATCACAGAAATTAATGATTTGTCGGGAATAGGTCACTACTTACTCAGTGACCAGTTTCTCGAAAAATTTTTTAAAGATTATTTTTATATGAAAAACAATGGCCTTATTCCAGCAATATTAAGAGATGTTGCCCAGCAATTAAGCGTGTTTAAACATGATACGTTGTTCAAAAAAGCGATTCAGGAATACAGTGTACGAATGGACGTGGAAGAAGAGGAAGCAGAGGAACAGCTTACAAAATATATTGATGAAATATATTTCTATATTACAGTTGAATATCCTGAGTATATGGAAAGAATTGACGAAAGTATAAACAAGTATTTTCGATTAGCCAATCTTCGATTGCGTCTGGTTACGAGCAATGGGCAAAATATCCAATCTTTAATGGATCAGATTCTTATGGTTGTCAAAGAGTCCAATAAGGAAGAACAACAGATAATTTTAGAAAAGCTGAATGGATGCATCCAAATCGAATCCCAAAAATATATATCCCGAAAATCGTATCAACACAAAAAACATCGTCGGTTGAATGAGGGATCTGCTGTTGTTGAAACGAAGGATTTGAGTGAGGAGGAAAAAATGAGAATTACAAATGAATTGATGAAGTCTTCGATTAATCCTTATTCAGTGGAAAGAACAGAGCGTTATTTTGCTAATTTATTCAAAGTCAGTGGTATGCCATATGTAAAAAGCGGAATGACTAAAAGCAAAGAAGAAGCTTTGATGTTTGTTTCTGCTTTTATCTATTCAGGTGACGAGAATTTTGGCTTCATTGTTGAAACTGAAGATGGAACTCATAAAACTCCTGTAGGAATAATTACAAATATGAAAGTAAAGAGGAAAAAATAATGGGAAATTTTGATTTTTTGGATCATCTAAAGGATGAAAATTTATTGAATTTTAAAAAATGTGTCAGGAAACTTCTGGACTCTACGTTTATTGTTTCTGAAAAAGACCCTGTACTTTATGATTATTTAACTTATTCTTCAAACAGGATCGATATGTCGAATTATTTAAAAATAATCGGATATGATCTTGTTGTTGATGAAGAATTAAAGTATGCGATGCTTATCCAAAACGAAGAGGATATGGAGACAGCAGGATTAAAGAAAATCAATCATGTGAATTTTTCGAACAAAGAAGTGCTGGTTTTAATTATTTTATGGATGTTGTTTTTGGAAAGATTTGGAAAATTCGAGAAAGTATACGTCGAGTTCGGGGATATTATCGACCGGCAAAAACAGTATGGAATAATTATGGGGTCTTTAACTGAATTGAAAACTGCACTCCAGAGATTTAAACGTTTTAGTTTAATATATTATACGGATACGGATTTTAAAGAAAATACCATTATTCATTTGTATCCAACTTTGCAGTTTGCTATGGATAAGAACCAGTTTATTCAAATAGTAAATGAAATGGCACCACAGTTAAACCATAATGAAGAAACTTTTGATTCGCAGGAGGAGAGGCAATGAATGAGATTCTTTTGAAAAAAGTATATTTAATAAACTGGTATGGGTTTGTTGATAAAACGATTCCTATTGGAAGAAGTTTATCCCTGATTACCGGCGAAAATGAATGCGGAAAATCAACGATTCTTGATGCGATCAAATACGCATTTACAGGTGACACAGAATTTAATAAAGCAACGTCGGCGACTAGAGTCGGAACTGGGCGAAGAACATTGTCTTCTTATACCAGATGCCTAATTGATCCAGACAATAAAAAATACGCGCGATCAAGTGATTCTCACCCAAGCGTATATACCCATATTGCATTAGAATATCATAATACCCTTTATGATACATATTTTGTCTTGGGTGTGATACTTGAAACAGATTCAAGTGATAATGTAAATAATTTTTGGTATGCACAAGATGGAAAAAGACTAGAAGATCTTTCATTTTTTCGTGAATCGGAAGGAAAAAAATTTGTTTTAAATGCAAAAGAATTCGGCATTAAAAATCAAGCAAAAATAATGAACAACAAGAAAGATGGCATTGAGAAATTCATGGCTATGACCGGATTAAAACTGCAAAATGATGGCATTATGAAATACCGGCGAAAATTGAAAAACATTATGACATACAATCCGGAAGCCAAGATTCAGCAGTTCATTAAGGAATCCGTGCTTGAAGAGAAAAAGATTAATATAAACAAATTAAAAGAAGCGAAAGAAAGCATTGAAGAAATCACGAAGTCCTTTACTATCCTTGAAAAAGAAATTAGAGAATTGGATGCGATTTTAAAAGCGTTTGATGACTATAAACGAATCTGCTCTCGATTAACAAAAGATGACATTAAAAGGGTTTACAAAGATCTTTTGGCGAACCAGAAAGAAAAAGAGAATAGTATCAAAGAGATGAAAGAGCATTGTCGCGAAATTGAAATGTTAGCAAAACGTATAGACCAAGAATTATTGGAGAAAGAGAAAAAAGATAAGGAGTTGAGGAAAGCGTTGCAGCATTATGATCAAATGGATGCGACAAAAGCGATTCGGGAAGAAAAGGAAAAATTGGATATACTTGGTAATGAAATGAAAGAATTATCTGAAAAAGAAAAAGAGATAAAGATTTTATTCAAACAAATAAAACAATTTATGGAAACAATCAAACTTGCAATGAAGCCATTGAATGTATCCGACCTGGATGATCCTTCTGCGGCAAGAAAAGAAGTGGACTCTTTGAGGGAGACTGTTAAACATTTATTTGAGCAGAATGCAGTAGAAATAAATCGTTTAAAAGGGTCTTTAAAGCAGATGGAAGAGGAAAAAATTGTGGTTGATCAAGTAATCAAAACATGCGAACGAAATCTTCCGGATTATTCAAAAGTACCTAATCAATATGGATTGCTTAATGAAATTAATAATAAATTCAAATCTCTGGGAATCCAGAGTGAAGCAAAGTTTTCCAGTGCGTATGTAGTGGAATTAAAGGATGAAGAATGGCGAAATTCAATCGAAACGTTTTTGGGCTGGCATCGCTATAGCGTATTGGTGGAACCGGAATATTTCGATATTGCGGATCAAGTGATGGATCGTTCACGCTATAAATATGTCGAATTAGTGAATACGAAATTGTTAAGCCGAAAGGAACCAAAAATTGTCGAAGACTCTTTGCTGAACAAATTGGTGATCAAAAACAAAATTGCACATACATATTTTGCTTACTGGTTAGGAAGAATCCATGCCGTAGAAAAGAAAAAAGTTTCTGTGCATGAAAATGCGATTTCCAAAGAAGGAAAGATTAGCCGAAATATGGCAGTTTCTTTTTTAAATTTTAATAAGATTGGTTCATATTGTCTTGGAGAAGATGCAGTGCTTCTTAATAAAGAAAGAGCGTTAAAGGAAAAGAAAGAATTAGAAGAGGAAGAAGTGCGAATTAGGGAAAATATTTATTTACAGCAAAGAAGAAAAATGGCGATTGACAATATGTTTCAAGCTTTAAATAAACAATATGATTTTGAAGCGCCAGTGAAAATGAAAGAGAAACAGGAGCAAATCGAGATATGCAAAGCGAGTATTCAAAAACTTGAAGATGCGTTAAAGAACAACAATGAATATATGGCGCTGGTTGAACGAATAGCGGAAATTGAATCGAGTCTCGTTATATTGAACCAGAGCATTGAGAAAAACAAAAAAAGAAAAATTCAGTTAGAACAAAAAAATGACTCATTAAAAATAGGAATTGAGCAACTCACAAAATCAATTGAAGAAAAGAACGGGCGAATTGATGCGTTTTCAATAGATTATTTAAGTGAATTTCGCGAGGCAAAAAAAGAGTATGATTTATTTTTAGCAAAAGAACGGGAATCCGGCGATGTGTTAGTTCCGAGTTCTCGAGAGAGAGCCGAAAGAGAAAAAAGCAGTTGTGAAAAAGATATTATCCAAAAGCAGTCGAACTATAATATGGGAAAATATCAGGAAGAGGAGTTACCGGTTGATTTTCAAAGCGAAGAGGTTTATCGAAAAAGGAAAAATAGACTGCAAGTAGATGATTTCGAAGACATCAAACAAAAATTAGCAATTCGAACCAAACAATATGAAAATATTTTTAAAAACGAATTTGTTTTAAAAATAAAGACAAATATCGAAGATGCCCATGCTGATATAAAAGAAATTAATAGACAGTTAAGAAAATTGCAGTTTTCTACTACTTATCAATTTGATGTGCGAAACGTTTCAGGAACGACGGACTATGCAAAAATTCTTGATTATGCGGAATATTTGAAAAAAAACAATCAAATTGGCAATTTACAGGGAACACTTGAAGGGATGAATGACTTTGACGAAAAGGAGGCAATAAAGCAGGAAGAGGAAATAAAAAAAATCATTAATAAAATTGTTGCGAAAGAGCACAACAATGAACTGGTTGATTTTTCCGACTATCGAAATTATATGGAATATGAAGTAATCGTCAACAATGAAGAAATCAAAAACGGGCGATTGTCAAAACTGGCAGGGTATAATTCGGGTGCCGGGACCCAGATTCCGTATACAATCATTCTTTCGGCTGCGTTGGCTATGATTTATAATGCACGCCAAAATTCGACTCGAATGGTTTTTATTGATGAGCCATTCGAGAAGATGAGTGATAAAAATATAAAGATTATGCTTAATTTCTTTAAATCCCAAAGTTTCCAGGTTATTTTTTGCGCTCCACCTAATAAACTGGATTCGATTGGGAAAGAATGCGCCGCTGTGATTCCAATCAAGAAAATTAGTAAAAGCAATATGACGGTCGGATGGGTTGAATTTAATGAATAAATATGAAAAAAATATCATCGAACAGTTATTGAAAAAACAATATGGACGGTTAAAGAAGTATAAAAACCGGAAAATAAAACAGAGAATTAGTATCTCAACGAATAGAATATTAAAGAATTATTCAAAGTACAATGTGGATCTTGAAGAGAAAAATTTTGTTAATCAAGCTATTTTCGCCTTGGAATCAAAAGGATTTATCACTGTGAGTAAAATAGAGCATAGTGATGACTATGAAAAGATTTATTTAGTCGAAGAGTCAGTGCCTTTATTGGAAGAATATGGTACGGAAAAATATGGAATTATCCCTAGATCTTTTATAATCAATGAACTGCAAAATATTTTAAAAAAATATAAAAATAGAGGAAAAATCGTTGATTTTTATATTTCTGAACTTACTGAGGCATTGAAAAACACCTTGATGCAAATTGATCTTGAAAAAGAGGAGGATATTTTAAAAATCTTATCTTTTTTGGAGACGAATGAAAAATTTTTGTATTTAAGAGAAGCGTCAATGCTGATTTTTGGAGATTCAAAATATTTTGAAAATAAAAGAAAATTCCAAGTGAATGGAGTACTCTCCCAATATTTGTCCTTTATCGATGAAGAAAGATTTGACGATGAAAATTTATTAAAACGTTTTAACATATATGACACAGAGCAGGAAATTTGTTTGAAAGGGCCGATGACGATCGAAATGTACGGTAAAGAAATTGATGTTGAGTGTTTTTCAGGTGGTGTTTCGTTTTCTATTCAAGATATAGAAAAAGTAAGCTTTATTTCAGTAAGGTGTGAAGAGGTTATGACCATTGAAAATAAAACGTCCTTTTTGCGAATGAACCATCCATATTGTTATATGTATTTGGGAGGATTTGCTACAAAAGCGCAAATCGCATTCATTAAAAAACTTTTCAAAGATAATCCAGATAAAATATATAGTCACTTTGGTGATATTGATGCAGGTGGTTTCTGGATTCATAAAAAATTGTGCGAACAAACTGGAATAAATTTTCAGCTTTTCCATATGAATAAAAATGATTTGAGAAATCCGACTTATTCTAATTGTTTACAGCCTTTGACTGAACAAGATCAAAAGAGGCTATGTACTTTAAAAGAGGATCTTATTTATGGTGAGTGTATTCATTATATGCTGGACCACAATGTGAAGCTGGAACAGGAAATAATTAGTTTGAATATTTCAAATCTATAAAAAATAAAGGAATTCAGCCTAGCAAGACTATGCTAATCATATTCATTAATTGTGCCGTAATAAAAACATGACCAGTTCATTTAAAGAGTTGATAAAATAAAAATTTTCTCAAATAAACAATCAAAATCCTCCAATCATGCGATATAATACTATACAGAGAGGAGAGAGGAATATGATTGCAAAGAAAGGTTTGATCATGATCGGCGGCTGCACGCTAGCCGTTTCCGCGATCACCGCGATTTCGTTTAAACAAGAAGAACAAAAAGTCAACGCCCCGATGATCACGGCCTGCCAGGCCCATCCCGGACGCACCGATGGCAGCGGATGCCACACTTGCCGAACAAACTGCGAAAAGTGGGGATTGTCGTATGGCGAATACCACTGCCACAACGGAGGCGGCTCGTCAAGCGGAAGTCAGGCGACGACGCCAGCCTACGACGCGCAAGACGAGCAGGCGCGCATCGCCGAACAACAGCGACTCGCCGAAGAAGCCCGCATCGCGGAACAAAAAAGACAGGAAGAAGAGGCGAAGCACCAGGAAGAGCTGCGGCTGGCCGAAGAAAAACGAATCCAGGAACAAAAAGAATACGACCAAGGCTATCAGGAAGGCTTCGACTACAAATGGAAAAACATCCACGATGATTTGTCCATCGAACAGCTGAAAGAAGACCAAAAAAGCGCGAAGTACCAGGAAGGCTACGAAAAAGGCTTTGCGGAAGCGCAAAAACAGTTAAACGAGGAAAAAGAAAAAGCGTACCAGTTCGGATACGACCAAAAGAAAAACGATCCAAACCTGTCGTTTCAAGAACCCGCGGATCAATCCGAAAACTATAAAAAGGCGTTCCGCAGCGGCTATGATACCGCCGAAAAGGAACTAACCGCCTTTACGCAAAAAGTGGCGAAAGAACACGCCAGCCACGACGGAATCCATCTCGACCATCTGGATGAAAACTTCCCGGACGGCGTGATCCACGCGACGTATACGCAAGCGTATCAAACGGCCTACCAAGAAGCCGAAGCCGATTACTTTGAGAAAATCGCCAACGAGGCGCGCCAAAACGCGCAGGAAAAAGTTTGGAACCAAGACCAGCAATCCGATCCACAATCCAAACAAGCGATCTCCGAAAAAGGAAAGGCGAAGTATCAAACGCAATTCGCCGCGTCCGTACAGGAAATAGAAAAAAATTGAAAGCCGAAAAAGCGAGCATCCAGGAACAAGGCTATCAAGACGGCTTGGAAGGGAAAGAGAAAGAGGACACGACCTTCTCGAAATACAAAAAGTACAAAATTTACAACGACCTCCAGTCGGCGTACCTTCAAGGATACAGAAAAGGCGAGGAGAAAAAGCAGGAGGAAGACAACATGTTTTTCGCCGGCGCGTTGAGCGTGCTGCTCACCACAATCGGTGGTGGTGGTTTGATCGCCTATAAAAAGCACAAACAGAAAACGATGTAGGAAAGAAACTCTGGAACAACAACCAGAGTTTTTTTTGAATAAAACATAAATAAACTGAATTTAATCTTTATAAAACACAGAATAAATGGTAAAATAGGTTCGTAAAAAGAAAGGAGAATCCAATGAACTATACACTCTACTCGCAACGTTTGGACGCGTACAAAAAGCACGATGGCTGGATCTATGACCGATTTCCCGCCACGTTTCGAACCCAGCTCGTATACATCGTCCGCGATCTGCCGGTCAAAGAACCGTTTTGGCAGCGCTTCAACCAATGGTTCGAACGGGAAAAAGGATGGACGCCCAAAATTTATTTTATTCAGGAATCGAGCCATCCGCAGCGCGAAAAGCTCGAATACCGTCTGGAACAACTCGACGATTTTGAATTTCTCGATTTAATCGACGGACTCTTTCATCAAATCACCGAGACGCTGGAACCCGCGGATTGGAACGATGCCGTGCAGGAGCTCAACCGCCGGTTCGAACAGCACCGCCTTGGCTATTTCTTTTCTCAAGGCCATATCCAGCGTAAAGGATAACGGCCTCTTTTCCTCTTAGACAAAAAATAAATATTTAACGATTCCTTCAAGTGCGATACAATGAATCCATCAAACAAAGAAAGGAAACAAGGATATGAACGCAAAGCCGCTCCAGCCATGGAAAACCGTGAACACAAAAACAATCGTCGACAATCCGTGGCTCAAGGTTCAAAAAAACGAGGTCGAGCTAGCCAGCCAAATGCGAATCCCGGACTTTTACACCGTCACGATTCCGGACGCGTCCGCCGTGGTCGCGCTCGATGAAAACGAAAACGTGATCCTGAAGCGAGAGTACCGCTACGCCCAGCAAAAGGAACTTATCGAGATTCCGGCCGGCGCGTTCGACGACCGGGAAACCGATCCGCTTGCCGTCGCGAAACGAGAGCTTCGCGAAGAAACCGGCTACGTGTCCTCGCACTGGATCGAGCTTGGCGCGACCGTCGACTGTTCCGCCAAGCTGACCAACACGATGCATTTGTTTCTCGCACTGTCGTGCACGAAAGCCGGAACGCCCGAACTCGACGCGACCGAGGACGTCGAAACGCTGCTCGTTCCGTTCGCGCAAGCCATCGACATGGTGATGCGCAACGAAATTTGCTGCAACAGCTCCTCCGCGGCCTTACTCAAAGCGCAGCATATCCTACAAAAAAGGGAAAAACAAAGTGCACATGAAAAAAGACACGATCGCCATGGCGGTCTTTCTCGTTGTCGGAATCGCCGTCAACGCCATCCTGATCACAAACCACGCCAAAACGCCGCGCCCCAAGCAGGAAACCACGCAAACCGAGAAAAATGAAAGCAGCGCCTTTTCGTTTGTCGGCGTGGGCGACCACTTGATCCACGAACCCGTTTACTATTACCAGACGCAGCCATACCATTTTGATTCGATTTACGAAGCGACCAAGCCAGCCATCCAAGACGCGGATCTGGCGTTCATCAACGCGGAAACGCTCATGGCCGGCGAATCGTTCGGACTTGGCGGCTATCCGATGTTCAACGGGCCCAAAGAGCTCGTCGACGCCTTGGACCGCACCGGATTCGACTGGCTGGCGCTCTCTTCCAACCACACCCTCGACCGCGGCGTCGAAGGCTTGCAAGCCCAGCTCGACGACTTGGCGACCCGGTTTCCCCACATCAGCGTGACCGGATCGCACCGGACGGCGGACGAGCCATACATCGTACGCGACATCAACGGCATCCGCGTCGGTTTGTTAGGCTACACGTATGGACTTAACGGCATGGAACTGCCCGAAGGTGAGGAATACCGCGTGGATCGTATCGACGAAGCCAAAATTCGCCACGACATGGAACAACTCTCAAAAATCAGCGACGTGCAGCTCGTGAGCATGCACTGGGGCGAGGAGTACAACACCCAAATCACCGAGGAACAGGCGCGTTACGCCAGACTTCTCCACGAGCTGGGCGCCGAAGTCGTCATCGGAACGCATCCGCACGTCATTGGACCGGTGGAAATTCTCAAAGGAGAGCAGCAGGACACGCTAGTCTACTACTCGCTTGGCAATTTCCTAAGCGCGCAGGACCGGCCCGAATGCATGGTGGGCGGCATGGCCGCGTTCGATCTGCGCTACGATTTCGCGACAAAAAAAGCCACGTTCGCCAATGTGCGGCTGATTCCAACTATCACCTACGTTTCCAGCGACTTGCAAACGTATTCCACCCATACGATCCATGACTATGACGACGCGCTGGGTGAGCGCGCAAAGCGGAACGCCCGTCACCAAAGCCTTCGCCAAAGAGTATGTGCAGTCGGTCGTCGGCCATCCGGACGGGGTGGAAGTCGTGCTCGAGTAAAAAGGCAAAAACACGGCATGTTCCAAGTGGATTTCAGCTTGACAAAAGCGAGGATTTCACGGAAACTTAATATATGTGTAAAATCCAATCACATGTTATTTAAATATAGGGTCATTACTCAGAAAGCAATTTGATTTTGCTGCGTTTAAGAAAGGATCAATATGGCTAAAAAGATAAACCAATTCAACCTGGACGAAATTTTTCGTCATTTAAGAACCAACATTGAGTTTTCCCAAATGGATGACGCGATCAAAGTGATCAACGTCGTATCCACGAATCCAAACGAGGGAAAATCGACCGTATCCACCAATCTGGCCCGGATTTTCGCGGACAAGTACGCGCGTGTGCTGCTCATTGACGCCGACTTGCGAAATCCAAGCGACCACAAAATGTACAAAGTGTCCAACGCGAGAGGACTGTCCAACTTGCTGAGCCGCTATGTGCCGGGCTCCAGCGTGCTTGGCTACGAGGAAATCGTCCAGTTGCAGTTTTCCAACGATTCGCTGCTTTACTTCCTGCCGACAGGAAGCCGGGTGCCAAACCCGACCGAAGTGCTTTCCTCGCACAAGTTCGAAGAATTCCTCGCCTCGGCCAGAGAAGAATTCGACTATATTATTATCGACTGTCCGCCGGTCAACCGCGTCAGTGACGGAATTCCGGTATCGAACGCGGCCGACGGCACGCTGTACGTCGTTTCGTCCAAAGAAACCGACAAGCGGGCGGCTAAAGCCGCGCTCGACGACATGGTGCGCAGCGGCGCGAACATTTTCGGCATCGTGCTGACCAAGGTGGAAGAGCTGAAATCGAAAAAATACGGCTATGGCTACGGTTATGGCTACGGCTATGGAAACGAGGAGAAGAAATAATGAAAAAACAAATCCTTCAAATCTCCGGCGCTTCGCTGCTCGCTTTCTCGTGCGTGCTGGCCGGCTGCTCCAAAGCGGACGACGTGTCGCTGGAAGACGCGACCGAAGTCGCCCTCGACGATTCAAACAACACAACGGAAACCGCGTCCAATATCGACGCCAAGGAACAAGATGGCGAGTATGTCGTCCAATTCAATGTCGACAACGGACAATATACGTACACCCTTGGCAAAGACGGCATCATCCGCGACTGCGTGTTCGATCGCGACCAGGGAACATCGACGGCCCACGCGCCAGCTGAGCAGCAGCCGGCGGCTCCGGCGGAAAACACCAATGAACAACAACCGAAAGAAGCCGAAAATCCAACGGAGGAAGGCGTCGTTTCCGAACAGGACGCCGTGAACGCCGCGCTGGCCAACGCGGGACTGGAAGAAGCCGATGTCAGCGAACTGAGCGTGAAGCTGAATAAAAAGAAAACCGAATACACAGTGGAGTTTGTGTACGGGGACGCGCGCAACCAAGTCACCGTCAACGCGGAAACCGGAGAAGTCATCAGCTCGATCTTTATTTAACAGGAATGAAGGTGGGGGACTATGACAAAACTTGGCGTTTATAAAAATATCATAGAAGGGATCATGACGATCGGACTCGTTTTTGTTTTCCCTTTTTCTTTTGTATTTAAAATCAAGCTCGTGCTCTTGTATTTTATCATCATGCATTTGGCCGGCCGGTACCGGGGCCGGGCCATCTTGATTTGGGACGAGCTGAAGCTGCTGCTACTCGGCTATATGGGCTACATTGGCGCCTCGCTGCTGCTGCTCGACTACGACCCGTTTTCGTGGGGGCAGTTCGGGTGGCTCGTGCTCTATTTGCTGTGTCACGGATTTTGCAACTTGCTCATCGCCCGTTACACCCACGTCGTGTTTTGGGACAAGTTGAAAAAAAACGTGCTCATCATTGGCGCGGGAACGACCGCCAGCCAGCTCTATGGAACGTGCCGCACCAACCGGTATTCCTTGCTCAATGTCAAAGGATTCATCAACTGCAACGACGATCCGTTTTTCCACCACGTCGACCAGACGATCGTGGAGCAGGAAAAGCCGATTTATCCACTCAAAGATTTGGAAAAAGTCATTGCCGAACAAGACATTGAAACCGTGCTGATCGCCATTCCGGAAATGAGCCGCAAAGACCAGCGCAAGCTGGTGGAACGCCTGATCAACCAGGTGGAAACAATCAAGTATTTGCCGCGGATGGAAGGACTGGTCACCTTCAACACGAAAATCGACGACTTTGACGGGCAGCTTATGATTTCAACCGCCGAAGGAACGATTACGAACACGGAAAAGATCTTCAAGCGCGGCATGGATATTTTAGCCGGCCTGGCGGGCTTGTGCGTGCTCGCGCCTTTGACGCTGTACGTCCGGCATCTCAACCACAAGCAAGGCGACTACGACCCGATTTTTTTCAAGCAAGTCCGAATTGGAGAAAACGGGCGGGAATTCACGATTTACAAATACCGGACCATGGTACCGAACGCGGAAAAAATTTTGGATGAGCTCATGGAAAAAGACGAAGCCATTCGAAAAGAGTACCAGGAAAACAAAAAGCTTCGCGACGATCCACGCATCACGAAGGCAGGCTCCTTTTTAAGAAAGACGAGCCTCGACGAGTTTCCGCAGTTCATCAACGTGCTGAAAGGGGAAATGTCGCTCATCGGGCCAAGACCTTACTTGCCTCGCGAAAAAGTCGACATGGGTCCGTATTATCAGGACGTCGTCAGCTCGAAGCCGGGCATTACCGGCATGTGGCAGACGCACGGACGCAGCGAAGTCAATTTTGAACAAAGGCTGGAGCTGGACGAATATTATTACCGCAACTGGAGTTTATGGCTCGACATCACCTTACTGATTCGAACCGTCAAACAAGTGCTCGGCGACGATGAAGGCGCCATGTAATCAGGGAAGGAGGACAAACCCCACATGAAAGAAAACCTCAAAAGACCCGGATTTTACGGTGCGATTCTCTCGTTTTGCTCTATTGCGACACTCATCGGCCTGCTCATTCGCCTCGATGCCATTCCTTTGCGGTTCATCGCGCTCGTGGCGCTCATCGCGCTGCTGCTCTTTGGCGTGGCGTGCCGCCTGTTCTTTAAAAGACCGCACACGATTTGGAAAAACGTGTTCGCCTGGATGATCATCACGCCGCTGACCATCGCGATGCTTGGCGGTTCGTGGTATGTCGCCAAAACAAACGAGCTGCTCTGGAGCCTTTCGATGAAAGAGAGAACATATATCAGCGAAGTTTGCGTCTACGTACCGCAAAACAGTGCCATCCAGTCGCTGCAAGAGCTCCAAGGCAAACGAATCGGCTATTATGAAACCGACGAGGATCAAACGAGCGTGGAAATGCTCAAGCAGTTCAAAAAGGAAGGCGTTTCGATCGAATCCAGCGCCTATCCTTCGTTGACGCCGCTCCTTGACGCGTTGAAAGCGAAAAAAGTGGAAGCGATCATCGCGCAGCGGCCGCTCATCGAAGCGCTGACGCAAGAAGACGGACTCCAGGAAAACCAGCCGCTTCGCGCGATTGCCACGAAAAAAGTCAAAGTCGAACTGGATCGGGGCCGATCCGCGACGCTTGATGTGACGAAGACGCCGTTCACGGTGCTGATCATGGGCACCAACGAGTATGGCAGCGTCAATGAAAACAGCGCCAACACCGTCAATATTTTGGCCGTCGTCAATCCGCAGGATAAAAAAAAACTGCTCGTTTCGCTGCCAAAAGAAACGTATGTGTGGAACAACAAGCTCGGATATCTTGGCATCCAGGGCACGCACGTCGTGCGACAGGCGCTCGAGCAGGAACTCGACGTGCCAATCGACTACACGGTCCGTGTCAACTTGACGACAATGACGGGCATCGTCGACCAGCTTGGCGGCATTGAAATCGACAACAAACAAGCGTTTGAAACGAAGTCGAAGCAAAAATTCGAACAAGGAAAGCTGTGGCTGGACGCCAAGCAAGCGTTGACGTATGTCCAGGAATGCCCGAACGATCCATCGAATCCAAACCAGGGCGAAATGGTCGTTCTCAGCGCGATGATCGAGAAAATTTTATCCTCGAAGGCGCTGGCCCACTTCGAAACGATTCAAAGTGTGCTCGGCGAGTCGATCCAGACGAGCATGAGCAAGGAGCAAATTGGCGATCTGGTCAAAATGCAAATGCTCCAGCGCGCGCCATGGACGCTTGAAATCGTTAGCGTGGAAGGCCGTTTGGAAGAAAAAGATATTGAGCCGCTAGGCGAAAAAGCGAACGTTCTCGTTTTGGACGATCAAACTCTCCAGCGAGTCGAACAAAAGATCGACGCGGTGTTGCGCGCCGGTTCGTAAAATCCAACAACGAAAGCCCGTATCCGGGCTTTTTTCTTAAAAATGGAAAAACAATCTTGCGGACGCTAACGATCCATGCTATGATGTTCAAGCAGTGAGATGGATCCTTAGCTCAGCTGGCAGAGCAACTGACTCTTAATCAGTGGGTCTAGGGTTCGAATCCCTAAGGATCCACCATCTTATCAAATGAAAGATCAATGAACCAACCGTTCATTGGTCTTTTTTTTACGTAATTTTCAAGTGTAAAGAAAAGGCAGATTTTTTTATGACCTTTTTTTTGGAAAAAAGATTTGGGAACGACAAAGTCTTCCCGAACGCCTCGCGCGCAAAAAACAAAATTCGCAATTTGACCGAAACGGAAATTTTAGCTGGTAGGCCGCATGCTATACTGAAACCGTCAAAGGAAGCGCTTACCAAACACGAGGAGGTGAGAATATGAACTTAAAAGATCTGCTCGATGAATCGTGTATCGACATGAATCTTCCACTGAAATCCAAAGCCGAAGTGTTCGACACCATGATCCATCACTTATACGAGGCGGGCATCATTCAAAACGAAAATCAATTCCGCCAGGCAGTCGAATACCGGGAAACCTTATCCGAAACCGGTTTGGAAGATGGCGTCGCCATTCCCCATGGCGTGGACGAATGCGTCAATCGGGCAGCCATCTCATATATCCGGTTAAAGGAGCCAATCGAATGGGAATCCATGGACGGAAAGCCGATCCAGCACATCTTCTTGATGGCGATCCCGGCCAATGGCGACAAGACCCACATCAAAATGCTTTCGGAGCTGGCGATGATGCTGATCCGAAAAGAAGCCAGAGAGGCGTTGAACGAAATCCAATCCCCTCAACAACTGTACGAAATCTTATAAACCAACAGGAGGAAACCATGAATATCGCGGCAGTTACTGCGTGCACCATCGGCGTCGCGCATACGTATATCGCAAAAGAAAAACTGATCGAAGCCGCTCAAAACCGCGGCCATACGATCCATGTGGAAACACAGGGCAACATCGGAATCGAAGAGGAACTCTCGCCGCAAGCGATCCAAAACGCCGATGTCATCATTTTAGCGGCCGATATTTCCGTCGCCAAACAAGAACGGTTCGCCGGCAAGCCAATCGTCCGCGTCAGCTCCGCTGTCGCCATCAAGCAGCCGGAAAAACTCATTGTCACCATTGAACACAAACTCAGTCAGGGGTGCGCATCATGAAAGAAAAGTTAAAAGCGCTCGTCGTGCAGCCCGTCCTGACCGGCATCTCCTACTTTATTCCCGTCATTTGCATGGGTGGCTTGCTACAGTCGTTTGGAACGATTTTAGGCGGCACCGGTGTCGAAGAAGCCACGGGCACGTTCGCCTACTATTTGTACCAGGGCGGCGCCCTCACAATGGGAATGGTTGTTCCCGTGCTGGCGGCCTACATCGCCTACGCGATTTGCGACCGGCCGGGTCTGGCGCCAGGCTTCCTGGTCGGCCTGTTGTCCGTTGAATACAAAATCGGGTTTGTCGGCGGCATCATCGGCGGTATCGCCGTGGGCTACTTTTGCAAGCTCGTCAAAGACAAGCTTCCGCTGAGCAAGGATTTGGCTTCTTTGCTGCCAATGCTCATTTTGCCAATTTTGGGCGGCTTGTTCGTCGTATTGTCTATGGACTACATTTTAGGGCCTGTCCTTGGCGGTCTGCAAAGCTATTTGTCCTCGCTGTTCGCCGAAATGCAATCCGGTTCGCGCATCGTCTTCGGTATGGTGCTCGGCGCCCTGATGGGTGTTGACTTAGGCGGTCCGGTCACGAAAGTCGGAACGACTGTCGTCAATGGACTCGTCGCCGACGGCATTCTCGGTCCGGAAGGCGCCAAAGTGTGCATCGGCGTCACCGCGACACTCGGTATCGGCTTGTCGACGATCATCAACAAGCGCAAATACACGGCCGCGCAACGCGCGACTGGAAAATCCGCCATCATTTTGGGCTGCTGCCAAATCGCCGAAGGCGGTCTGCCAATCCTGCTCGCCGATCCGCTGCGCGTTTGGCCGGCCACGATCCTTGGCAATATGGTGACCGGCGCGATCGCGATGTACTTCAACGTGCAGTCGCCTGTCATGATGGGTGGGCTCTTCGCCTTCCCGGTCATGAAAAATGTCTGGCCGGGCGCGGTTCTATCCGTCGCCATTGGAACGCTTGTCACAATCGTCGTGCTGGCGCTCTGTCGTAAAAACGTAACCGAAGAGCCAGTCAAGGCGCAAACCGCAAGCGCCGAGGCGATGCCGGAAAGCAAGCCCGCGCTGCAAACCGCGCCAGTCGCCAGCGCCGAAGCGATCGACACGAGCGACGACTTGGATATCCACATTGAATTTGAATAGGAGAACGCATATGAATAAAAAACAAACTCTCGATTTATTGAAGGAGAAAAAACTAATCTTTATTTTCAAGACCCAGCGCATTCAGGACGATGATTTGGTCCAGGCGGTCCAGGCCGTCGTCCAGGGCGGCGGAAAGTTCATTGAGCTGACGTACGACCAGCCGACCGGGGACGCGTGCGCCCACGCGCTTGGCTTGCTCAAAGAGAAATTCGGCGACCAGATCATTTTAGGAACTGGAACGATTTTAGACGAGCAGCAGGCGCAAAAAGCCATCGACGCGGGCAGCGAATACATCGTCGCGCCGAATTTATCCAAGGAAGTAAGCAAGTTGTGCCAGGAAAAGGATTTGATGTACATGCCAGGTGTCTTCACCGGCACGGAAGTCGTCAACGCGTGGAAGTGGGGCGCCGATGTTTTGAAGCTGTTCCCGGGATGCGAGATCACGCTTGACTACGCCGAAACGCTCATGGGCGTCATTCCGGTGCTGCCGTATTTCGCGGTATGCAAGATGGACGAGAAAATGTTTAAAGAGTGCTTGAAGATCGGCTACATTGGCGCCGGCATCAGCCGTGCTGTCAACAACCAGAAGCTCATCGCGTCGGGCGACTTTAAGGAAATCGAAAAACGAACCCGTCGTTTCGTGGAAATCGCCGCCCGTCCAAGCGATCATGTATGAGCGGCTACGCCAGGAAGTGTTTGACGCGTGCCAAATGCTTCCCCGAACGGGACTGGCGATTTTGACATGGGGCAACGTGTCGCGCGTCGACCGAAAAAACGAGGTCATCGCCATTAAGCCAAGCGGGGTGCCGTATGATATGATGAAGCCGGAAGACATCGTCGTGTGCGATTTGCAAGGGCGCGTCGTCGACGGGCACCTGCGCCCCAGCTCCGATTTGCCGACCCACGTCGCGCTGTACGCGGCGTGGCCGCAAGTCGAGGCCATTGTCCACACCCATTCGCCATGGGCGACGATGCTCGCGCAAGCCGGGATCGACTTAAAACCATTCGGCACCACCCACGCCGACACATTTTACGGCCCGGTTCCTTGCACGCGTCCGCTGGCGCGAAACGAAGTCGATGGCGACTACGAGCTGGAAACCGGTCGTGTCATTCTTGAAACGTTTCAGGAGCGAGGCATCGCGCCAGACCAGGTCCCGGCGGTGCTTGTCGCCAGCCACGGGCCGTTTGCCTGGGGACACGACGCGAAGCAGGCGGTTGAAAACGCGTTGGTGCTTGAACAATGCGCCTGGATGGCGGTGTTCGACCGCTTGATGGATCCGGAGGTCATGCCGGTGCCCGCGTATTTGCTGGATCGGCACTATCAGAGAAAACACGGAGAACACGCGACGTACGGTCAGCGGTAGGGAAAGGAGAGTATGCAGATGCAGCAAGCGAAAAGGAAAGCGGGTTCGGAGATTTTGGCCAAACTGCTCGCTCACGACGCCATGACGGTTAGCCAAATCGCGCACGATCTGCATAGAACCGAAAAACAAGTCCGAAGCCGGCTTGAGCAGGTGGAGGAGCTGTTGCGGGAAAACGACTGGGGAACGATTCAAAAAAAGCCGCGTGTCGGCATTTGGCTGGAGGCCGACGAAGCGCAAAAGGCGCAAATCGCCGCCTATGTCCACGCCACCGAGGCGGCGGGCGCCATTTTGATTGACGATCGCGAGAGCTATGTTTTGTACCGTTTGTTTAGCTTGGGGCGAAAGGAAGGACTGCAAGCCCGGACGTTGCTGGATCGGCTGTACATTTCCGGGCCGACGCTCAACAAGCTCATTCGCTCCATTCAGCGCGATTTGGAGCCATGGAACATTTCCGTGCTCAACGACCGGCGCTCGGGATACTTGCTGCAATACGAGGAAAACGACTTTCGCGGCGCGCTGGCGACATTTCTTTTGGAGCAAGTCGACGACGCGCACCGGGATCACGTGCTAAACGAGTATTTTTACGGTGTCGATTTAACGGGTCTTAAGCACATCATCGTCCGGCTCGAGCACGAGTGGCATTTGCATTTTTCCAACCAGGTGTTTACGAAAATGCTCATCTTTTTGGCGCTGGCCATTTCCAGGCAGGACACGCCTGTCCACTTGCGTCAGGAAGACGTGCGGCTTTTGGAACACTACAACGAGTATTTGTTCGCGAAGGCGATTTGCACGGAAATCGAGCGGATCGAAAACGTCACGCTTTCGGAAGACGACGAGTTTTACTTGACGATGCAAATGATTTGCGCGGGGTTTGCGCGCAGCGGCGGGGAAAGCGAACCGATTCACAGCTATGACGAGCACTTGATCCAGTTTGTCGACGAAGTCATCCACTCGATGGGCACGATTCTCAATCATGACTTTTCGACGGATTGCCAGCTGCGGCAAAGCTTGATCCTGCATTTGCGCTCCACCGTTTTCCGGCTACGTCATGGCCAGTCGCGGACCAACGAGCTACTCGGCTACATTAAAAAGGAGTTTTCCCAGGTGTATGCCGCCAGCTGGATGATTAGCATGTTGTTTGAGAAGTATTTCGATTTGATGATTACCGACGACGAACTGGGGTATATCGTCCTGCTGATCCAAACGGCGCTCGAACGCAAAGACGTGGAGTACATGGTCGTGCTGATCGCGGATTTTTCCCGCAGCTATGGCGAGTTGATTAGCCAGCGGCTGATGAGCTATGTCCCGGAAATCCGGGAAATCCATATTTTGAGCCGGTTTGAAAAAGACAATCCCCACTACCGGCAGGCGGATGTCGTTTTGTCCCGGACCGCCGTGGACGATCCGCGCAATATCGTCGTTGAAAACCTGCTCACCGAGGAAGGCATTCTCAAGCTGCGTCAGAAAATTCAGAAAATGTCGAAAAAAGACCGGAAGCCCGCGTGGCTCTTTTCCATCGACTGCGCCTCGTTGTTTTCGCCCGAGCTGATGCTGCTGCAAGCCGACTATCCGAATAAGGAGGCGCTCATCGCCAACGTCGTGGATTTGTTGCAGAAAAAAGGCTTTTGCGCCAATGGCTTGTATTCGTCGGCCATCGAACGGGAAAGGAAGATGTCGACCTCGATTGGCAGCGGTATCGCGTTTCCGCATGGCGATCCCGAATACGTCCACGAGTCGCGCGTCGTGCTTGTCACCTTGAAGCGGCCAATGCTGTGGGACGAGCAGGAAAAGGTCGATCTCATCTTTTTCGCGGCGTTCAACATGAATGTCGAGGACGAACGAAGACGGGTGGAAACGTTTTACCGGGAGCTCATTCCATGCTTGAGCAATCCGGGCGGCCTGCAAAGCTTGCGAAGCGCCAGGGACAGCGTGCGCCTGTATCAGGAAATGTTTCCATGAGAAAGCGGAAAATATGGAACGGAAGGAAAGACATCAGCCTTCCGTTTTTGTTTACCTTTCTTTTTTTGATTTATGGGTTGACTTGGCTTTGGAAGGAGAAGTTTAGTTTGAAATAAATACAAAAGTAGATGAAACTATATTGGCAATTTGATAAAATAAAAACGCCTGTTATTTGAGCGTGGTTGGTTCGGTCGGGCTTTAGCCAGAGAACCGGAAAAAACTCTGTTTCGATAAATGGAAACTGGATCTGCCGTTTCCCGAAATGGAGGTGGGAGTATGAATGCATACGAAATCCTTTCGATCGTGTTGGAATTTCTAGCGATCATCGTTCCGCTTTTCATCGCGTTGATTGAAGCGCATGAAAAAAGCAACCACGAAAAGTGATCTTTGGCGAGATTGTTGTGTTTCGTGAGTTGCTCATGAAATGATAAATCCGAGCTAGCCGCTTTAACAGATAGCAGGTTTTTTACGTCTTCATTATAGCAACCTTCTCTTTTTGGCGCAACCTTAAGACAGTCTTCACGTTATCGCCCGGTTTATCTCGCTTGATTTTCGTATTTTCCGCTTTTGTCTTGTCAGGGCAGGGGATTCGTGCTATTATATTCAAGCAGTTAGATGGATCCTTAGCTCAGCTGGCAGAGCAACTGACTCTTAATCAGTGGGTCTAGGGTTCGAATCCCTAAGGATCCACCATTTATGAACAACAAACATCTGTTTCGGAAAACGAGATAGATGTTTTTTTTCGAAACGGGTTGCGTTTCGTTGACAGAAGTGCTATTATAGCCAAGTAAAGAAATGGAAAGATAGAAGCACCCCTTCTCACCCGACGCATACGGATGCGTGGGTCAATGCCAATTCATCAACGTTATGGATTTTAATAATGGGTGCCTTTGTGTACCCATTTTCTTTTGGTGAAAGGTAGGTATCGTATATCAATAACAGAAGAGTTGCCCCGAACAATGTCAATGAAGATTTGTTCAATGAAAAGATTCCATTTAGAGAAGTGCTCGTCATCGACTCGAATGGAAACCAGTTGGGAGTGTTATCCAAAAGAGAGGCACTGGATGTCGCATATCGTCAAAATCTCGATTTGCTGTGCGTCGCTCCCAAGGCTCGTCCAGCCGTCTGCAAAGTTTTGGATTATGGCCGCTACCATTTTGAGCAGCAAAAGAAAGCCAAGGAAGCAAAGCGCAAGCAACACGTCGTGGAGCTGAAAGCGCTGCGCCTGTCGCCCATTATCGACACGCACGATTTTGAAACCAAAGTTCGCCAGGCGAAAAAATGGATCGAGTCGGGCATGAAAGTGAAGATTGATATGAGGTTCCGCGGACGGATGATGACACGCCAGGAAGTCGGTCGTCAAATCATGAATCAATTTCTGGATGAAGTCAAAGACATCGCGGTAATCGAAAAGAAACCGGCTTTGGAAGGAAACACGATGTCAACCGTGTTGGCACCGAAAAAGAAGTAAGAAGGGTAGGAGGAACGTAACATGCCTAAAATGAAAAGTCATAGAGGATTAGCAAAACGTGTAAAAGTCACGGGTACTGGAAAATTGAAGAGATCCCATGCATATACTTCACACCGTTTTCATGGGAAGACGAAAAAACAACGTCGTCATCTCGCTAAACCAGGTTTGATCAGCAGCACAGACTACAAACGCATCAAGGAAATGTTGAAATAAGGAATCAAAGGGAGGAATAAAGCATGGCAAGAGTTAAAGGTGGAACGGTATCCCGGGCAAGAAGAAAAAAAGTATTGAAGCTCGCGAAAGGATACTTCGGATCGAAACACACATTATATAAAACAGCGAACGAGCAGGTAATGCATTCGTTCAAATACGCATACAACGACCGTCGGAAACTGAAAGGAAACATGCGCAAGATCTGGATCACGCGTATCAACGCCGCTGCCCGCATGAACGACCTTTCCTACTCGCGTCTGATGCATGGTTTGAAACTCGCCAACATCGAGATCAACCGGAAAATGCTTTCCGAAATCGCGATCCACGACGCGGAAACGTTCACGAAGATTTGCGACGAGGCGAAAGCAGCCATCGCCAACGCGTAAGCCAAACATATCAATAAAGGCCCTGTGAATAGGCGCCTTTTTTTGTGCTATAATGGAATGCGATTATGCAATAAAAAAATAAGGAAAGGAATCCAATATGAAAATCAGAGCAACCAAACCGACAATCAGTCGATTGGAGCGGGAGCTTGACGCTTTTTTATTTGACCGCGCCAAAGGCAGCAAAGTCGCGCAAACCATTCAGAAAGGCTACGTGTTTTGCGAGCCAAACGACTTGGAGGAAGTAAAAAAGCTCATCCCGAATATTCAAAAAATCGGCGCCGGCGCCGGTTACGTGTTCGACCAGGACCAGGCGATTGGCGGACTCGGCATTCTGAACATGTTCAGCCCGAAGGAAATCGAAAACGATCCCAATTTGCTGCGCTATTGCCTGCGGCAGTTTCCACGCGTGCGCCGCGTCGAAGCCAAAACGTTTGAAAACGACCCATTCGTTCAACGGTTTCTTGCGTTCGAGCAAAGCGAGCGGTTTCAAAGCGCTCCCCAAACGATCGAACCCTATACATTGTTTTTGTACGACAACCTCGATTTCGATGAAAACGGCTATTTGGCCATTCCCGCCGGCTACGCCGACACGACGTTCCGGCTTCCCGGCTTTGAAGTAAAAGGAAGCGACCAAACGTTGATCGCCTTCCCGGATTTGATCGAAAAAGACCGGCAGCTCGCCCGCGGCCGAAAAGGAAACATTCTCGTGGCCGGCGATGTACGCCCGTATTTGCTGTTTACGCTCCTGCAAAATCCGGAAGTCGAAACCGTGACGTTTTATACGGAAGACACCAACGGTTTGGCTTTCATGGAGGAAGTGCTCGTTCCGGGATTGTCTTCCAACCACGCCAGCTACCGGGGCGAAGCGAAAAAACTGGATGGGCGTGACATCCAGGACGGGCAGTACGACACGGTGCTGATCGTCGACAACGAAAACGAAGAAAAGATCCAGCGCTATTTTGACTGGAAGAAAAAACAAAAAGAGCTCAAAAAGACGGAACTCGTGATCGGTGACGAAACGACAATGCTCATGACGCTTCGCGTCGAACTGGCCACCTGGCTGTACCGGGAAATCACGAACCGTCCGCCATTGGAAGGCCCCGCCTTTTTGTGGCTGCAAGCCATGTACGCCGACACGACAATTAAACGCCCGGCCCAGCTGAGCGAGCTGCTGGCGCTTGAAGACATCCAGCGAAAAATCGAGCGGACAATCGAAGCCGCCCGCTAAATCCAAAGACCCGACCGGGTCTTTTTATGTTATAATGAAACCCGTATGAAACAAGATGAAAAAACAATGAAAGGAAACGCCTATGAAAACAAAAGCCGCAACCCGCATTCAAGCCATCGACAGCCCGTCGTTTACCGAGCTGTTTGAAGCCAAAAAAAGATACACCGCCAAAACCGGAAAGGAAGTCATCGACTTTTCCATCGGTTCCAGCGACATTCCGCCCCACCACGCGATCAAGGAGGAACTCGCCAGACAAGCGCTCAACGATGAAAGCTACCAGTATTCTCTAGCGCCTCTTTCCGAAATGGTCGCCGCTATTGCGCGCTGGTACCATACCCGGTATGGCGTCGATCTGGCAGAAGACGAAATCGTCACCGTTAAAGGAAGCCAGGAAGCGCTCAGCCACATTCCGCTGGCGTTTTGCGATCCAGGCGATCTCGTGCTCATTCCAGACCCGTATTATCCGATTTACGGCGTGGCGCCAAGACTGGCCGGGGCCGACATCGTTTTTCTGCCGCTCAAAGAAGAAAACGACTATTTGATCGACTTTGACGCGATCCAGGAGGACGTAGCCAGAAAAGCGAAGCTGATGTACGTGTCGTACCCCAACAATCCGACCGGAAAGACGGCGCCCGACTCGTTTTACGAGCGCCTGATTCGCTTCGCGAAACGATACGACATTGTCGTTTTGCACGACAACGCCTACAGCGAGCTCGTATTCGACAAAGAACCCGGCAAAAGCTTTTTGTCGTTCGAGGGAGCGAAAGACGTCGGAATCGAGCTGAACTCGTTTTCCAAGTCGTATTCCATGGGCGGCGCCCGGCTCGCCGTCATGGTAGGCAACCGGGAATTGATCGCCATATATAAAAGGATGATGAACATGATCGACTTCCAGGCGTTTGGCGCCGTACAGCGCGCCGGAATTGCCGCTCTGGCCCACCACGACCGCTTCGTGCCCGCCCTCCGGCAGGAATACCGCCGCCGGCGCGATTGGCTCATTCAAAAATTCCAGGAAGCCGGCTGGTCGATCGAGCCCCCGGAAGCGACGATGTTTGTCTGGGCGAAAATTCCGGACCACTACGAGGACAGCGCCAGCTTTCATCGCGCGCTGCTGGAGCAAGCCGGCGTTTTGACCAACGCGGGAACGAGCTTCGGCCAGGAAGGGACGCGTTACGTCCGGTTCGCGCTGGTGCGTGGCGACGCCGAGGTGGAAGAAGCGGCCCGGCGGATTCAGGAAGCGGGATTGCTGGCCCCGATAAAATAAAAACGGTATTTTTTCGATGAATTATGTTAAAAAATAGAATGTAAGGGCTTCCTGTTTATTTTTCGATTTTGAATGTTATAATAAATCTATAATATTTTGAGGAAATCCTTGAAGAAAGAAAGAAGGAAAATAAATGAGGGAAATCTTAAATATTAACAAAGATTGGGAATTTAAAAAGCAAGATGGCAACGATCATGTCGAAGCCGTTCATGTTCCACATACTTGGAACGCCGTTGACGGAACCGATGGTGGCAACGACTACTGGCGCGGAACCGCCGTGTACACCAAAACGTTCGCGAAACCGGCTTTAGCCGAAGACGAGCAGCTCTGGCTGGAAATCAACGGCGCCAACTCGACTTCCAAAGTCGTATTCAACGGACAGCCGCTGGCCGAGCACAAAGGAGGCTACTCCACATACCGCGTTGATTTGACGCCGGCGCTGGCCGAAAACAACACGCTGGAAATCATCGTCGACAACGCGCCAAACAGCGAAGTCTATCCGCAACAAGCCGACTTTACGTTTTATGGCGGATTGTACCGCGACGTCAATTTGATCCGCGTCAACAAGGCGCACTTCGCCCTGGGATACTATGGCGGATGCGGCGTGGCGCTCACGCCGGAAGTGCTTGCCGACGGAAAAGGGCAAGTCAAAGTGGAAGCGTACACTGAAAACGCGAAAAACGGGGACGTTGTTTCCGTTCAAATCCAAAACGCCGAAGGCGAGATGGTCGCGCAAGGCGAGGGTGTCATTGAAGACAACCACGCTTCGTTCGTCATCGCGATGGAAAACATTCACTTGTGGGATGGCGTGGAAGATCCATACTTGTACACAGCCAACGTGCAGCTGGCCCAGGACGGCCGCGCCATCGACGCGCAATCCATCCGGATTGGTTTCCGTACATTCGAAATCGACCCGGAAAAAGGATTTATTTTGAACGGACGGCCATACCAGCTCATCGGAACCGCGCGCCATCAGGACTGGGAAGGCATCGGCAACGCCCTGACGCGTGAAAACCACGAAATCGACATGGCGCTCTTGAAAGAAATGGGCGCGAGAACGATTCGCGGCGCCCACTACCAGCACGACCAGGCATGGTACGATCTGGCCGATGAAAACGGATTGATCATGTGGGCGGAAATCCCGTACATTTCCACGCACATGGCTAACGAGGCGGCCAACGAAAACACCCAAGAGCAAATGCGCGAAATGATCATTCAAAACTACAACCACCCTTCGATTTTCGTATGGGGATTGTCCAACGAGATCACGATTGGTGGCGAAAGCGAAGACTTGCTGGAAAACCACCGCAAACTCAACGATTTAGCGCACACGCTTGACCCGACAAGAAAGACGGTCATGGCGCACGTGAGCATGCTTCCGACGACAAGTCCGCTCGTGACTTTGCCGGACGCGACAAGCTACAACCAGTATTTTGGATGGTACGTAGGAAAAATCGAAGACAACGACAAATGGTTCGATGACTTCCACGCCCAATATCCAAACGTAGCCATCGGTATTTCTGAATTTGGCGCCGACGCCAACCCGCAATACCACGCGGAAAAGCCAGGACGTGGCGACTATACCGAGGACTATCAGGCGCTTTACCACGAGCACATGCTCAAAATGGTAACCGACCGGCCTTGGATCTGGGCGATGCACGTATGGAACGGATTCGACTTCGCGGCCGACGCCCGCGACGAAGGCGGTGTGCCAGGACGCAACCAGAAAGGTTTGGTCACGTTCGACCGGAAGACGAAGAAAGACTCGTACTACATTTACCAGGCGTATCTTTCTAAAACACCGTTCGTGCATTTGACGAAAAAACGTTACATCGACCGCGAGCAGCCGGTGACGGAAGTGAAAGTGTACACCAACGAGCCGGAAGCAACGTTGTATGTCGACGGACAAAACATGGGCACGCAAAAAGCGGTGGACCACATTTGCCGCTGGAACGTGGAAATCAGCAAAGAGCACGCCATCAAAGTCGTAGGAAGCGATGAAACGATCAACGACACGATGACGATCCGCAAAGTCGACGAGAAAAACGAGGACTACATCGTCAAGGGCGGCAGCGTCCACAACTGGTTCGACGACGGCGTGGAAAAAGACGGCTACTTGTCCATCATGGATTCGATTGGCGACGTGATGGCCGTACCGGAAGCCATGGAAGTCCTGCGCCCGGTTCTGGAAGGCTTGCAAAATATGCTTGGCAAGCGCGATGACGAAGGGGAAATCCCGGCCATGGACATGAACACGATGATGATGGCGTTCCCGGTTGAAACCGCCCTGCGTATGAGCGGCGCGCTGACAAAAGAGGAAATCATCGAGCTGAACAAAACGCTGAACAAAATTAAAAAATAAATAAACACGAAAAAAGCCGAATTCGAAAGCGAAAACGGCTTTTTTTTCATGTTCAGGAAGAAAGCTCGACCATCGACAACGCGATGCGGGCCTTTTTCTCATCCACGCTCTCCACATAACACGTGACGATATCCCCGACATGGACGACATCGTTTGGATCTTTGACAAAGCTTCTGGACAGCTTGGAAATGTGCACCAGACCGTCTTCATGCAAACCGATATCGACAAAGGCGCCAAAGCTGACGACATTGCGAACCGTTCCTTCCAGCTTCATTCCCCGGCGCAAATCCTTCATCGTCAAAACATCGTGCTTGAGCAGCGGGGCGTCCAGGGCGTCCCGCGGATCGAGTCCGGGCGTCGAAAGCTCTTTAACGATATCCTTGAGGGTAAAGACGTCGGTACGCAACGCGGCCGCCAGCTTTTCCGTGTCGGCCACCGCCAGCTTGCGCTGGAACGCGCGCGAGCCAAGATCCGCCAAATCCAAATGCAGCTTTTCAAGCAAATGGCGCGCAATCGGATAGCTCTCCGGGTGGATTCCCGTGTTGTCGAGCGGATCGGCGCTTTCCGGAATCCGGAGAAAGCCGACGCATTGCTCATACGTTTTCGTGGAAATTCCTTTGATTTGCGCGATTTGCGCGCGCGAGGTGATCGGGTGTTTTGTTTTGGCCTCGTACAACGCCTCGATGGAGCGCTTATTCAAGCCGGACACGTATTTCAAAATGCTTTTGGAAGCCGTGTTGACGTTCACGCCAACTTGATTGACGATTTTTTCCGTCGTGAAATCCAGCGAATTCGAAAGCAGCTTTTGATTGACATCGTGCTGGTATTCGCCAATCCCAATCGACTTCGGGTCGATTTTGACAAGCTCGCTCAACGGATCCTGCACGCGGCGGCCAATGGAAATCGCGGAACGCTTTTCGACCGTCAAATCCGGGAATTCCTCTTGCGCCAGCTTGGATGCGGAATAAACGCTCGCGCCCGCTTCCGAGACGAGTAGGTATTGCACATGCGGAAAGTCTTTCAGGACGCGGGCGACAAACTGCTCCGATTCCCGCGACGCCGTTCCGTTGCCAATCGCGATCAGCTCGATACCGTATTGGTCGATCAGGCGACCAAGGGTTTTTCTCGCGTTGTTGAAATCGTTGTGCGGCGCGGTCGGGTAAATGACAGCCGTTTCCAGCATCGTTCCGTTTTCGTCGAGCACCGCCAGCTTGCAACCGGTCCGAAACGCCGGATCGAACCCGAGCACGCGCTTTTGTTTGATTGGACGCGTCATGAGCAAGTGCTCCAAATTGATCGCGAACGTCGCGATGGCTTTTTGATCCGCCGTTTCCTTGAGCGCGCTTCGAATCTCGCGTTTGATGGCAGGCATCAGCAGCCGTTTCATCGCGTCCTGGATGCACATCTGTAAAAACGGCGCGTTTTTCGCGTTGGAAAAACGGATCCACTGGCGGGCGATGCGCTGCCGGGCTGGCTCCTCGTCCATCGAAAGGGAAACCGAAATCACTTTTTCCGCCTCGGCCCGGTCGATGGCGAGCGTCTGGTAGTGCTTGATCCGGTCGATTCGCTCGCAAAAACAAAAATACGTTTCGAACTGGCCTTTTTCGTCGACCGCGTCCTTTTTCTTTTTCGTTTCCAGCGTTCCCGAACGCAGCATGTGCTGGCGAAGCGTTTGGCGGACCTTGGGATCGTCCGCGATACGCTCCGCTATGATGTAGCCGGCCTGCTCAAGCGCCGTGTCCACGTCACCCGATTGGACAAGCGAGCGCGGATCTTTGTTAGGGGCGTCGAGAATCGCCTGCGCCAAAGGCTCGAATCCGGCCGCGATCGCCGCGGACGCCTTCGTTTTTTTCTTTTCTTTATACGGCCGGTACAAGTCCTCGACTTCGCTCAAACGGGTACACTGCGCAAGCTGGCCGCGCAAGGCGTCCGTCAGCAATCCTTTTTCTTCGACAAGCCGCAGCACATCGTCTTTGCGCTTGCGTAAATTGACCTGATACGCGTATTGCTCCTCGATCGCGCGAATCGCGTCTTCGTCGAGATTTCCGGTTTTTTCCTTGCGGTAACGGGCGATGAATGGAATCGTCGCGCCTTCCTCAAGCAGCGCGAGCACGGCTTCGACTTGAGAAGACGATAAGCCGAGCTGTTTCGATAATTGTTCAATTAATGGCATAAGTTCATCCTTTCAACGGCTATTTTAACGCATTTGGCGCCAAAAGAAAAACCGCGGTCAAACACCGCGGCTGGACTTGGTGGAAGCGCGCGCCACCACCTTACCTGTATACATGGTTTGTTCCGGAAACTCGCTACCGCCAAGAATTTGCGTCAGGCCCATGACCGCCTGGCCGCACATGTACGCCGCCCGGTTGTCAAAAGACGTGATCGCCGGAGACGCGAGCCGGGAAAAGATCGAATCGTTGTAGCCGGTCACGCGGATGTCGTCCGGCACGTCCAGACCCCGGTATTGCGCGACCCGCTCGACGATGGCGGCCAGCTCGTCGTCGGCGCAAACGGCCGCGTCGAACGCGCCGTTTTGCAGCAGGTCGAACACTTGCCGGCCAAGCTCTTCTGTCTGGTCGCTCAAAATGAAAAGCGTCTGTTCGTCCACTGGAATGCCGGCTTCGCGGCACGCGTTTTGAAAGCCTTTGAACTTTTGACGCACGCTATACGTGTCGCGCGTGGCCAAAAAACAAGGCTTCGTCGCGCCGCTTTCCAGGCAGCTTGCCGTCAGCGCCTGGCAGCCGCCCTCGTCGTCGCATAAAATGCTGTAAATGTTGTCGTGGGTGAGCCGGCCGTTCAAGATGAACACGGGCACGTGGTTGCTGGCGGCGTAAATATAGCCGTTGTCGCGCTCGTTTTTTTCAATAAAATGCGAGCCGATAAAAATCAGGGCGTCCACATGGCGGGAGGCGAGCAGCTCCACGTGTTCTTTCTTTGCTTCCAATTCGTCTCCCGTACAGCAAAGCATCGCCGTATAGCCATGTTTTTTTAAATCCTGCTCTAAATAGTAGACGCATTGCGCCTGATACAAATCCCGAATGTTCGTCGAAAGGATGCCGATCGTCTTCATGCTGGACGTCGACATCCCGCGGGCGAACGCGTTGGGGGAGTAGCTGTTTTTCTCAATGACAGCCATCACTTTTTTTCTTGTTTTTTCTGAAACGTAACCCGAGTTGTTGATGACGCGACTCACCGTGGCGATCGACACGCCGGATTGTTCAGAAATATCGTAGATATTCATCGTTTCACTCCTTCAATTCGAAGGCTGGCTTGTCCATCCAAACGCAAAAGGTCGCGCAGCCTGTTTCCAATTCTACTGTTTTACTATAAACTGTTTTGGTTCTCGTTACGAGAACAAATTATCGTTGAACGCGTCCCGAACCATCGCCCTGGGCGAGCTTTTCGACCTCGTCCACCGACACCAGGTTGTAGTCGCCTTCCAC
>NZ_CAXHOA010000004.1:0-167168 GCF_964018005.1 uncultured Dubosiella sp.
ACTTGCTTCAAGACCTCTTCTCTATTTGTTGTGTCTTTTCTTCAAATTTGTGTCTCCGGTTTTCAAAGATCGAACTTCCGCGCCTCATCAGCGCTCACATAATATATCATGGCGCTTCTTGGCTGTCAATCATTTTTATAAATATTTTTAAATATTTTTTAATGACAGTTTTGTGAGCGGAAAAAAAGCGTCCATCGACGCTTATGCATTCAAACTGGAGCAGGTGATGAGAATCGAACTCACGTAGTCAGCTTGGAAGGCTGAAGTTCTACCATTGAACTACACCTGCAAATAAAAATGGTGACCCGTGGGCGATTCGAACGCCCGACCCTTTGATTAAAAGTCAAATGCTCTACCAGCTGAGCTAACGGGTCACAATATCAATCGCGTCATAGGTCCAGCCCAAGGCGGTTCCGTTGACTGCGTAGTGAATATTAACACGCAAAAAACGCTTTGTCAAACGAAAAAGCCCAATTCTTTTCCCACACTTTTTCACGAAAAAAAAGATCCTTTACAGGATCGGTTCTTTATAAATGGAGCAGGTGATGAGAATCGAACTCACGTAGTCAGCTTGGAAGGCTGAAGTTCTACCATTGAACTACACCTGCAATAGAATGGCTGGGGTATCTGGATTCGAACCAGAGAAATGCAGGAGTCAAAGTCCTGTGCCTTACCGCTTGGCTATACCCCAATAAAAAATGGTGGAGGAAGACAGATTCGAACTGCCGAACCCGAAGGAACTGAGTTACAGTCAGCCGCGTTTAGCCACTTCGCTATTCCTCCACAATGAACAAATGGTGGAGGTTAACGGGCTCGAACCGCTGACCCTCTGCTTGTAAGGCAGACGCTCTCCCAACTGAGCTAAACCTCCATGTCTTGTTCGTGATTACATTGGAAATATTACCAGAGGCTCTTCGGTATGTCAACGAGTTTTTCAAATTTTTTTGAAATTTCTTCACTCCGTGCTTGAATGACAGTTTTGCACACCTTAACCAGGTTTTCGTAATTGATTCGTTTCATCCACAACAGCCGCCGCTCTCCCTGATACAAAAACAAATAAGAATACGCGATTTGTCTTGGTTCGCCAAAAACCACTTTCGTTTTCAACGCTTTCAGCGCTTCGATTTTCTTTTCAGAGCGTTCGCAGTCAAACACGTTCGCATACCACGCCGGCGCCTCGTCTTCCAAAGAATATACGATCACGTGCACATCCAACCAGGCAAACACTTCCTTAAATCCGACGAGTAGTGTAAAATATTTAAATGATTTGTGGCTTGTCAAATCCGAAAGGGTGACGATTAGATCCATTGGATCCAGTTTGATCGGTTCCATTTTCTGTCCTCCGCCTTTTTATTGTATCATAGGTTTTGAACAAGACCGCGTTTTAGCCCGTCTATAGAAAGGAAGTGATCTTTTTGATCCAAATTGGAATTGATCTTGGCGCCAACTCGATCCGCCTGATTTCTTTAAACGATGGAATCATCTTCGACGAGCCTTGTATGATCGCGCTCGACGAGCACAACCACGTTCTCGCCATTGGACGCGAGGCGTTTGAAATGAAAGGACTGGAATCCAATTCCGTCCGGGTCGTTTCCCCTATTTCCAATACCCGAGTCGATATCGCCGCTTTGACGCTGCTTCTCGAACAGCTGTGCGACCAGTTTAAGATTTTTCGTTTTTTCACAAAAACGACCGTGCTGTTTTCGTATCCGACCAGCCTCTCCAACGAAGGCTGCGAGCAAATCAAAAACGCACTGCTCGATTTGGGCGCCAGCAAAGTGTATTATGATCGCGAAATCTGGTTTGCCGCCATTGGCTCCCGCCTCGATCTTTCGCTGCCCGTAGCCAGCTGCGTCATGAATATCGGCTACAGCAACTGTGATATCGCCATCTTTCAGGAAGGCGATATCAAACAGTACAGCCGTGGGCCTTTCGCAGGCATTCAAATCGGACAGCTCATTCGCAACTGGCTGAAAAAGTCCCATAATATAACCGTGACCGAAGCGACACTGGAAGACATCGTGCGAACGCTTGGAACCGTTATTCAGGAAACCGATCCTCTTCACGTCACGATCCAGGGCTCCAACACCCAAACCCACACCTTAACGACAATGACTCTAAGCGGAAACGAGATCGCCTTTTTGCTCGCGCCGCTCGTTAACGATTTGGCGCAATGGATCCTCGGCTTTCTCGCCTCTGTTCCCATCGAAACCCAAAAAGACATCCTGCTTCGCGGCATCGTGTGTTCCGGCGGCTCCATGACATTGACTGGGCTGCCGAAAAAGCTGCAGGAATTGATTGGATGTCCGGTTTATTTGACTGATCATCCGCTGTACACCATCACAAGCGGCCTTGAAATCGTTTTAGACCAGATGGACTGACAAGAAAAAGAAATGAAAATGCAGCAAGATCACTCGCTGCATTTTTCTTTTACGATTGTTCCGTGCCTTCCACCATTTCGGTTTCAGCATCCACCTGGTTTTCCGCCTGCTGGGCGGCGTCGCCTTCCTCATTGACTTGCGCGTCGTTTTTCGGGGCTTCCTGCTCCGGATTTGTTTGCGTTTCCGTCACTTGATCCTCCTGGATCTGCTCTTCTTCCGTCGTCTCGCCTTTGTTGCCGGCCCAGATTGCCGCAACTAGCGCAATCACGATGATCACCACGATCAGCACGGTGATCCATGTCTTTTTATTCTCCATGTTTTGCCTCCGTTTCTCTCCATTGTCCGTCCCTTTGAGGCTTTTCTTGAGCCACTTTCATTATAGTAAGCCCTATCCAAAATCATGCATACAATGCTCAAAAATCGCAATGTTTTCCAGCGTTTCCCCCGTTTTCTTCCATTCTTCCCGGAAAATAAGATATTTAAAAAAAACGAGCGGACATCGTCCGCTCAGAAAGGAAAATATACCCGAGACACAGCTCATGTTCCATGTCTCCGGCGTGCTTACATTATTTGGGATGACTGTAAGCAGATATAAGTATACATGTTTATATTTCGAAAATCTACCCCAGATTTAATTTTGTGACGAGCCAAGAACAAGCTCCACCGTCTGCCGCGAACCATCCCGCTCAATTTCCATCGTCAGCGTATCGCCCGCTTGGTGGCTTCGAACGATTTTCTTCACATCCGCCGCCGAATCAACCGCTTCTTTATCAATCGAAACGATTCGGTCCATGACGCGCAGCCCCGCTTGATCCGCCGCCCCGTTTTCCACGATTTGCGCGATATAAACGCCAGCCGCCCCCTGTCGGGAATCGTCGACTAAACTTACATGCATCGCGGCCCGGTTCGTTACGGCGCCATCGTTCATCAGCTGTTGCGCTACCGCCATCGCCTCGTCGACCGGAATCGCGAATCCAAGCCCCTCGATGCCTTCCGAACTCGTCTTCGCGTTCACGATGCCAATCAAGGAGCCGGACGCGTCAAACAAGCCGCCGCCGGAATTTCCCGGATTCACGGCCGCATCCGTTTGCAGCAGCGTCATCGGTTCCCCGTCGACTTCAATTTCCCGATCCAGCGCCGACAAAATACCAGTCGTTACCGTTCCGCCCAGCGAACCGAGCGGATTGCCGATTGCGATCGTCGTCTGCCCGACTTGAAGATTGGAGGAAGTGCCGATTCGCGCGGCCGGCAGTCCTTGCGCGTCCACTTTCAACACCGCCACGTCGCTGACTTCGTCGCTCCCCACGACGCTTGCTTCATAGGTTTGCCCGGTGGTCGTTTTGACCGCAATGGAAGACGCGCCGGAAATCACGTGATGATTTGTGATGATGTATCCATCCTCGCTTACGATCACGCCGCTTCCCGCTCCTTGCTCAATGGCGTAGCCGGAAAAAACCGGATTGTCCTCTCTTGTTTCGGTTGTGATTTCCACAACGCTTTGCCGGCACGATTCCACGACCGCGCTCAAATCGGTTTCCGGCGAAGCCATCACGCTTTGCGCCGGCGTGGCCGTCGATTCGTCTTGATTTCCGTGTAGCGTCGCATACGCGTAGCCGCCCGCCGCCCCCGACAAGCTTGCGCACACCATGCCCGCGCACACGCCTGCCGCGAGCCACCCCTTTCGTACGCGATGCATCGTATATACTGGTGGTTTCTTGGTTGGTTTCATTTCATTCGCTCCTTCCGTCTTTCTGGAGGCATCGTACCTCGGCATCCTTAAACGGAACTTAAAAAAAAATAAAAAGAACAACCAGAAACAAAAAAAAAGCGTCCTAAGACGCTTTGCTTTACGAACAATGGAGCAGGTGATGAGAATCGAACTCACGTAGTCAGCTTGGAAGGCTGAAGTTCTACCATTGAACTACACCTGCAAATAAAAATGGTGACCCGTGGGCGATTCGAACGCCCGACCCTTTGATTAAAAGTCAAATGCTCTACCAGCTGAGCTAACGGGTCACATGGTGCCGACTATAGGAATTGAACCCACAACCTACTGATTACAAGTCAGTTGCTCTACCAATTGAGCTAAGTCGGCATAAATGGTGGAGGTTAACGGGCTCGAACCGCTGACCCTCTGCTTGTAAGGCAGACGCTCTCCCAACTGAGCTAAACCTCCGTAACGCTCATTTATAATATCCCGAACTTTCGGAAATGTCAACGAATTTTCGAAAAAAATTTCAAACTTTTTTCTCTCAAAAGAAAAGCTACCAAAGGAGGATAAAACCTGGTAGCTTTCGGGAGAGTTGAAGACCCTCGTTGATGGGACAAGGATCTTCGTTGGCTGTAAGGGGCTGTAACGGGTAAGTAAAAAAATATCCGGCTCCCGAAATAAAAAAAGGACCGAGTTGATATCAAAATGATCATCAACCCGGCCTTTTTTGGTATTATTTATGTGTGCCAAAATACCTAGTCCATAGTAACGCACTTCAGCCATCTTTTCAATTCCCTTTGTCATTTGTTTATGATGATTCCATCCCTCGGGATGATATCTCCAGAACCGTGAAGGAAGTCGTAGAGGGAGTCAACGTGTTTAAATATATCGACTTCTCTTCCCGTCATGACTGCGGTTACGATGGTTTGAAATTGCTCCAATGTATCCTTCTAGCTTATACCCTCAAAGGCTACGCTTCTCTTCGCGATCTTGAGGATCTGTGTAAATTCGATATTCGTTTTCAATTCATCATGGATGGCCTCACCCCTTCTTTTATGGCTTTTCAACGCTTCATCGCCAACAATCTTCGGATGTCTTTAGAAGATCTTTTTGTCGAGTTCAATCGTTATTTTGAAGCCCATGACGACATCCATACCGACATCCTTTATATCGACGGCACCAAATTTGAGGCCAACGCCAACAAGATGACTTTCGTATGGATGCGCTCAACGAAGAAGTATCGTCAAAAGCGCTGGGTGAAGATTATGGAACGCATCAAAGCTTTCAATGCATACTGCCAGAAAGAAGCAGTCCCCGTCAAACTTTCGGTATTGAAGGAATTTTCTTTCGAATATCTTGTCGAGATCGTCGACACGATCAAGGGACTCATGAATCAGAGGAAAATCGAGTCAAAACATGGCAAAGGACAAAGAAAACATCCTTTCCAGCGTTTTAAGGAAGGCTTTGAAGAAGACGCGGATAAGATTCTGAAATACTCGATCTACTATCGGCTGGCCGATGGAAGAAACAGTTTTTCCAAAACGGATCCAGGCGCTACGTTCATGCACATGAAATACGATTACTACAATCACACCAATGTGTTCAAGCCCGGATACAATGTCCAGATGGGAAGCAGCAACCGCTATATCCGCCATATCTATGTGTCTAGCGACGCCAATGACCTGAACACCTATATCCCGTTCATGGAAGGATACAATATAGCCTATGGCGACTATCCAACGAAAACACCGGCCGATGCCGGCTATGGAAGCTACGACAATTATTCGTATTGTAAAGAACACCATATCGAGCTTTTCATGAAGTACAACACATATCGAAAAGAGCAGGAAAAGGTCACAGATAAAAACCGGTTCAAAAGCTATCAGATGAAACCGGATGAACAAGGAGAAGTCCTTTGTCCAGCCGGCCACACCTTTACATTCATCAAGGAAACCACGGATAAAAGAGGACGATATGAACGAAAGACCAAACACTATCAAAATGCGCATTGTCCGGATTGTCCGTTAAAAGCGAAATGTACGAAAGCCAAAAAAGGGCGTACTTTGAAAATCACTGAAAAACTGATCGAGTATCAGGAAGAAGTCAAAGCGAACCTGGCTAAGGACGAAGGAAAAGAGCTGATGACGCAACGAAGTGTCCAGGCGGAGGGGATCTTCGGAGAGATCAAGCAGGATTATCAATACGACCGATTCCGCCGTCGAGGAGAAACCGGCGTCAAATTGGAGCTTCTACTTGTATCAATCGGTCATAATCTGCGCCGATATCACAGGAGCAAGTTTCCAAAGAAGAAACAGTGCGAAGCCTGAAACCATAAAATCAATCGAAAAAAGCAGAAAAAGTGATATTTCTTTTTAAGTGCGCCAAAAAATGAGGCGCGCTTTTCTTTTTGGCATAGATTCTGTCATTTTCGAAAGAAGCAAAGAAAAAAAGAGCTGCAACGCTCTAGTGATTTCTAAAAATCACTGATTCGTTACAGCCCCTTTTACTATTTAAACATATTGTTCTAGAGAAATCAAATCATTTTACAAACATCGCATAAGATACACTACGCTTTTTTTGTCTCTTCTTTGATCCACACAATTCCCTCGTAAGGTGTCAGCGTCACCGCTTTTTCAAAAGGTTTAAGCGAATCGTTGCCGATCCATGGCGTGTATCCTTCCTCCAGCAGTGCGTCCGGCCATTCGACGGTTTGCGGCTGCTCGCTGAAATTGCACGCCACAAGCAGCTTTTGTCCCTCGTATTCCCGTGTAAACACGTAGACGTTATCGTCCTCCTCCATGTATTGACGATACGTTCCATACGGAACGACTTTGTTCGTGTGCCGCAAAGCGATTAGACGCTGATAAAAATGGAACACCGAATCTGGATCGGCGATTTCTTGTTTCGCGTTGATCTCGGTATAATTCGGGTTGACGCCGATCCATGGCTCAACCGAAGAAAATCCCGCATACGCTTCGTCGCTCCACTGCATCGGCGTTCTGGCATTGTCGCGCGACAATTTGTAAACGCCCTCCATAAACTCTTCCTCGCGCATCGCGCCGGTTTCCTTTACGAGTTCCCGATAGGCGTTCAAAATCTCGATATCGTGGTACGCGTCGATCGAAGGAAAGCGGACGTTTGTCATCCCCAGCTCCTCGCCCTGGTAAATGTACGGCGTGCCTTGATGCATATGCAAGCAGAGCGCCAGCATTTTCGCGGACTTTTTGCGCCACGCCTTCTTGTCGCTGCCCCAGCGGGAAACGATGCGCGGCTGGTCGTGGTTGTCCCAGTACAACGAGTTCCATCCCCGACCGTCGAGTCCTTCCTGCCACTTTTTGAAGTTGGCTTTCATCTTTTTTAAATCAAAAGGCATCGGTGACCACTTTCCATATTTTCCATGGTCGATGTCCATCATTTCGAACTGGAACACCATATTCAGCTCGTTTTCCTCACTGCCCGCGTAGCGCTGCGCCTCTTCGATCGTCGCTCCGGGCGCTTCGCCAACTGTCACGATATCGTATTTGGACAGCACTTCCTTGTTCATCTCTTTCAAGTACGCGTGCACGCGCGGCCCGTTGCAGCAAAACTCCATCGAATTGCCATACGCTCCACCATGGGTTTCGCCATCCGGAAACGCCTGGTCTTTCGAAATGAGATTGATGACATCCATGCGGAATCCGTCGATTCCCTTATCCAGCCACCAGGTCATCATTTTATAAACCGATTGGCGGACCCGCTCGTTTTCCCAGTTCAAATCGGGCTGCTTTTCCGCGAAAATGTGCAAATACCATTGTCCCGTTTGCTCGTCGTATTTCCACGCCGGGCCGGAAAACGCCGAACCCCAGTTGTTGGGCGCCTGATCCGCCTTTCCATCTTTCCAAATATAGTAGTCGCGATACGGGTTGTCTTTGGATTTTCGGCTTTCAACGAACCATTCGTGCTCGTCCGAGGTGTGGTTGACAACCAGATCCATCACGATTTTCAACCCTTTTTCATGGGCCTCTTTCAGCAAAAGATCAAAGTCCTCCATCGTCCCAAATTCATCCATGATCGCTTGGTAGTCGGAAATGTCATAGCCGTTGTCCGCGTTGGGCGACTGGTATACAGGCGAAAGCCAAAGCACATCGACGCCTAAATCCGCCAAATAGTCAAGCCTTTCCCGGATTCCATTCAAATCACCGATCCCGTCGTCGTTGGAATCGTTAAAGCTCCGTGGATAAATTTGATAAATCACACTTTCTTTCCACCAGGTTTCCATCGGTTTCATCTTTTCTTTTCCTCCATCTTCTCTTTCTCGTTGTTTGATGGCTTTATTGTACCGACTTTCCCTTTTGATTTCTCACACTTTCAAATCCAAAAATCACACGATTTCACCACAGGCAAAAAAAAGCCCGCGTTCGCGGACTTCGATTTTCCTATTTGTTTTTCATGTGCGGGAACAGCAGGACTTCGCGAATCGTTCGCTGGTCCGTCAAAAGCATCACCAGGCGGTCGATTCCCAAGCCGACACCTCCCGTTGGCGGCATGCCGTATTCGAGCGCCTCAACGTAGTCGACATCCATTTCGTTGGCTTCGTCGTCGCCCAGATCGCGCAGCTCGAGCTGTTTTTCGAACCGTTCTCTCTGGTCGATCGGATCGTTTAGTTCCGAGAAGGCGTTCGCGTACTCGTGACCGCAAATAAAGAGCTCATAGCGATCCGTAAAGCGCGGATCCTCGGCGTTCTTTTTCGCCAGTGGCGAGATCTCGATCGGATACTCGTACACGAATGTCGGCTGCTCGATCGTTTCCTCGACATACTTCTCGAAGAAAAGCGAAATGATATGGCCGACGGAATTGTGCTTTTTCTCCAATTCAATGCCATGCTCGGCCGCCAGAGCTTTAGCCTCTTCAAAGCTCATTTCCTGCTTAAAGTCGATGCCTGTTTTCTCCCGGATCGCCTCGCACATCGTGACGCGCTTGAACGGCTCGCCAAAATGCAACATCGTGCCCTGGTACTCCACATCGGTCGTGCCGAGCACTTTTTGCGATACGAACCGGAACAAGCCTTCGATCAAGTCCATCATGCCGTGCAAATCCGAATACGCCACGTACGCTTCCACCGTCGTAAACTCCGGATTGTGGGTCGCGTCCATGCCTTCGTTGCGGAACAGACGGCCAATCTCGTACACGCCTTCCAATCCGCCGACAATGAGTCGCTTCAACGGCAGCTCGGTCGCGATGCGCAAGTAGAACGGCATGTCCAGCGTGTTGTGATGGGTCACAAACGGTCTGGCGGCCGCTCCGCCTAAAATCGGCTGGAGAACCGGTGTTTCCACCTCCATCAAGCCCTGGCCATCCAAATATTCCTGAATGGCGCGGATGATGCGCGGTCTGGTGATGGCGATCTTCTTCGCTTCCGGATTCATGATCAAATCCACATACCGGCGGCGGAACCGTTCTTCCGTATCGGTCAAACCGTGGAATTTTTCCGGCAGCGGCCGCAGCGCTTTGGAAAGATGCGTGTACTCTTTCGCCCGAACCGCCAAATCACCGTGGTCGGTTTTCATGAGCGTGCCCGCGATGCCGACGATATCGCCCAAATCGTTTTTCTTGAAAATCTCGTAGGCGTCGTCGCCAATCGTGTCTTTTCGCACATAAATCTGGATTTGCCCGTCCAAATCCTGAATGTGCATGAAACCGGCTTTTCCCATCCGGCGCTTCGTCATGATCCGGCCGGCGATGGTGACAGGGATTTGCAGCGCCTCCAGCTCTTCTTTGGTTTTTTCCTGATACACCGGAATGATATCCCCTGAACGATGCGTCCGTTTAAACGCCGATCCAAACGGATCCACGCCCATCGCGCGCAGGTCTTCCATCTTCTGCCGGCGGACTTTTTCCTGTTCCGACAGCTTATTTTGAACCGCTTTGTTTTTTTCTGCCATATGATCTCCTTTTCCAATAAAAAAGAGCACTCCAGGGACGAAGTGCTCGCGTTACCACCCTGATTCGCCTTCCGGTTGCCCGGACGGCCTTGTTCCCTTGTGGGAATCCTTTAATGCAGGAATACAGACAGCTCCCGGGTCTTTCTTCCAAAGCCTTTTTCTGCTTTCTTGCACCACCCGAAAGCTCTCTAAAAGATACCGACTTTGTGCCTATCCCGTTCAACGCCTTAACAAGGTTATCCTACAAAATGTCGGTCCATTTGTCAATTTACTTCGTTCGATAAGCGATCGCTTTGGCGCCCGGACCCACATGCGTGCCAATCGCCGCGCCGATTTGCTGGGTATACACGTTCGCAAACGGATAAACATCCAAAATTTCCTCCGTCCACGACGTCAAATCTTCCGTGCCTTCCTGCCCCGTATAGCCAAAGATCGCCGTATTCAAGTCGACCTCGTCTTGCGCCATCAGCCGCCGGACTTCCTGAATCGCCGATTTCTTGCCTCGCGCTTTGGAGAGCACGACGACTTGCCCTTCCTGGACACCAATCAACGGCTTGATTTTCAAAAAGTTGCCCGCGATGGCCGCCGCTTTGGACAACCGGCCGCCCTTCTGCAAGTAATCGAGCGTGTCGACGACCGCGATTACCTTCACCTGGCCGCGCATCGCTTCAAGCGCCTCTTTGATTTGCCGGGCGTTCCAGCCTTTTTCCCGCATCGCGACCGCTTCCAAAATAAGCACCATCAACGGCAAAGTCACTTGCTGGCTGTCCACCACAAAGATGTTGTCACGCTCGCTCATCGACTTCGCCAGGTTCGCGGATTGAAACGTGCCGGACAGTTCTTTGGCGATGGGCAAAACGAGCAGCTCGTCGTTTGGAAATTTTTCATACATCGTCATAAAAGCAGCTGGCGAAGGCTGCGACGTTTTCGGCAGCTGGTCGCTGTTGGCAAGCTTCTCGTACAGCGTGTCGGGATCCATTTCCACCCGGTCAAGCGCCGTCTTTCCTTCGTGTTCAATATGCAATGGTACGATTTCGACTCCAAGTTGTCCGGCTTGCTCCAAGGTCAAGTCGCTTCCGGAATCCACAATGATTTTTACCATGATTTTTCTCCCTTTCGTTTTTCTTGATTGTACTTGGATTAGTTGATTTGTCAACATTTTTTTCCCATCGTCATCTCGCTTCCAAAACAAAAAAAAGATCCGGATGGATCTTCTCTAACGAAACCGATACACAATCAACCGCAGGCCCGGGCCCGTATGCGTGCCAATGAGGGAGCCGATTTGCGAAGTCGTATGCGTGGCGAAGCCATACTTGTTCGCGAGCGGATCGCGAAACGAAACCAGGTCGACGCTACCTTTCGCGCCCGAATAGCCAAAGTAGGCGCGTTCCGGGTCGATGTCGTGGGCGTCGATCAGTTTCTCCACTTCACGAAGAATCGACTTTTTGCCGCGCGCCTTGGAAAACATCACGATTTTTCCGTCTTCCAGTCCAATGATGGGGTGGATGTGCAAAAAATTGCCTGCCATCATGACCGATTTGGAAAGCCGGCCGCCTTTGTATAAATACTCCAGCGTGTCGACGACGGCGATCAGCTGGATGTGCTCTTTCAAATCCTCGATGGCGCGCGCCGCCTCCTGAGCGGTTTTGCCTTCGTCACGCAGCCGAATGGCCTCATCCACAAGAAAGCGCAATCCTTGCGCCGTCTGCAACGTATCCACGACGTAAATATCGTCACGTCCGCTCATTTGTTTCGCCAGCAAGGCGGACTGGTACGTGCCTGACAGCTCTCTTGACATCGGCAGCACGACGATTTCCTGATCCGGATAGCGCTCGTACGCCTCCAAAAACTGTCCCGGAGCCGGCTGTGAGGTTTTCGGAAGTTCCTCGCTTTCGGCAAGCAAGCCGTAAAAGTCGTCTGGTGTCAGCGTCAGCCGGTCCTGAAAATGCTTTCCGGCAAATTCAACATTCAAAGGAACGACCTCGACGCCATCGCGCGTCCATTCCTCCTTTGTCAAATCACTTGTGGAATCTGTGATAAGTTGAAACATTGTATCCTTTCCTTTCATTTCTCTATTTTCTCTATTATAGCGAAAACCTCGAAAAAAGAGGGTTACAATACTTCGCGGATTTTTTCTTCCGGAATCGCGCCTTCGCGCAAAATCACGAACGCGTCGTTCGTGCAGTCCACGATCGTGCTCGCCTGCAAGTCGCGGCACGTTCCCTGGACGATCGCGTCAATGTGGCCCAGCTGGGAAAGAGCGTCCTCGTACGTCAGGGCGGTGGGCTCGCCTGACATGTTGGCGGACGTCACCATGAGCGGACGGCCGATTTGACGGATCACCGCCAAAAGCGGTTCCAGGTCGGGCATCCGCAGCGCGATCGTGTCTTTTCCATTCGTATATGCCGGATCGACGCTGTCTTTGCGCCGTACGACGATCGTAAGGGCGCCGGGCATGAAGGCGTCGATCAGCCGGCGGGTTTTCGGGCTCACGTACGCGACTTGCTCGATTTGCCGCAAGTCGGAAATCATCATCGGAATCGGCTTTTCTTCCGGGCGTCGTTTCGCCTGCTTCAGACGCTCCAAATCGTCCAGGTTTCCGTACGGCACGCCGACCCCATACACCGTATCGGTTGGGAACGCGACGATGCCCCCCTCGTCGAGTCTTTGGACGATGGCGTCCGTGTCCGTCCACGCATAAGTTTTCATCTCAATCCAGGAGCGGATACCCGCCTGCTTGCGCGAGGAAGCTCCTCTCTCTCCTTCCAACGGTATCCCTTCGTTCCTCTTTTCGCGGGTTGTCCCGCTAAATACTTTCAGTATAGCGAAATCATGCTACAATGGACAAGTGAAAGGAGTTCTCCTATGTTTTCTGATACGATTGCCGCGATCTCGACACCGCTTCAGGAAGGGGCGATTTCCATCGTCCGCCTGAGTGGTGACCAAGCCATCGCGATCGCGAATAAAATATTTTCCGTCGACTTGACGCGCAAGCCGTCGCATACGATTACGTATGGGTTTGTGCACGACCAAAACAAGCCTGTCGACGAGGCGCTCGTTTCCGTCTTCCGCGCGCCCAAAACGTACACGCGCGAGGATGTCGTCGAAATCAACTGCCATGGCGGCGTGTTCATCACCCGCAAGATCTTGACGCTGGCTCTTGCCAACGGGGCCCGGCTCGCCAAGCCCGGCGAGTTCACGATGCGCGCGTTTTATCACGGCCGCATCGACCTGTCGCAAGCCGAAGCGGTGGAAGACATGATCGAGGCCGCGAGCGACACGAGCGCGGATATGGCGCTTCAAGGCATACGGGGCAGCGTGCGCCGGCTAATCGAGCCTTTGATTGATGACATCATGGACATTATCGCCAACATCGAAGTGAACATCGACTATCCCGAATACGACGACGTGGAAACGCTGACGTTCGAAAACCTGCTGCCCAAAACCGAAGCGTGGCTCAAAAAAATCGACCGCATCCTGGAACGGGCGCAAAACGGGCAAATCGTCAAGCGCGGCATCGACACCGTCCTTGTCGGCCGGCCCAACGTCGGCAAAAGCTCTTTGCTGAACGCGCTGCTGGAAGAAGACAAAGCCATTGTCACCAGCATTCCGGGCACGACGCGGGACATCGTCGAGGGGCGCATCCATGTCGGGGGCGTCCAGCTCAATTTGATCGACACGGCCGGGCTGCGGCAAGCCGATGACGAAATCGAAAAAATCGGCATCCAAAAATCGAAGCAAAAGCTTGACGAAGCCGATTTGATTCTCGTCGTTTTGGACGCCAGCGCGCCGCTGACCGATGAGGACAAACAGCTGCTCGAGCAAACAAGCGGCCGGCTCCGCCTTGTCGTCTGGAACAAGGCCGATATCTCGAAACCGGGCGAAGGTTTGCGCGTCAGCGCGAAAAACCAGGATATCGAACCGCTGCTGCACGCGTTGAACGAGCTGTACGAGCAAAACATTTTAAACGAGGAACCGCTTCTTTCCAACGAAAGGCAAATTGGTTTGCTCAAATCCGCGCGCGCGGATATGATAAAAGCGAAGCAGGCGATGGAAATGGAAATCGAGCCGGATCTGATCGAGATCGACATTATGGCCGCCCACGACCATCTGAAAGAAATTCTTGGCGACGTTTCGCGCGACGATTTAATCGACACGCTGTTTTCAAAATTTTGCCTTGGAAAATAAAAGAAAGGACCTCTGCACATCATGCATGAATTGATTACCCATCTCGTCGCGGTCATCGCGGGGCTTTCCATCGACTTCATGGAACTGCTCTCGATCGGCATTATCGTATACACGACATTTTTCGCGTTTTACAAGCTTTTGAAAAAGGATCCCAACGCGCGCATTTATTTGCTGCACGGGCAGTCCATCGGACTGACGTTCAAGCTTGGCAGCGAGATTTTACGCACCGTCACCGTCCGCAACATGGACGAGATTTTACAAATCGCGATGCTCATCGTCATCAAAGCCGCCATGACGTGGCTAATTCACTGGGAGCTGAGCGGAATCGAGCAGGAACAGGAATCGAAAAACGGACACACCCGAAAGGTAAAATCCCTTTCGGAACGCGTGCATGAAAAACTGCACCCGGAAACGATTGAAGCCAAAATCGAAGTCGAAAACGAAACAAACAACCATTAAAAAAAGCGAGCCGACTCGCTTTTTTTCTTTTCCATCATCCTTCGAACGTTTCCGCCACCAGCCGCAGGTTTTCAATAATCGGCAAATGTTGCGGACATATGCTTTCGCACTGCCCACACGCGACGCACGCGCTCGCCTTGCCGTGCGTGGCGTGCAATTCGTCATACGCTTTGGACTTTCCGGCGGAAAGCGTTTGTTTGCGCTCGTTGTACAACTTGAAATAGTCCGGAATGCAAATGTGCATCGGACAGCCCGCCACGCAGTATTCGCACGCGGTGCAAGGAATGGCGATCGTTTTTCGAATTTGTTCTCCGGCGCGCAGCACCATGTCCATTTCCGCCTCGCTCAGTGGTTCAAACGCGTCCATGTACGACAAGTTGTCTTCCATTTGTTCCGTGTTCGACATGCCCGAAAGCACCATCCGCACGCCATCGAGCGACGCGGCGAAACGAATCGCCCACGACGCGATGGACCGGTTCGGATCGGCTTCTTTGAATGTCGCCGCCACCTCGTCCGGTACCCGGATCAGACTGCCGCCTTTGACCGGCTCCATGACGACGATTTCCTTTTTGTGTTTTCGAGCCACTTCGTAGCAGCCGCGCGACTGCACGTTGAGCGCCTCCCAATCCAGATAATTGATTTGCAGCTGAACGAAATCGACTTCCGGATGCGCCGTCAAAATCTCGTCGAGTTTTTCGGGCGTGTCGTGGAACGAGAAGCCGAACTCTTTGACTTTTCCTTCTGCTTTCATCGCGGCGGCAAACGCGAACGCGTCGCATTTTTTCGCCGTTTCATACAAGTCGGTCGTCAGGCAGTGAATCAAGTAGTAGTCAAAATAACCGGCGCCTGTTTTTTCCAGCTGCTCGTTAAAATACCGGGCGCAGTCTTCCTTTTCCTTCAAAAGAAACGTGGGCAGCTTGGTGGCCAGCTTGTACGCCTCGCGCGGATACCGGTCCACGAGCGCCGCCTTCACGACGCGTTCACTTTCCCCTTCGTGATATGGATACGCGGTGTCGACATACGTGAAGCCTTGTTCCAGAAACCGGTCGAACATCGCCTCGACTTGCGGCTTGTCGATGGATTTCACGTCGTTTTCATCCAGCAGCGGAAACCGCATGCATCCAAACCCTAGTTTTTTCATAATCTTCCTCCTTGTTCATGGTTTCATTATATCGTATCCTTCCGCTTATTTCGAGTTGAAGCGACTCCACTGTTGACATGTGTTTATCACTGTTATATAGTGTTTATAAGGTGAAACCATGCAATTATTAATCAATACATCGTCCATGACCCCGATTTACGAACAAATCGCCGACCAGATCAAACAGCTGATCAAATCCGGCGATCTCAAGGAGAACGACCCGCTCCCCTCGGTGCGGGCGCTGGCGAAAGATTATAAAATTTCCGCGCTGACGGTAAAAAAAGCGTACGACGTATTGGACGACGAAGGGTTTATTCACACCGTGCACGGCAAAGGCAGCTACGTGGCCGCGATTTCTCTCAACGTCGTGTTGGAGGAACAGCAAAAAGTGCTGGAAGACGAACTGGAGGAGTGGATCTCGAAAGCGCAACGCCTCGGCTTTTCCAAAACCGATCTCGTGACGATGTTTCATTTGCTGATGGAGGAAAAATATGATAAAAGCAAATAAAATCAAAAAGAAGTATCCGGAGTTCGAGCTCGATCTCGACCTGGAAATCAAGGACGACACCATCACCGCGATCCTGGGCACCAACGGCGCGGGCAAAACGACGTTTTTCAAAAGCGTGCTCGGTTTGATCCACATCGACGAAGGCTCGATTTCCATCGATGGTGTGCCGGTCGATTCGCTCAGCCCGCGTGACAAGGAGAACATCGGCGTCGTGTTTCCCGACTCGATCGTCAACGCGTATTTGCCGATCAAGGACGTCCGCCAGATTTTAAAGGCATCCTACACCCGCTTCGACGCGGCGATGTTCGACGAGCTCGTGGACCGCTTCCACCTGCCGAAACAATCGAAAATCAAAAGCTTCTCGACCGGCGAGAAGGCGAAATTCAAGCTGATTTGCGCCTTGACGCACGACGCGAATCTGCTCATCTTGGATGAGCCGACAAGCGGCCTGGACGTCATCGTGCGCGAGGAGCTGCTCGACATGCTACGCGTCTTCATGGAAAAACCGGGCCGCTCCATCGTCATCAGCTCGCACATTTCCTCGGATCTGGAACATTTGTGCGACGAGTTTTACATTTTGCACGAGGGCAAGATCGTCCTGCACGAAACGATGGACGCCCTCGACCAGTACGCCATCCTGAAAATCAAGGACGGCCAGGCGCTGGATGACGCCTACGCTTTGCGCAAGACGAAAACGCCATATGGCTGGGCGGTGCTGACCAACCAGAAACAATATTATATCGACAACTTTCCGCAAATCGTCGTCGAGCCCGCCTCGATGGACGACGTGTTCACGATGGTTGTCCAGGGAGAAACTATATGAAAGGCTTATTGATCAAAGATTTTTATATCGCGATGCAAAACCGCATCTTTCTGTATTTGACAGGCGCCATCGTTGTGGCGATGGTGTTCATGCCGGGTGGCTCGGTGGAGTTCATGATCCCCTACCTGGCGTTCATGCTCGTAACCGACGCGCTGAGCACGATCAGCTACGACGAGTTCGACAACGGCTACAAGGCGCTGTTCACTCTTCCCATCACCCGCAAGCAGTACGTGTGTGAAAAATATCTGCTTATCCTCGGTCTGGGCGCGCTCGTTCCGTTCGCCATCGCTTTGATCGCCGTCGCCCTGGGCGCGCTGAAAGCAGGCGCCCTGGTGTTTATCGCGCTTGTCCTGCTACTTCTTGTCGTGTGCATGGGCGGCTTCGCGCTTCCCTGCTATTTGAAATTCGGCATCGAAAAAGGACGCGTCGTCAACATCGCCATCATCATGGCGACCACGTTTTTAATCGTCACGCTTTCCGATTCCGCCGTGTCCCTGTCGCAAAGCGCCTGGCTTCAAAATCCGCTCGTGCCATGGATCGCCTGCGTGGCCATGGCGCTGATATTGAGCGTTTCCTTTTTGATCTCGGTCAAAATCATGGAACGCAAGGAGCTGTAATGAACCCGTTCCGCGTTTGTCCGAAATGCGGCGCGGCCCCGATGATTCGCGTGCCGAACGATCCGCGCCGCTACGCGAGCGGCAACAATATTTACACGTCGCGCTGGACATTGATCGAGAAGATCCCGGCGATCCGCTACGTATGCGGACAATGCGGGTATGTGGAAAACTGGATCGACGATCCCGGTGGTATTGAAAAAATCAAGAAGGCATTTCAATAAGAAAGGAAAGAAAATGTATGAAAGGACTGTTTGCGAAAGACTTTTCTATTTTAAACCTCCTCCACATCCCGCTCATTCTCGCCCTGCTGACGATCACCGGCTTCTTTTCCATCCTGCCGTGGTTTTCCCTGATGCTGGCGGCGATCGTGACCGGCTGGACGACGAGCACGATCACGACCGACCAGCTGGACAACGGCTGGCCCGCCTTGTTCGTCTTTCCGGTTTCCCGCAAGCAGTACGTACGCGAAAAATACATCCTCGCCCTATTTGGAGCCAACGGGTTTGGCATGCTGGCCGGACTTGGATCGTGTCTAATTTGGCATTTGGACGCCGCCCAAAGCCAAATCGTGTTCGCGGAAGTCTTTGCGCTTTCCGCGTTGCTGACAAGCGTTCTCATTCCCGTCTTGTTTCGGTGGTCCTCCAGCGGCGCCGACAAAGCCGTCTTCATATTGGGGCTCGCCTGCGTGTTCGGGCTCAAGCTGATCCAGCCGGCCAATCCCGTCGTTCCGTTTGTTTTTTCGCCCGGGATCGTCGCGCTGCTCGTGCTCGTCTCGCTTGGCTTGATTGCGGGCTCGTACGCCCTTTCGATTCACATCTTACAAACGAAGGATCTTTGATTCGACGATTTTGGCCACGTCGCCCGGCTCAAATAAATGCCGGGCGGCTTTTTTCGCGGCGGGCAGCGCGTTTCGCGGCGCGAACGAATGCGCCGTCAGCCCAAGCATCCGGACATCGTTTTCCCCGTCCCCGAACACGAACAAATCCTTTGCGGATTCGCCGTGTTTTTTTAAATAGCGCGCGACCATGTTCTTCTTGTCCCACGCTTCGGGCACGATCTCGTCCCAAAACCGGCCGATTCGAATGTAGCGGGTATGGGTGGCGCGTTCCATGGCGGCGACGCGGCGTCCCGTTCCCCAGTAGCCAAGCACCGCGATCTTGTCGATCGTTTCGGGCAGCGTCTGCATGCGGGGATGACGCAGCACATTTCGCACTTTGCGAAGCGGAATGCACCGCATGAGGGGTTCGAGCGGCGAAGGCGTTCGTTCGTGCGCGCCGTTGGCGACGACATACAGCTGCCACGCGTGATGAGCGAGCCGTTTGAGCACGTCTTTGGCCTGGTCTTTCGTCATGGCTGGCTCTTTTACATGCTCCCCGTCCTGAAAGTCGATGAGCTCTCCGCCATTCAGCAGGATGACGGCGCCATTTTGAAACCGTTCCATTTCGAGCGCTTGCACAAACGGCTTGACGCTTTCTAGATCCCGGCCGGTGGCGAGCACGAGACGATGCTTCGTCTGCAGCGCCTTGAAGACGGCGATCGAGTGTTCATCCAGTTTTCCATGGACGAGCAATGTGCCGTCCAGATCCGTTACGACTGTCGCCATAGGGCCTCCTTTCCTTACGCGTTTTTAATCACGACGCTTTTTCCCCGCCTGCCAAAATGCTACACTTCCACTGGAGGCGTGTTTCTATGCTATTTTTTCAAATTCTCATTTGCGCGTACGTCGTGTTTTTGATTTGGGACTTGTTTCAAATCGTGACCAGGGCGCGTCCAGCCTGGAACCGGAAAGCCGTCGCTCTCGCTTTAACGCTCTTTCTTGTGCCTGGCATGTATAAATATTCCCTGTATTTTCCGTTTGTCGTCTACATTCTCGTCTTTACCTTGCTCGTCCAGCTTTTGACCCGGGTGCTTAAAAAGCCATTCCGGCTCTGGATGGTGGCGCTTTGCGTGGCGGCCGCGTTTTCCTATACGGCGTATGGCTACACGCATTTTCAGCGCCGCGTCGAAATGGACTACGCGCTGGAAACCGATAAAAAGATCGCGCCGACCCGGCTTTTGTTTTTTTCGGACTTGCATTATCCAAACGGTATGGATGGCGCCTCGCTGGCGCAGCTTGTCGATTCGATGGCGCGCACCGATCCGGATATCGTCCTGATTGGGGGCGACTTGTTTGATGAGCAAACATCCAAAGCGGACATGGAACAAGGCGTGGCGTCCTTGCGCCCGCTACGGGAGCGCGCCCGCGTGTTTTACATTTATGGCAACCACGACTTGCAGCCAAAGCGCCGCGTGAAAACCTACACCCAGGCCGATTTCGAGCGTGCCTTGCGGCAGGCCGGCATTGAGATTTTGAACGACGAGTCCGCTGTGTGCGGCTCGATCACTATCGTTGGTCGCCAGGACGCGGCTTTGAAAACCCGGCTCGAAGCCGCCGATTTGCTCGACTCCCTCGATCCGGCGCGGTTCACTGTGCTTGTCGACCACCAGCCGGTGGATACAAAAGCGCTTTTGGACAGCGGAAAAGTGGATTTGATGTTGTCGGGCCATACCCACAACGGCCAGCTGTATCCGTTTGGCTATTTGCTGGATGTGTACTGGAACTGCGATTTGCGCTACGGCATCAACGACGAGGGGCGGATGACCGCGATCACCTCATCGGGTGTCAACGCCTGGGGCTTTCCGGCTCGCACGATGGGAACGAGCGAATATGTCGTGGTCGACATTAAGCCACAATCACCTTCTCCGGCTCCGGAAAATTCGACGGATCGGCAGTCGTGACGATTGTGTCGAATTCCCGAAACCGGGCGTATTGATAAGGGGCGCAAACCTCGGTTTTCGAATCGTCCACAAGCAGCACGCTTCGCGCGGCGTGCATGAGCGCGGTGCGTTTAATTTGAATTTCCTCATACGCGAAGGTCGTCGGGCCTTCGCTGTTTTTAAATCCATCGCTGCCTAAAAACGCGAGATCGAAATGGAGCGCGGCGATTTGCTCGTTCGCGAAAGGGCCGACAAGAGACTGGCCGATGGGTTCGAGCAAGCCGCCAACCACGATGAGCCGGTGGTGGCTGCCGGCCAGGGCGGTCGCGATTTCGATGGAATTGGTGGCGATCGTCAGGTTTTTTCGGGGACTTAAAAACCGCAGCATCGTATACACGCTGGATCCCGCGTCCAGCCAAATCGTCTGGTAGTCCTCGATCAGCTTGCTGGCGCAGGCGGCCATCCGGATTTTTTCCTCGCGGTGGTCTTCGCGTTTGACGCGCAGCGGAATGTGGGAATACTTGTCGATTCGGTTGGCCGATCCGTGCTTTTTCTCAATCTTGCCTTGTTCGCATAAGACATCGAGATCTTTTCGAATCGTTTCGGAGGAAACATTGTAATCGTTGGATAATTCCGTCACTTTGACGGAACCTTCCCGTTGAATTCGTTCATAAATTATCTTTCTTCTTTGTTCGCTTTTTCTTGTCATAATCGTACCCTATCGTTTGATTTCAATGTTTATTTTTTTGGCTTTCAATTTTTTCATCCTGCTTTTCCCCAGTTGAGAGTGAATTCGATTGTTTTCCCTTGGCGCTCATTTTATAGTGAAAATACAAAAAAAGAACGAGCCCCACAATCGTCTTTGGTTTCTTCTCAAAAAGAGAGTCGAAGCATAAAAAACAGCCGCTGCGCTGTTTTTTCAGTTGAACGAAATCGCAAGCAAAAGAAACAATCAGAAGCGGCTAGGCTTCTGATTGTTTTTGTCTGGCAAACAAAATCGCGCCAAGCAAATTGGCGTCGTTGTCATACAGGCACCGTTCGATGCGCGTCGTGCAAATGTCCGAAAACGCACGGCCCAGCGCTTCCTGCCGCATCGTGTCGCGCAGTTTTTCGATGAACCAGTCTTCTTTCGAGATGCCGCCACCGACGCAAATCACTTCGGGGTTATAAAAACAAATAATCGTTTCAAAGCCGAGGCAGATGTTTTTGCACCACTCGTCGAGCGCCCGGATGGCGACAGGATCGCCCTGGTGGTAAAGCTCGGTAATTTCCGTCCCGTAGCGTTTTTTCGCCTCTTCCTTGGCGTCGCGATTGTAAATGTCGATCAGCGCGTTCATCGACGCGATTTCCCACAAATGCGCGATGGATCCGTCTTCGTGGAAGCCGCACGCCAAATTGGAAAACTCGCCCGCGATTCGATCCACGCCTTCCCAAACGTGCCGGTCATCGCAAACGCACCCGCCGATTCCGGTTCCAATGACGAAATACGCGCTGGACGACGTGCCTTTGCCGTTGCCGATGCGCATCTCGCAAAGACCGGCGCTCTTGGCGTCGTTCAAGGCGTGCGTCGGCCGGTGCAGACGTTTTTCCACTTCCTCGATCACATTCGTTTTGTAGGTAATGCGCACATTGGCGGCCGCCTGCGACAAAATCGTCGAATCGGGCGCGATGACGCCAGGCACGCTCACACCGACGTAGCGAATGTTTTCGACCGGCAAATCCGCGCACAAGTAGTCGTAAAACGCCGCGGCCGTGTCGCACGGGATCGTTTCGCGTTTCCAGCGCCGCACGATGTTGTTTTCGTCGTCCACGACGGCGTATTTAATAAAGGTTCCTCCAATATCAATGCCTAAATCTAACATAAAATTTCCTTTCTTTTAAAAAATGCTCAGATTCGACATTTGAGCATTTTTTCTTCCTTCGTTTGTTTATTTTGCGGCCAGTTTTTCCGCCAGTTCCAATACGGCTTTTCCGTTGCAGCGTCCATAGTCAGCCATTGGAATTACATCAAGAGGCACACCCGCGTCTCCGGCGATCTTTTGCGCTTTTTTCTTCATATACCCAACTTGTGGTCCCAGCAAAGCGGCGTCAACACCCGCCAGACGACGATCCAGCTCGTTGACCGGATATGCCACGATATCCACTTCTTTTCCTTCTTTTTTCGCCTCTTCGATCATTTTATTCACGAGAAGGCTCGTCGACATGCCTGCGGCGCAGAACAATCTAATAGTTAACATAATATCCTCCTTTTGATTTCATTTTTCCAAAATGTAATCGCTTTCTATGAGAATTTTACCTCAAACTATGGCAAAACACAACCTTAATCGCAAAAGGAATGCTATAATGATTGGCTTTACATTGGATTGAATGTCACGCGCGGATCTTCGAGGCCGTACTGCATCGCCAAATCGTGGTAATGCTCACCAAAATAAGTCGGAAACTCCTTCTTGAATGTCTTTTCGTCCGGGAAATGGACAAACACGTCGAAGACATCGATGACCGGCACGCTGGCGGGTCGCAGCTCTTCCATGATTTTCTTAAACGCGAAGTCGGCTGGAAACTCCACTTCGATTTCCCCGCCATGTTCAAGATGGATGACCAAATCGAAGTTGTACATGACGTTGAGCGCTATGAGCATGCCGCCGCCAGCCCATCGTCTGGCCACGACGTACAAGTCGATCCATTTGATTCCGGAATACGGAATCGAAATCGTATCGTTTGGATCCTGTATGCGGTACAACTCGATTTCGTTGTATTTGAAATCGCAGCCACGAATGAACGGATGCGAAATACTCATCGACGCGTCGACGGCGAATCCCGACATCGCGAAAATCTTTTTTGTGAAATTTTTCGCCTTGCTCGCGTACGAACGTTTCTTTTTGCCCGTCATCAACTGGGCGTAGTAATAGCGTTGTTTCATGTTGTCCCTTTCTACCAAGATGTTTTCTTAAAGCCAATACGCGGATCGTCTAGTCCATGTTCTTGGGCGATGGTATGATAATTTTTCTCAAAATACGATCCAAAATATGATTTGAAAGCTTCCTGATCCGGAAACCGTTTAAACACGTCGAGCACATCCATCACATAAATATTTTCCGCTCTCAAACGTTCCATCACTTCCAGAAATCCAAAGAAGGCCGGAAACTCGATTTCGTACTCGTCATGCTCCGTGTGGACGATCAAGTCGAAATCGAAGCACGGAATCATCATCGTCAGGATCGTCGTTCCCCAGCGCCGACGCACGACGTACAAGTCGATCCATTTGATTTCGGAATACGGAATCGAAAACCGGTCGTTGGGATTGGTCAGCCGATGCAAATACAAACCGTCATACCGAAAGTCGCAGCCGTAAATGAACGGGTAACCAAGCGGCGCGTTTCGATTCGAAAGAATGAATTGCGGAATGTAGTAGGGCGTCTTTTCCTGTCCGTCTACAAACGCGTCCACATAATAAAAGTTTTTTAACACTTTGTTCTCCTCTCTGCATTTAGAAAATTCCGATTATATTAATTCCATTTTTATTATATCGCGATTCATCCTAGCAAACAATCAAATAATCAGAAAAAATAAGAGAAAGAAGAAAAAGATGAAAACGTTTGTCAACCGCTTTCAAACGTGCTATGGTGGAAAAAAAGAAAGAAGGTTCTTTTTATGCTTAACGAATTTTACTATGGCAACCTCTGGATCGACACCAAGCGCAAAACAAGCAATGCCAGCTTGATTCTCGTTGTCCCTTTTTATTTTCTGCCTGCCGTTTTCGGTATGCAAACCGTTTGTCATTTCACACTGGACAGCTTGGAACTGACACGACTGACGAAGCCAAATCAGAGAAAAAACATCCCCTATACCGAAATCGGAAGCATAGAACTGTTCGTGATTCGACGAAAATGGGAAGGTGGAACTTTCCTTTCAATGCTCGTTCCCTACTACAATTTCGATCTTGTCGTGCATTTAAAAGACAACGGACGGGACGATCCAAAACTGGAAATCGAGTTTCCCGCCACATATTCCTTTGTGGAAGCGATACAGCGTTTGAAAGAAAACCATATTTATGTCCATGACGCGTTTGGCGTGTTCGAGCGCTTTACAAATGAAGAGTCGTTCAAGAAAGACTTCGCCAGCTATTTCGACGAGCATTACCACGCGCTGGCAGCCGAATACGGGCTCGACGACCCGCGCATCGGCTTTACCGCAAGACAGCGCCTTTAGCGTTTCTTCCAAATTTCCTTTAAAGAAACCGACTTTTTAAAGCCCATCCTTGGATCATCTAAATTGTATTTTTCGGCCAAAGCCGGATAGCACTCAAGGAAATGTTGTGCAAAACCAGCCCGAAATGACTGGGCGTCCGGGAACTGTTCGTAAATATGAAACCGGTCGTAAACGGGCACACCGTTTTCCCGAATCTTTTCGCACATCCTTTTTCCCTCAAAACAGGCGGGAATTTCGATTTCCTCATCATGATCGTATGTGTGGACGATCAAATCCAGATTGAACTCAGGCGCGATCAGCATTGTCCATGCTATACCCCATACGCGTTTTACGACATACAAGTCAATGTATTTGATGTCTTTGTACGCGATGTCGTGGCCGATTTTTGGATACGGCAAACTGTGGAGCTCAATGCCCCGGTCAGTCACGTTACAGCTGTAAATAAACGGAAAACCGGGAGATGGCTTTGACTTTCCAAGGGATAAAATAAACTGCGGCATATAATACGGCGTGATTTCCTGTCCGTCGATAAATAAATCCGAATAATAAAATCGTCTGAGCATACATTTCTCCTTCTGCTTCTATATTATTCTTTCCATTTCCGTTTATCGAATCATATAACCATAAAAAAAAGAGATCCTCGTATTGGATCTCTTTCATTTTATTAAGCAAGCTTCGCTTTCAAAGCATCAATTTCTTTGTACACGTCGATCATCTGCTCAACCATCGCTTTGAACGTTTCAGCACCCATCATCTGGTCTTCCGCGTGGATCAGGATCAAAGAAACTTCCGGAGAATTGCCGGCTGCTTCCTGCTGAACGAGTGTCGCGTGCGGTGCATGACCCTGGTTCAACATTTCGTCGCCTTCCTTGATCATGTTTTCAGCTTCTTCGTAGTTGCCTTCTTTCGCAGCTTCCAAAGCAGCCATGTACGCGGATTTCGCTCCACCGGATGCAGAGATGATTTGGAAACAGATTAATTCTAAACCTTCCATCTTTATTTCTCCTTATAATAATGTAATTTGTGTTTTTATTCAGCGGCTTCCTGCTCTTCTTTATACAGCTGGTTGTCGTACATCTTGATGAATGGGAAGTACGTGAAGAACGATCCCACAATGACGATTGCCTGCCATACCATCGTTTTCCATCCGTTAACCAACAGACCGGAAATGATTGGAGGGGTTGTCCAAGGAACAACGACACCGGTAAACATCGGCAGGATGCCCCATTGGATGAGCAGATAAGTCAAGGCACCGGACAGTACCGGAGTCAAGATAAACGGAACCGCGAGCATCGGGTTCAATACGATTGGCGTACCGAACAGGATCGGCTCGTTGATATTGAAGACGCCTGGGCCCAAACCGAGTTTACCAATGGACTTCAACTGCTCGGATTTGGCGAAGAAGCACAAGTAAACAACAAGACCAAGAGTCAAACCGGAACCGGTTACTGTACAGAACTGGTCAATCAGCTGCGAAGTGAAGATATGTCCACCGTTGGCAACCGTCAGTTCGCGACCGGAGTCGAGAATCGCCTGGTTGTCCGAAACGTTGGCTGTCAGGATACCACCCATGACACCGCCGACAACCGTCGCACCGTGGATACCAAACCACCACAGGAACGTAACGAGGAACTGGTGAGCGATAACACCACCCAGGTTGTCCGTCAAGCCTTGCAGCGGAGCCTGGATCGCGCTGTAAACCAATTCCATGACCGTCGTACCAGCGGCCAATTCAACGACGTAAACGATAGCCGTCCATCCAACGATGATAACCGCGGCTGGAATCAACGCCGTAAACGCGTTGGCAACACCTTGAGGCACGCCGGCAGGCATTTTGATCGTGATGTCCTTTTTCAGGAACCAGCAGTAAATCATACCAACGATGACACCGAAGATCAGGGCGCCAACCATACCTTGACCGGCAAGCCAAGTACGGTCGATGACGCTTCCAACGGCTTCGTCGTTGAACATAACCGACTGAGGCTGGGACATCAGCCAAACAGACAGCGAGATAACCGCGGCCGGCATACCTTCGAATCCTTCGTTTTTCGCGTAGGTGTAGGCGATACCCATAGCAGCGATCAAAGACATAATGTTGAATGTGTTCGCGTACGTCGTCGTGAAGATGTCGTACAAACCAACACTGGTCAGAAAGTCACCAACTGCAGAAATTGGGAACTGTTGCAAAAGCAAGAATACAGAACCTACGATCATCAATGGCATCGAATACAGCAAACCGTCTTTCAACGCCTGCATAGGTTTCGTGTTGATAAAGCCCATCACTGGAGGTATGACTTTATCATTAATAAATTCACTCATCTTTTTCTCTCCTATTTTCCTTTTTTTCTTTTACTTATTTTTTAGCCAGTTTTTCAGCGAGCCCAAGAACCGCTTTTCCGTTGCAGCGTCCATAGTCAGCCATTGGGATCACATCGAGAGGAACTCCCGCGTCACCGGCGATCTTTTGTGCTTTTTTCTTCATGTAACCAACTTGCGGTCCAAGCAGAGCGACATCCACGCCATCCAGACGGCGGTCAAGTTCGTTGACAGGATATGCGACGATATCCACTTCCTTGCCTTCTTTTTTGGCTTCCTCGATCATCTTGTTCACCAGCAAGCTTGTTGACATTCCAGCAGCACAGAACAATCTTACAGTTAACATATTTCTTCTCTCCTTTCTACTTTTTATTTGTACCACATAGATACTATATGGTCACTACCTCCAGAAATGTGAGCGCTTTACCTTGCCTCACACCATTTATTATATGCAATGGATGCAAAATCACCATAGAAACATTTGCCACATTCAATATGGTAAGCAACCGTTTACAATGCAATTATACCTATGAAATCTGATAAATTCTACATTTTTTTTCGATTTTTATCACGATTTTTCACACAATGTTTCGACCACGTTACAAATTACCACATTTCGTTCTCCTGAAAGTTTCCTTTTTCTTCCGTTTTCTATTTTTCCCTGAAACTGCCTGCCATATGTGGCAATAAAACGTTATAAAAATACACTATCTTTTTGCGGCTTACCACAAAAAAAACCGCCCTGCTCGTGCAAAGCGGCTTTTATTATATCCCCAGCAGTTCGATAAATTTGGTAAATTGCGGATCCTCTATCAAGGAGGCGACCGCTTCATGGTCCAGGGCGAAGCGGGCTGTTAGCTCGTAAAACTTCTGCCGGTTCTTGCTGTCCTGGGATCCGGGCGACGACAGCAAAACGACACGGATCATTTCGTCGTTCCATTCAATCGGCTCGTCCAGAACGGCGATGTACGCGAACGTGTATGTCGAGCAAATCCGGTTTGGATGCGGCAGCGCGATTTGATTTTTGTACATCATATGCGGATATTCCTCACGCGCCATGACCAGTTCATAAAAGTCGCTCGACACAGTTTCCTGACTTTCCACGATTTCGCACATTTCCTTCAGGATCGCGTTTTTATCGCGCCCTTTCAAGTTCGTCAAAAACCGCTTCGGCGTGTAAAAGCGACGGAGCTCGTTGGACTCGGCGCGCCAAAGCGCCTCCTCGATGCTTTGCATGTCGTTTCCTTCCATAAACGAGTTGATTTCGAAAATCGGTTTCGGAATCTCGATCAAGATCGGCACGGTCGTGAACACGTAGTCGACAAGCGAAAAATCGAAATTGCGCAAGCCGAGCGAATCCGACACATACAAATGGTTGATGGACGAGAAAAACGCCTGCTCGTATTTTTGCTTGAACACGTTCATCGTCGACGAATTGGCGTTCGATACGATCAAAACGTTCGACTTCTTAATTGGATCGTTTGAATCCTTGTCGATTTGCAGCGCGAAAATCAGCGCCAAATAGCCGATCTCGTCCTCGGAAAGGTCGGTTTTATAATGCTTCTTCAAAATGCTCGACGCGCGAATAGCCATGTCGTACGCCAGCGAGTAGTTTTTCTTGATTTCGTCAATCATCGGATTCGTCAGCGGCAAGCCGTACTTCATTCGAATGTCGAACGGGACAAGATGGCGGTTCAATGTCATCCGTAGCTCGAAATTGTTGGAAAACGAAATTTGGAACTCCCGCCGTATGAGCTCGATCATGTCGTAGGAAAGCTGGTCGATTTCGCGATTGAAAATAAAGTTGTCGTCGCTTTCGATTGGATAGTTGCCGCCCGCGGTCATTTGCTTGCCGCCCAAATACAGCAAAATATAGTTTTTCTCGTCGGCCGTATACGTCACGCCAAACTGCGATTCCAGCAGCTCGACCAGCTCGTTGCAAAAAGACGATTCCTTAATGCCAATCGCACTAAAGCTTTCCACGTTCAAATTCAAATTGACGATATAACCGCTCAAAATCCGTTTCATCCCCACGTATACATAGTTCGCGAAATTATCAAGCGCGACTTCCGACAAATGCAAGTCGTATTTGTTCAGCAAAGAAACGATTGTCTGGCCAAGCCACACCGAATCGGAATTGGCGTCGACGCGTTCATTGTCAAAAAAATGGTATTTGAGCTGGCAATAGCAAAGAAGACGCCGGATGTCGAACTCCTCGCCCTCGATTCGGATCCCGCACGCCGGCTTGCGAATGATTTTCAGCCGGTACTCTTTGAGCATGTCCTCGATTTGTCGCAGCGAGGCGGATATGCTCGTTCTGGAAATGTACAGCATTTCGCATAAATCGTCGATTTTCACAAAGCCATGGGCGTTCAACAGCTTTTCAAGCACGACCACGTTCCGGTTTTGTCCTTCCACCGGCCGTTCCTCCACATTTTTGTTGAACCATTCCTCAAACGCTTCCGGCTCTTCCACCACCATCCGATACCCATTGTGCGCCTTCGATTCGATCGACGCGCCATGGTGATTCAAAATACAATCCAGCTTTTTTATATCGTTTCGCACGGTTTTCAAGCTGACATTCAAACGTTGCGCAAAATATGTGGCTGACCGGTATTCATTTTGACTCATCAAATTGAACAACTCCTGCAACCGCACCCCCATCATCATGACCTCTCCTCTCTTTCTGTTCCGTTGTCATTATCGTATCAAAAAATAGAATTGAAAAAAAGACCGACAGATCGGTCTTTCTATCTTTTTCATTACTTGAACAGGAAGCTGAGCAACGGTTCCATTTGCACGAGAACCGGCGCGAGCATCAAGGAAATGACAGACATCAATTTGATCAAAATATCCATCGCCGGTCCCGCCGTATCCTTGAATGGATCGCCGACCGTATCGCCCGTAACCGCCGCCTTGTGGGTATCCGAGCCTTTGCCGCCAAACTGGCCGCTCTCGATAAATTTCTTCGCGTTGTCCCACGCGCCGCCGGAATTGGCCATAAACACAGCCAGCATGATGGCCGAGATAAGCGCCCCCAGCAGCATGCCGCCAAGGCCTTCGCATCCAAGCAGCACGCCCACCAGCACCGGCGAAACGATGGCGATGCAGCCCGGCACGACCATTTCCTTGAGCGCCGCCTGCGTGGAAATGTCGACGCAGCGCGCGTAATCCGGTTTGGACGTTCCTTTAATAATGCCGGCATCCGCCTTGAACTGGCGGCGCACCTCGTTGATCATATGGTTGGCCGCTTTTCCAACCGAGCGAATCGTCAAGGACGTGAAGAAGTATGGAAGCATCGCCCCAAACAGCAAACCGACCAAAACGCCCGGCTGCAAAAGCGAGATAACGGACAAGTTGGCCGCCTCGGCGAACGCGACAATCATCGCCAGCGCCGTAAACGCCGCCGAGCCGATACAGAAGCCTTTTCCCATCGCCGCGGTCGTGTTTCCAACCGAATCCAGACGGTCCGTGATCTTGCGCACACCCGGATCCAGCTCCGCCATTTCGGCGATGCCACCCGCGTTGTCCGCGATTGGCCCGTACGCGTCGACAGAAACCGTGATGCCGCACGTCGACAACATGCCGACAGCGCCCAGCGCGATGCCGTACATGTCGAAGAACATGAACGACAAGATGATTCCAAGCACGAGAACGACGACGGTCAGCATCGTCGATTCCATTCCAACCGAGAACCCGGAAATAATATTCGTGGCGTGACCCGTCTGGGATTCCGCCGCGATTTCCTTCACTTTCCGGTATTCATCCGACGTGTAGTACTCGGCGATTTTTCCAAGCAGGATCCCGACGATCAAGCCTGTCATAACCGAGAAAAACGGATTCATCGTTCCAAACAGCCATGTGCTTGCCATGAACGCCGCGATAATGACGATGCCCGTCGCCACGTATGTCGCGATCGACAGCGCCTTTTGCGGGTTGTCCCACGATTTCATCCGCACGAACAGCTGCGCCAAAATCGAGGCGATAATGCCGACAGCCGCCACCACAAACGGGAACAAAGCCGCCTGGAGCGTGTAGTTCTCGCCAAGAATCGTGACGGTCAGTCCCAGCGAGATGGCCGACACGATCGCGCCAACGTACGATTCCGTCAAATCGGAGCCCATGCCCGCGATATCGCCGACGTTGTCGCCGACATTGTCCGCGATAACCGCCGGGTTTCTTGGATCGTCTTCCGGAATTCCCGCTTCCACTTTTCCAACAAGATCCGCGCCGACATCGGCCGCCTTCGTGTAAATTCCACCGCCGACACGGGCGAACAAAGCGATAAACGAGCAGCCAAGACTGTAGCCGGCCACGACCGGAACCGCCTGGATCGGATCGCCCAGAACGTAGGTGAAGACCACATACAGCAAGGCCAATCCAAACAAGCCAAAGCCAACCACGCTGATTCCAAGAACGGAACCGCCGTTAAAGGCGACATTCAGCGCTTTGGACATGCCGTTTTCGCGGGCCGCCTGCGCCACCTTCGCGTTGGCCATCGTCGCCGCCTGCATGCCGATAAAGCCGGCCAGACCGCTGCTCAACGCGCCGATCACGAAACAGATCGCGCCGTTGATTCCCACGCCGTCGATGCCTTGCAGCGACGGAATGAATCCAAGTCCTGTCAGCAGCAGCGCGACGATTACGATGAAAATGATAATGATTTTGTACTCTCTTTTCAGGAAGGCCATCGCCCCTTCATGAATGTACGAGCTGAGCGCTTTCATTCGTTTGTTGCCCGAGCTTTCGCGTTTGACGGTCACAAACAAGTTAGCGGCGTACACAAGCGCCAACAGCGCGACTGCGATCACGATCAATAAAAACGTGACCATTTTTGAAGAATCAAACTCCATAACCTTTTCCTCTTCCTTTCTCTACTCAAAGATATTTAGTATTGTATACCCTTTTCATAAAACTGTAAACGGTTTCAAGAATGGTTTTTCCGCTATTTTCCCACAAAAAAACCGATTTCCAAAGAAATCGGCTTTGATTACCATTTTGGACGAATACCTAAAATAGTAAAGAGTTTCGTATAATTATCGTACGTGTTGATGCCCCCGGCCGGATCGTCCATCTTCGCGTTGGCGATAAATTGCAGCGCCTCGTTGTTGGTGATCGGGGTGCGGCGCCCTTTCTCGTCCTCGACATAGTATTCCACCGGCGCGGTGTTGGTGTTGACTTCCGCCGGACCAATCTTGTGTCCGTATTCGCGAATCGCATCCAAATGGGTTTTTAATGACATGGGAAACGCCTCCTTTTTCATGGTTTCATCATACCCAAAACCAGAACCGCAGGCAAACCCCATGCTTTTTTCCTCGCTAATGCGGCGTTTCCAAAAGAAAAGTCAGCAGAAAAAACACCGAGGAACAAATGGCGAAAACGATCTGGTGGGTGCGAAGCTCTTTGGCGCGCTCCTGCTTCACAAGCCGCTCCTGCTCATCTTGAAGACGGGTTTCCACATGATCATTGATCATATCCATAAACTCATAACTCATAATTACGCTTCCTTTCCAATGGCTTTTTACCATTTTTTCTGTGCAAATGGATATTAACACAGTTTTTGTGGCGGTGCAATATGGAACGTCTCATTTTTTCTGATTTTTTATAGACTTCTGTGCCCTGTTTTGATAGTATTAAAACAGGAAAAGTCTATATTTTTCGGATCCGGAACCGAAAATGCGACTCCTGGCAACGAAACGATCGACAAAAATAGAAAGGAGGCGCCGCATTCGTTCGCCGACGCCTTGCGAATGAATACGGCAATGTGCATCATGGCATTACCACAACAAATCAAAAAATCACGTAAAAAGAAAAAGATCACGCAGGGCGAACTCGCGAAAATGCTTGGAAAGACGAAAAACGTGATCTCCAACTGGGAGCGGGGCGACAACAAGCCGGACGCCGACACGATTTTAAGCTTGTGCCGGATCCTGGACACGACGCCGAACAGCATCATGGACTGGGAGGACGACGGCAAGTCGCTTTCGGAAGTCGAGCGCTACCACATCGAAAAGTTCCGGGCGCTGGAGCCCTGGCAGCAAAACCTCGTGGACGAGATGATCAACAAGATCCTCGACCACTCCAATCCGGAAAATCTGGATCTGCCGCAATCGCTTTCGATTCCGTTTTTCCAGGTTTCTCCGGCGGCTGGCGCCGGAAACTATCTGGGCGACGACGTCGAACAGGAAACGATCGAGCTGCCGGATACCGCGCTCAACCGGAAGATCGACTACGTGCTGCGGGTCGACGGGCACAGTATGGAACCAAAATACATGGATGGCGATCTCGTCAAGATCGCGTCCCAGCCTTCGGTCAACATCGGCGAGATCGGGATCTTCATCATTGACGGCAACTCGTTCATCAAAGAGTACCGCGCCAATTCCCTGCACTCTTTAAATCCGGAATATCCGGACATCGAATTCACGCCGGGCATGGATATCCGCTGCGTCGGCAAAGTGCTTGGCGCTATTTAATCAAAAAAAAGTAAAAAAAGATGCCAAAAGAGGTATCTTTTTTTTTCTTCCTGTGCTAAAATCGTTTATGCACATGGCGCGTTCGGCAAGCGGTTAAGCCACAGCCCTCTCAAGGCTGTATCACGGGTTCGAACCCCGTACGCGCTGCCATTTTATCAATTCACTTCACGAAATTCGTGAAGTTTTTTTTTCGTTTCGACACAAAAAAAGCGGATCCGCCTTCGTTTCACCGCCTCATCGTTGTCCTTTTACTTCGCCGCTTTCTCGTTCATCCAGGCGCCAATCACATACAACGCCGACAGCACGAACAAGATCCCGTACGCGATCCAGCTCACGTTGCCATTGGCGCCAAAGTAAAACAAAGCCTCCACGACAAACAACACAAGCAGGCCGATTCCGTAGTAACGCAACGTTCTCGCGTACAAAAGGTTCGACGCCATTTTCACCGCCATATAGCCAGCTGCCAGTTCAGCAACCGAAACGAGCATGCCGACAGCCAGCGTGCCCGAATCCAAAATAAACAGCTCGCCAATGACGCTTCCCTGCACCGTGGCGATGATATCGTCCGAAATCAAGCCGCCAATTTGAATGCACAGCGACAAAATACCTAAAATCACAAAAATATAGCCAACGACCTTCAGCAAGGTACTTCCTTTCGCTTCCATAGACATTTACCAATCCTTTCGTAAATATCTTACACTGAAAAAAAACAGGCGTGAAATGTAACGCCTGTCAACCTCAAAGATTCATCGTCCGCATGGAACGCATTTCCACTTTTTCATCCTGCGATCCCGGTCCGCACGGGACACACAGCTTCGCCACGATGTGGCCGCCCTGAAGAATAAACACTTCCTCCTCGTCCAGCCTTGGCAGGATCTTTTCAAAATCACGAATCAAGTCTTCTCTAGAAATCACCATATGTCTCGCTCCTCATACCCTTAGTATACGGATTCCGGTATAAGAAGCAAGTTATTTGTTATTTTTTTCACAATTAAGTCATCGCTTTTAATTGACGAATGCACTCGATCGCGCCTTCTGCGTCGACTTCCGGCTCCAGCGAAAGCGCCCCCGTGTATCCGCCCTCCTTTAAAACACGAAGCACAGCCGGAAAGTCGATGTCCCCTTGTCCAAGCACCTCATGGACAAACGGCTTCGCCTGGGAAACGTCGATCGAGTAGTCTTTGATGTGAATGTGGGCGATCATCGGAAGCAGTCGTTTCGCCTCCTCTTCCAGCGTCCAGGACTGGTATTGTCCGGGCACCTGCTTGATTTCGGCCCGGAACGAGTTGGCCGGATCCCAAAGCAGACGAATCCAGTCACTTTGAACCGCCTTCCACAATTTAAGCGTCATTTCCCCCTTTGGCAAATGAGAATACGGGCAGTTTTCAATCGCGATCACGACTCTCTCCTCTTCCGCGATCGCCGCCAGCCGCCGCATTTGCGCTACGATCCGTTCAAAATCCTCGTCGGTTCCATACGGCCCCTTCCGGTTGTCGGGTGCCCGAAACGGAAACGCCCGCACAACCGGCGCCCCGAGCGCCTTCGCGATGCGGCACGCGCGGCGAGCGTACTCCAAATGCGCGTCGGCATCGCCCTCGATCATATAAAAAGAAGGATTGAACAAACTCACCTGATCGCCCTCGTACAGCGGGCACAAAAAGAAAATCGTCGACGCGATCGAGCTGACACGCATCCCGTACTGTTTGAGCAGCGTCCGGATCCGCTCCACTTCCTCGTCGTCACACTGCTCGATCGTTTTGCCAAACACGTTGTGCAGTTCTACCTCGCGCAAGCCTTCGCTTTGGATTTTCGCCAGCGCCCGTTCCAAATCCTCGTCCACCTGATCGGTAATGATCGAATATCTCATACTTCCACCTCTCCCTTTTCTTAAATGATATATCTATATATCGTTTTTGTCCATAATAAAAAAAGCGAATGCTCAAGGAGCAGCCGCCAAAGATTCATCAATGGAACATGTCTTTTTTCTTAAAGATAAAAATCGCGCAGACGCAGGCGATCACCGCCAGCAGCAGCGGGAACCAGGCGAACGGAAACAGCAAGTCTTTCACGTTCATGCCGTAAAAGCCAAAAATCATGTTCGGAATCGCCATAACGATGGTAATTACCGTCAAAATTTGCATGATAAAGTTCAAGTTGTTCGAAATGACGTTGGCGAACGTGTCCATCGTGCTCGACAAAATGCCCGAGTAAATGCTACACATCTCCACCGCCTGCTTGATCTCGATCATGACGTCCTCAAGCAAGTCCTCGTCGTCCTCGTACAGCTTGATTTGCCGTCCGCGCATGATCTTGGAAAGCGTCAGCTCATCCGACTTCAGCGAAGTCGAAAAGTAGACGAGCGACTTTTCCAGCCCAAGCATGTCGATCAGCTCCTTGTTGTCGGGCGTCTGATACAGCTTTTTTTCCGTCCGCGACGACAGCCGGTCGATTTGGCGCAAATAAATCAAATAGCGCTGGGAAATCCGGAGCAAAAGCAGCAGTAAAAACCGCGTTTTCAGCTTCGTATCCAGACCTTTGACCCGTCCTGAAGCCAAGTCGTTGACATTGTTGTTTTCATACAAGCTAATCGTGACAATATAGCCCTTTAAAATAACGACACCCAGCGGCAGCGTCATATACTGGAGCGTCAGCTCTTTTTCCTTTTGAGGGCGGTTGATCGGATCTTCCTCCTCGTTCATGTTCGGGTAGTCAAAAATCACAAGCGTCTGGTCGACATCGTCGTCGTAGTCGATATGGGCGCTTTCCTCCTCATCCAGCGAGGACTTGACAAACTCGGGCAAAACACCGATTTTCTCAATCAAATAGTTTCGTTCCTCATACGTTGGCGCGATCGCGTTGACCCAGCATCCCGGTTCCGGGGATTCGATTCTGGCCGTCACGCCTTGTTCATTCGTCTTGTAAAATTCTAACACTTTGTACCTCCTTGCTTTCGGAGGTCATGCACATGCCTCCGTCTGGTTGCTGTTTTGTTCAATTCGCTCATGCGGGTCTGGAGACATACGTGCACCTTCTTTCTGTTTTGTATTGTATCACCGAAAAAAAAAAAGCGAAACTATTCGTTTCACTTTCTCCTCCAATTCATAAGCCATGTTCTGTTCCGGTTTCCCGGCGGCAGCTATTTATCTATGCAAAATGCATCCAGCCTCGGCTTCCGATTCGCTTTGGCCGGTTCCCCTACCAAATTTGGGTTTCTCGCTTGCGGGGTTTACCCGTTCCACTCTTTATGTTTCCATAAAGACTCGTCTCTGTGGCACTTTTAAAGGCTCTCATCCATACCATACGGGTTAGGATTCAAGCCGGCCGTCACGCTTGCGCGTGCCTGGACTTATTGATTCATCCAGCACAAACACTACGATCATCGCAGATCGTGCGAGCATGGACTTTCCTCTAGCCTTTCGACCAGCAACTGCCGAATTGGAGTAACGGATCCAATGATCCCTTAGTTTTGATTAAAAACCGCTTTTTCCAAACGGGCGATTCGTTTTAAAATATCAACCTGATCGGTATTCGCGTTCACGAAATCCTGATCCTTCTGCTCCTGAAGGTTTTGATTTTCCGTTTGAAGCGCAAAAACTTGCTGCTGAAGCTCCTTGATCTTCGCTTCGTAACGAGTCAATGCACTTCCAAGCTCTTCAATCTTCTCATCGTAATTTTGATAATCTTCAATGACCTGATCGAGAAATTCATCCACCTCTCCAGGCGCATACCCTTTTAAGTCCACGTGAAATTCTTTTTCGTAAATCACTTGAGCTGTTAAATTCATATCTTTAGACATCGTGACCCTCCCCGGTATTAACTATTATATTATGCCTTTGAACTCTTAAAAAATCAACTTAAATATTATGCCTTTAAAGCCAGAAAAAATCAACTTAATCATTATGCCTTTTTTATGACAAAAACGCAAGTCCGATTTCGGATTTTTATCTTCCTCCATTTTTCCAGCCGGAAAAGTGGAAGAATAGAGAGTTCTTTCCAAACATGATACGATGAATCCGCCATCCTTGCTTGCGCGCGAATCCAATTTATGACTTTTTCATTTTTATGGAGAAACTTTATTATCATTTAAGGTATAATAAGTAAGTGAGCATGATCAACTACCCAAACGGAAGCCCGCCTTACCAGATTGCGAAAAACATCGACAATCATTCCAAGCGCGGCGCGACCCTCGAAAAAGACATCAACGCGTCCAACACGTACTACAAGGATTTGAACATCGCGCTGATTTATAAAAAACCGACCCCGATCCAGGTGGTCCGCGTCGACTACCCGCGCCGCGATCGCGCGAAGATCATCGAGGCGTACTACCGGACCCCGTCGACGACGGACTACAACGGTCTTTATAAAGGCAAATATGTCGATTTCGAGGCGAAAGAAACCAAAAACAAGTCGCGGCTGCCGCTGCAAATGATCCACGCCCACCAGATCAAGCATTTGGAACTCGTGGAACGGCACGGCGGAATCGGCTTCTTCATCATCCGTTTTTCCTATTACGGAAAGACGTATCTTGTCGACGCCCCCCTGCTCATTCGAACAATCAAGAAGACGACCGGTTATGCGATTCCGTACGACTGGTTCGAACAAAACGGCCATCTTATTAAAGAAGGCCTGTATCCACGGCTTGACTATTTGAAAGTCGTCGAAGCACTGTATTTTAAGGAGGAAAATTAATGCCGGATAACCCGAAACCAAACAACGCGGCCGCTCCGAAGCCGAAACGGCGAAAACTCGATATTTGGAACAAGATCGCCGTCTGCATTCTGACCTTGTTTCTGGTCGGCTGCATATCCGTATTCTTTATTTTAGTCAACATCATCAACGATCCCGAAGGCATGCGGTTTTCGCAGGACGGCCTGTCGACCTTGTCCAACTCCCGCATCTTTGACGGAGCGGGAAATCTCATTTTCGAATTTGGCGACGAAATTCGCGAAGACGTGACGTACGAGCAAATTCCGCAATCGCTCGTCGACGCGTTTTTATCCATCGAGGATTCGCGCTTCTTCGATCATAACGGATTCGATTTGCCTCGATTCATGGCGGCCGGAATCGCCAACTTGCGCAGCGGGGGCTTCGCGCAAGGCGGTTCGACCTTGACCATGCAGATGATCGACAACGCCTTCACGAAAAACCAGGAGGAAAAACTCACAAACGAGGGCAAATACAACAAGCTCACCCAGCTCAAGCTCAAGATCCAGGAAATTTATTTGGCTCTGATCGCCGAGCAAAGCATCAACAAAGAAGACATCTTCGACTTTTATGTAAACCGGATCTGGTTCGGATCGGGACAGAACACGCGCGGCGTGCAAAAAGCGGCGAAGTATTTCTTTAACAAAGACGTCAGCGAGCTGAACCTTGGCGAGGCGGCGTTCCTGGCCGGCGCCATCAACGCTCCCTACAACAACAACCCGCTCAACAACATCGACAACGGCTCGGAAGTCGACTTCCTGAAAGCGGCCACCGAGCGGCGGAACACGACGCTGCGGCTCATGCTCCAGCACGGCTACATCACGGAGGAAGAATACGAACTCGCCAAAAACGCACGGCTCGAGTTCGCGCTCCAGACGAACCTGACCGTCAAAGTCGATCCAAACGCGGCTTTCATCCAGCAAACGATCGAAGAATGCAAAACGCTGACCGGACAGGATCCAAGCATCATCCCGATGGACATTTACACATCCCTCAATCAGGATGTGCAAAAGCAGGCCGATGAAATTTGCAACGGCAACATCGTGCCGTTCCCAAATGAAGCCTTCGATGTCGGATTCGCCGTCATCGACAACGCCAGCGGCGAAATCATCGCCGTCGGGCCGGGACGAAACTACCACACCAACTCTGAGCGCGACAACTCGAAAGACGCCAGACAGCCTGGCTCCTCGATGAAGCCGCTGCTCGCCTACGCGCCAACGTTCGACATTCTCGGCTGGGCGACGACCCACACCGTGCAGGACGTTCCAAAAGACTACTTCACGACCGGTTCCAACTTGCAAAACTCCGACCGCCGCTACCAGGGCAACATGTCGTTGCAGGACGCGCTGGGCGTATCGAAAAACACGACTGCGGCCGCGGCCATGATCGACCTCGTCAAGGATACCGGTTTGGATTACTGGAAAGAGTACTGTCGAAAACTAGGCTACAAAGAGGATGTCGCGAACGACTTCGTCGAACAATACGCGATTGGCGGCGCCAACATGTTCGCCTCGCCAATCGAGCAGGCAAGCGCCTACACGATCTTTGGCAACAAGGGACAGCACGTGGACGCCCACCGCATCCGCAAAGTCGTACGGCGCTCGGATCAGGCGGAATTCGCGTCCAACGCCCAAACCAACGAGCTCATTTCCGAGCAGGCGGCGTTCATGATGTCGACCTTGCTTGAAAAAGTCGTCACGGGCGGCTACAACAACTACAACCAGATTCTCGCCTCGAGCTATCCGGTTTACGCCAAGTCCGGTACATCCGACTGGGCGGACGACGGTTTGCAGTATGGCATTCCGCTTGGCGTCGTCAAGGACGAGTGGTCCTGCGCCTACACGAGCCAGTTCTCGGTATCGGTGTGGTCAGGCTATACGTCAAAATATCAGCAGCAAGGCTACTATATTGATATCGCGCAGCTGAACATGGCGACCGCATTCCATATTTCCCATTACTTGCTGGATTATTGCCAGCAGTACGGCAACTACCACGCCATCGAGCGGCCGGACGGCGTATCCGACTATCGAGGGGGCTACATCAAGACCGAATATGTCAACCGCGGCGACACTTCCTCGGCGCCAGTATACGACCCGTCCACCGCGTGCGCGGCCAATGGCGGCACCTGGGACGATGAAGCGGGCTTGTGTATCACGAAGCAAGAGGAAAACACCGACGAAAACGCATGTGTTGGCAGCGGCGGTACATGGGATGGCGGCGCATGCAGCTGTCCGGAAGGCTATGAGCTCAACGGCAACGCCTGCGTGGCAGCCGAAGAGGAAAAGCCGGATGAAGACAAAGACAACGAGCAAGCCGCGATCGACGAATGCGTCAACAACGGCGGCACCTACGCCAACGGCGTCTGCATTTACGATACAGTCGACGATCCAAGCCAGGGCGGCGACAACCAGGGCGGCAATCCCGGCGGGGATGTTAACCAGGGTGGCGACAACCAGGGCGGCAACGGAAACGGCAACGCGAATGGAAATGGCGGAAACAACGGTAATCCGGACGTTCCGGCCGGTTTGGTCTTCCCTCGCTTCAAAGGGTTCTTCAACCTCTTTAGCTGGCTATAAACAAACTTTTCCAAGGCTCTGAAAAGAGCCTTTTTTGTAGCTCATAAAAAAAGCCGCCCCCGCAGCGGGAACGGCCGTATCGCCATCAATCCGTTTCTTTGCCTGTATGCAGCAGCCGGTTGGCGTTCGCGATGCGCGCCGGCGTGGGTGGCTCGACGCCTTCCAGAGGATAGTCCATACCGAGCGCCTTCCATTTGTAAGCCCCCATCGTATGATACGGTAGAACTTCCACACGCTCCACATTCGACAACGAGGAAACGAAGCGGTCGAGCGCGATCAAATACCGGTCCTCGTCGTTGATGGTCGGCACCAGCACATGACGGATCCAAACCGGCTTGCCAATCTCGTCTAAATACTTGGCAAAATCAAGAATGTTTCGATTGGACCAGCGCGTTAGCCGCGTGTGGGCTTTCTCGTCGATATGCTTGATGTCGAGCAGCACCAAGTCTGTCACCGCCATCAGCGCCTCGATTTTCGCGAACATGGCCCCCTCGCGCGTAAACGGCTGCCCGCACGTGTCCAGCGTCGTGTGGATGCCTTCGGCTTTCGCGAGCCGAAACAGCTCCGTCACAAAATCAATTTGCAGCAGCGGCTCTCCCCCGCTTACCGTGATTCCGCCCTGGTCGCGCCAATACGTTTGATAGCGCTTCGCCTTCGCCAGCAGAGCGGCCGGCTTTACGTCGCCCTCTTTTGTCTGCCACGTGTCGGCGTTGTGGCAAAACTGGCACCGCATCCGGCACCCTTGCAAAAAGACGACAAACCGGACACCCGGTCCATCGACCGAGCCAAACGTTTCGATTGAATGAATCGCACCTAAATTGTTGTTCATAGCTTCCTTTCATACAAAAAGCCCGGTCGCGCCGGACTTTTATTTTTTTATAACCGATCGTGGCAAGTTCTGGAAATGACATCCAGCTGCTGCTCACGCGTCAAGTCGATAAATTTCACCGCGTAGCCGGATACCCGGATCGTGAAATTCGCGTACTCTTCTTTTTCCGGATGCTCCATGGCGTCCATCAGCTTTTCAATGCCAAACACGTTGACGTTCAAGTGATGCGCGCCCTGATCAAAATAGCCATCGAGCACGTGCACGAGATTGTCCATCCGCTCTTGCGCGTCATGGCCAAGGGCGCTTGGATTCATCGTCTGCGTGTTCGAAATACCATCCAGCGCGTACTCGTAAGGCAGTTTAGCCACGCTGTTGAGCGAAGCCAGCAATCCGTTTTGTTCCGCGCCATAGGAAGGATTCGCGCCCGGAGCCAACGGCTCGCCCGCCTTGCGTCCATCCGGCAGCGCGCCGGTTGCCTTGCCATACACGACATTGGACGTGATCGTCAAAATCGACGTCGTCGGCTCCGAATCGCGGTACGTGTGGTGCTTGCGGATCTTGTTCATGAACTCCTTCAACAGCCACACCGCGATTTCATCGGCCCGGTCGTCGTCGTTGCCATAGCGAGGGAAGTCGCCTTCCACCTCGTAATCCACCACGATGCCGTCCTCGTCGCGAATCGTCTTGACCGTCGCGTATTTGATCGCGCAAAGCGAATCCACGACGTGCGAGAATCCCGCGATGCCGGTCGCGAACGTGCGGCGCACATCCGTGTCGATCAGCGCCATCTGGCTCGCCTCGTAATAGTATTTGTCGTGGAAATACTGAATCAGATTCAAAATGTTCACATACAATCCGGCCAGCCAGTCCATCATGATGTCGTATTTGTGCATGACCTCGTCATAGTCGAGAATCTCGCTGGTAATCGGCTTGTATTCCGGGCCCACCTGCACTTTGGATTTTTCATCCACGCCGCCGTTGATCGCGTAAAGCAGGCACTTCGCCAAATTGGCGCGGGCGCCAAAGAACTGCATTTCCTTGCCGGTCTGGGTCGCGCTCACACAGCAGCACACCGCGTAGTCATCACCCCATTCCACACGCATCACGTCGTCGTTTTCGTACTGCACAGAGCTCGTGTCGATCGACACTTTCGCGGCGTACTTCTTAAACGTTTCCGGCAGTCTGGACGAGTACAGCACCGTCAAGTTCGGTTCCGGGCTCGGCCCCATGTTTTCCAGCGTGTGCAGGAAACGGAAACACGTTTTCGTCACCATCGAACGGCCATCCATGCCCAGGCCGCCGACATCAAGCGTCGCCCAAACCGGGTCGCCGGAGAACAGCTGGTTGTAGCTTGGAATCCGGGCGAATTTCACCATGCGGAACTTCATCGTCATATGGTCGATGATTTCCTGCGCCTCGGCTTCGGTCAAAACGCCTTCGCGCAAATCGCGCTCAAAATAAATATCCAGGAACGTCGAGATCCGGCCCACCGACATGGCGGCGCCGTTTTGCGTCTTGATCGCGGCCAAATAGCCAAAATACAGCCACTGCACCGCTTCCTTGGCGTTGGTTGCCGGTCCGGAAATGTCGTAGCCATACGAAGCGGCCATTTCCTTCATGCCTTTCAGCGCCTTGATTTGATCCGCAATTTCCTCGCGCTGGCGGATGATGTCGTCGGTCATCGTGCCATCGCCGCAATACGCCAGATCCTTCTCTTTTTCCCGAATCAAAAAGTCGATTCCATAAAGCGCCACCCGGCGGTAGTCGCCGACGATCCGGCCGCGTCCATACGTATCCGGCAGTCCGGTCACGATTTTGTTGCGGCGCGCCAGACGCATTTCCGGCGTGTACGCGCTAAACACCGCGTCGTTGTGCGTTTTGTGGTATTTCGTAAAAATCTCATGCAGCTTCTCGCTAGGCTGGTAGCCGTACGTCGTGCACGCCTCCTCGCTCATACGAATGCCGCCATACGGCATAAACGCGCGTTTCAGCGGTTTGTCCGTCTGCAAACCAACCACCTGCTCCAAATCTTTCAACGCTTCGCTAATGTATCCTGGTCCATAGGAAGTCAGGCTCGAAACAACTTCCGTCTCCATATCCAGCACGCCGTTTTTGGCCCGCTCCTCTTTTTGCAGCCGCTGCAATTCGCCCCATAGCTGGTCCGTCGCGTCGGTCGCGTCGGCTAAAAACGATTCGTCTCCATCGTATGGAGTGTAGTTGTTTTGGATAAAATCGCGGACATCGACTTCATCCTGCCATTTTGTCCCGCGAAATCCTCGCCATTGTTCTTTCATGTGACTCCTCCCTCTCGATTCAAAAGCGCGCTTCCGCTTCGCTTTTCCTTAATAAATATATCGGCAAAGACTAGGAAAGTCAACTAAAATTAGTTTAAACTAACTCGTTGTACGCCGCCCGGATCTGCTCCAGTCCTTTTTTCAAAACCGAACGCGGACATGCCACGTTAAAGCGTTCGAACCCTTCGCCGCCCCGGCCGAAAATATAGCCTTCGTCCAGCCAGACGTGCGCCTTCTTCAGCATGAACTCCTCGAGCTGTTTGGCGTCCAGTCCCAGGCCGCGGAAATCGACCCACACCAAATACAGCCCCTGGGGCTCGATCACGCGCACCATCGGCATGTGCTCGGCGAAAAAGGCCTTCATGTATTCGATGTTGCCACGCAAGTAGACGAGCAGCTCGTCGACCCAGTTTGCGCCATAGGTGTACGCCGCCTCGCAAGCTGCCATGCCGAAAATGTTCGGATCGGTCACGCCGCAGCGCGACTTGGCTTCTTCAAACGCCTTGCGCAGCGCCGGGTCGGCGATGAGGATGTTCGACGTCCACAAGCCGGCCAAATTAAACGTTTTGGACGGCGCCGTGCACACGATGGAAAAATCCTTGAACGACGGATCCACTTCAAAAAACGGGACATGCGTATAGCCCGGATATACAAAATCCATATGGATCTCGTCGCTGACGACGAGCACTCCGTGCTTTTGGCAGATCTTCCCCATTTTCAGCAAATCGTCTTTCGACCACACAATGCCAAGCGGATTGTGCGGATTGCACAAAATAAACATCCTCACGTCGTTTTCCACGATTTGTTTTTCAAACAAGTCGAAATCAAGAGCGTATCGGCCTTCTTTCAAATCAAGCGGACATTCGACCAGCGTCCGGCCGTTTTCCAAAACCGCCCGGTCGAACGGGTAGTACACCGGCTTCAAAACGAGCACGGCGTCGTCTGGCTTCGTGTACGCCTGCACGGCGAGCTTCAAAGCCGGCACCACCCCGCCCGTGCACACGATCCATTCCTTTTCCACTTGAAAACCGTGCCGGGTCTTCATCCAGTCCACGACCGCCCGCAAATAGCCGTCGGTCAAAATCGGATAGCCATACACCGGGTGGCTGGCGCGCTTCACGATCGCCTCGCGGATTTCGGGAAGCACTTCAAAATCCATATCGGCCACCCACATCGAAACGAGTTCGGGATCGTTTGTATGCGCCGCGTCGTACTTGGCGCACCCTGTTCCCTTCCGGTCAATGACCTTGTCAAAATCATACATCGTCCATTCCTCCTTCTTAACGTCTGTTTCGTGTTTATTATACGAAACCGTTTCCAAAGAAGAAAGCCGCCGCCGCCAAAAGAAACGACGTTACGCCGCGCTGGACGCAAGCGCGCCGTTTTTCTGTTTCCACGCGGCTGGATCAAGCACGCTTTGAACCGTTCCGCTTTCCATCGTGATGATTTTGTCGTAATACTTGAGGTTTTTCATCACCGGCTTGTGGCAAATGGAAATGACGGATCTGTCCGGATCGGCTACGTACATCGCTTCCAAACGACAAGTCGTTTCGTGGTCGAGCGCGGAAAACGCCTCGTCCAGAAAGAGCCAAGGCCGATGCTGGGCAAGTACCCGGGCAAGCTGGACGCGCTGTAGCTCCCCGCCGCTGAGCGTGTCGTTGTCCAGCCGCATCAGACGACCGGGATCGAGATGGGACAAATGCACCTGGGCGAGCAGCGCGTCGATCGTCGAAGGCGCGGCTGGCTCGTTGAGCGCGATGTTTTGCGCCAGCGTCCATGGAAAAAGCGCCATATGCTGGCCGACAACGCAAAGCTGCGCCTTCATCGACAAGCCCGCCTTTCCATTCAGACGTACGTCAGAGGATGGAATCGCGCCTTTGAGAGTGCGCAGCAGCGTCGTTTTCCCGCACCCCGACGGCCCGACGATCATGTATTTCTTCCCTTTTTCAAACCGCAAATGAATGTCGTGGAGCAGCGCCTTGTCCCCGACTTTGACGACGGGCGTGTCGATTTCAATCGTTTCGACCGGCCCGTCGATGGCCAAAGGCTCCGGCGCAGAAGCTGTCGTTTCCATCGCCAGGAAACGTTCCAGCACCGGCCTGGACGCGTTGAGCCGGTTCCAAATCGTCGTGAAATTGATGATCGGATCCACGATGGAGTTGCTCAGCTGAATGGCCGTGATCGCAAGGCCGGGCGATATCGTGCCGGAAAAAAGCGTCCCGCACAAAATCAACAAGCCAAAAAACATCGCCATGCCAATATCCAGGTCGACGGAGTCGAGGTTGGCGAGCTCGAGTCCGCCGCGAAAATGTGCCTGCACGCTACCATCACTGGACCGGGCAAGCGCCTCGCTTTCCCTTTCCTCCAAGCCATAATCCTTGATTGTGGAAAAATTGCGGTAAAATCCTTGCAGCGTGGCGATCCAGTCGCTTTTCGCGCGCAGGATTTGTTTCTGATTTTTCGCCAGCCGGGGCTGGCATAGGCGGTTGATGGCAAACGTCAGCGCGCTGCCGGCATATAAAAACGCGAGCATCCGCCAGTCCAGAAACAGGAAATACACGCTCGAGAGCACAAACGACGCGGCCAGACCAAACGTGTTGAGCAGCGGCGTCACGTATTGCTCGATCACAAGATCCACTTCCGTCGTCATCGTGTTGACGCACGCGCTCATATCCTGCTTTTCAAATGCGAGCTCGTCCATATGCATATACGCGTGAACGCCTTTTTCAAGCAAAAAACGGCGAATATCGCGCTTGAGCGACTCTTTGGCAAAGTCGATATACAGCGAGCAGCCTAGCGTCAGCGCGATGTACGCGCCAATCAACGCGAGCAGCCAAGGCTGCGTGACGTTGTCTAAATGGTCGAATACGAGGCCGAGCAGCGTCGCTTGAAACAGCATCAGCATGGAATGGAAAACAATGGCGAGAATCGCCAAAAGAAACCCTTTGCGGTTTTGTGTCATAAGAATTTTCATCGTACCGCCTCCCTGCTTTTACGATACGGGACAAATCACGCCAGCGCCACAAGGTTCGTGGCAGACAATCCATCCAGAAATCTTGTGAATCAAAAGAAAGAACATAGAAAAAAATCCTTTTATTTGGATAAACGAATAATTCTTTCAAGGAAAGACGGATCCTTTCGCCTTTTTTAGCCGCTATTTTTCATGAAAATGCTATAATTTTGGAAAAAGAGGATAAACGTATGAATCAAACCGAAGCGCGGATCTTTGGCTTTTTTGTCGCCACGATGCGAAAGCAGCAGGAATGGACGCTGGAGGCGCTCGCGCACGCCACCCACTATTCCTACTCCATGATCCGCTCCATTGAAAAAGGAACGAGCAACATCGACGAGGAAGGGCGAAACCGGTTCGCCCGGGTGTTTGGCTTTGCGCGCTTTTCAAACGACTCGAAAGGAAAAACCGCGTGGCTGGCCCGGCTTGACGAGCTCGAAAACGCGCGCGCCTCCCTGCGCAGCGAAGAAAGAAAAAAACTGACCGGCGCCCTGTTGAAGGACAGGACGTGGATGGCTTCGTTTTTGTTTCCGCAGTTCTTGTTTTTGGGGTTGTACGACCGCGTATGCGCCGACGCCCCGGCAGCGGAAATCGAGGCGTTGCGAAGCGAACTCGAACCGGCGCTCGAGTTTTTCGACTCCAAAGAGCTAGCCGTTTACTACGACTTGCTTGGCGTGGTCGCGCTCGACCTTCACGACGAAACCCGGTATTTTAAACAAGCGCTGCGCTACGACCCGGAATCGTTTTTGATCCGCTTGCACATGGCGATGAACGCGTATTTTCGCCAGCGTCTGCTCGAAGCCGATCGCCACGTGGCCGTATGCAAGACGCTTTCCTTTCAAGTCGGCTCGCTTTTCCGCTTTGTGCAGGTGGCTTCGCTGGAAGCGCAAATCCATATGGATCTGGGCGACTATGAAACGGCAATCACATGCTTGAAAAACTTGATCAACGAAGGGCAATCGCTCGATCCGGTTTTGTATCAAGGCTGTCTGTCGATCCTGGCATTCGCCTATTTTCGGAAAAACGATATCCATGCCGCCTTACAAACCGCGAAAGACGCCCTCCGAATCGGCGCCACGAAGCCGGTGCTTCACTTTATCCTCGTTTTCGCCGCCTTCCGGCTCGACGATCCTTGTTTTGCGGTGCGTGTCCATACCGCCAAAGACGCCCTTTGTTTGACGCAGGACAGCGATCCTTTCGATACCTTCATGCCGTGGAACGCGCTGCTGGATGGAATCGTCGCGTGGAAAGACGAAAATTTCCCGGCCGCGATTTCCTTGCTGGAGCAGGCGAAGCAGGCGTTCTCGATGGACCCGCTGCGCGTTTGCGTGCTGGAATGGCTCGTCGAACTGGCGCAGGCCCAAAAGGACTTCGCCTTGGCGCTGCAATACCAAAAAGAGCTGGCCGCGTTGCGTTCCGGGCAAATGCGCTAAACCAAAAGAAACCGGCAGGAGCCGGTTTTTCAAGACGAAAAAAAAGCTGACCGAAGTCAGCTGATCTTACATGATGGCGCCTGAAACAAGACTCGAACTTGTGACCTGCCGGTTAACAGCCGGATGCTCTACCGACTGAGCTATTCAGGCATCTCCTCAATGCCTAACCATAATAGCACACAAGGTCATTCAATTCAAGTCCTATTTTACAATTTAGCGCGTCAAGGCAGCGGTTTCTCCGCCGCCATGTACAAGTCGTACCATTCCTGACGAGTCAGTTCAATACGGCACGCGTCGATGTTTTCCTTGAGATGGTCGCAGGAAGTCGTGCCGGCAATCGCCTGGATACGCGCCGGATGCCGTAAGATCCAAGCGGTCGCGATCGTCGCTTTGCTGACGCCGTACCGCGCGGCGATTCGTTCCAGCGTTTCGTTCAGCCGGCCGTATTTCGGATTGTTCAAAAACGTTCCGTCCGCCCACGACGCCTGGACGATGCTCCACGCCTGGATTTGCACGTCGTTTAAGCGGCACCAGTCGAGAACGCCGCCATCTTTGTCCTGCGCGAAAGCGTCCGTCATGTTCATGTTCAATCCCGAATCAATGATGACGGAGTGCACGATGGACAACTGAAGCTGATTGATCACGATTTTGTGTTTCAAATATTTTTCCAGCAGCAGGATTTGCAGCGGCGTATGATTGCTGACGCCAAAGTATTTCACCTTTCCCGCCTCGTACAAGTCGTCAAATGCGCGCGCCACTTCTTGCGGATCGCACAAGGCGTCCGGACGGTGCAGCAGCAAAATCTCCACGTGATCGGTGTGCAGGCGTTCAAGCGACTGATTCACGCTGTCCACGATGTGGTCGTAAGAAAAATCATAGCGCTGTCCCGGCACGATCGCGCATTTCGTCTGGATCACCATCCGCTCGCGCCATTCCGGATGGCGCGCCAGCGCTTCTCCAAACAGCCGCTCCGAGCGCCCGCCGCCATAAATATCGGCATGGTCGAAAAAATTGACGCCAAGATCCAGCGCGCATTGCACCAGACGCTCCACCTCGTCGACGGTTTTATCGGCGATCCGCATGCATCCAAGCGCGATTTGCGAAACTTCCAGATCCGTGTTCGGCAATTTTAAATAGTTCATCTTCTCCCTCTCTTTCTTTTCCTTTTCCAGGATACCTTTTTGCGTGCGTCAAAGACAAGAACAAATGGATCCACGATCATTTGACGCCTTCCTTCTTTTCCACCAGCTCGATGGCCTCCTTGCCGGTGCAATGCTCGACATCCAGCGCGAGCACCGTCAGCGCCTTCCATGTCCGGTCGATTTCCCGATCCATTTCCTCTTGCGGGATATCCGGCGCGTATTTTTTCGCCAGAGCCTCGATGCCGCGCCGCTTTTCGGATGCCGGTTCCACGATTCGAACGCGCCCAAACGCGATGACGCTTCGAAAATACGTGGTCAATCGCGCCGGCACGATTTCGTCCTGGTCGATGACACAAAACGACGCCTTGTCGCCGCGTTTGATCGCGTCGATTTTATGTCCGCTTTTCGCGCTATGGAAAAACAGTGTGTCCCCTTCCAGCGCGTAGCTGATCGGCACCGCGTACGGGTACCCGTCGTCCCCATAAAGCGCCAGCACGCCTGCGCTTCCGTTTTCCAAAATCTTCCGGCACGTCTTTTCATCTAGTGCCTGCCTTTTTCTTCGCATGGTTCGAAACATCGTTTTTCCTCCTGTCAACAAAAAACGGCATTCGTTTCCCCGCTCTTCCAAGACCTAACGAACAGAGGCGAATGCCGGCAACCCGGTGGCTGCAATGCTTGTGTTTTTGAAATTGTATCAAACCGCTTCCTTCGATACAAGCAAAAAAAAGCCGACCGAAGTCAGCTGTTCTTACATGATGGCGCCTGAAACAAGACTCGAACTTGTGACCTGCCGGTTAACAGCCGGATGCTCTACCGACTGAGCTATTCAGGCATCTCCTCAATGCCTATTTATAATAGCATTCCCCTTTTCAAAACGCAAATCTTTTTTTCATAAATTTTCTTTCGCCGCGCAGGCTCTTATCGTCCCTCTTTTTTCGGATTTGTGCTAAAATCGTTTGCGAGGTGATACCCATGGTCAAAGCAATCATTATGGATATGGATGGAACCCTGCTGGATTCTACCAACACGATTCCGCCCGCCACAAAGCAAAAGCTTTTCGAACTGCAAAAAAAAGGCGTGCGGCTCATTTTAGCAAGCGGGCGCTCTTATACGCGGCTTCTTCCTTACGCCAGAGAGCTGGAAATGGAAAAGTACAACGGCTTGCTCATTGAAGTGGATGGCATCGCGTGGTACGACTTGTCGACCGGAAAGCGCCATGTGCTCAAAAAAATGAAGCCCGAAGAAATCGCGTCCATCTTCCAGTATTTAATGAATATGGAATGCGAAACGATGGCCTGCTTCGACGACGGGTTGTTCGACTTCTTCCCGCAAAGTTTAAAAACCGTCAAGGAAGCCATTCGGCAAGACCAGCATCTTCCAATCGACTATCCCTGGACCGCCGGTCCGTGGAGCTGGCTTGCCGACATGCGCGACGGTTATCCCAACATCAAATACATTCAAGCCGTCGAGGAGATCACGGCTCCCATCAACAAACTGCAAATCATGCAGGAAGAGGAGCCGCTGCTCGCGATTTACGACGATTTGAAGCAAAAATACGGCAACAAGTTCGAGATTTTTCGAACGACGCCCAGACAGCTCGAAGTGCTGCCCTACGGCTTCTCCAAAGGAAAGACTTTGCTGTATTTAATGAATCTGAACGGCTGGGAAGCCGACGAAGTCGTCGCGTTTGGCGACGGCGAAAACGACATTTCCATGTTCGAAGTCGTCAAGGACTCGTTCGCGATGGAAAACGCCAAAGACTTTGTGAAAGAAAAAGCCGCGCATGTCACCCGTTCCAATCACGAGGATGGAATCGTCCACGCCCTCAAAACATTGGGATACTAAAAGAAAGGTTTTGACATGGCTTATATCGTTTTACTCATCGGGATGGCTCTGCTCATCAAAGGAGCCGATCTCTTCGTCGATGGCAGCGCGTCCATCGCCTATCAATTTCACATTCCCACCTTTATCGTCGGCTTGACGATCGTGGCGCTGGGCACTTCGCTGCCCGAACTGAGCGTTTCCGTCACCGCCTCGCTGGCAGGAAGCAACGAGCTCGCCCTCTCCAACGTCATCGGCAGCAACATTTTCAACACCCTTGTCGTGGTGGGCTGCTCCGCGCTCATGCGCCCGTTTCTGATCGACCGGCAAATCGTCAAACGCGACTTGCTTTGGAACATCCTCATTACGTTTGTCCTTTTGCTGGCCGTCTTCAACCACCGGCTCAACTGGATCAACGGCGTCTGCTTCCTCGTCTTGCTGACGGTGTACATCGTTTCGCTCGTGCGCGACACCAAAGCGCACGAGCCAAAGGAAAACAACGAAGACGACGAGGCGAAAATCATGCCGGTTCCCAAAAGCGTCGCCCTGATTTGCGTCGGCGTGGCCGGCATCATTCTGGGTGGCAATCTTGTCGTCGACAACGCGACATGGATCGCCCAGACGTGGGGCATGTCCGAAACGCTTGTCGGGCTGACGATCGTTTCGGTCGGCACTTCGCTGCCTGAGCTGGTCACGAGTATGGTCGCCGCGAAAAAAGGCGAAAGCGGCTTGTCGCTTGGCAACGCCATCGGCAGCAACATCATGAACATCACGTTCATTCTCGGCGTCGCCTCGCTCTCTTCGACGATCCAGGTCACCGCGCTCAACTTGATCGACATCGTCATCTTGTGCGTGATCGCCGTGTTCCTTTATTTCATGACGATGCGCAGCGAGAAAATGTCGCGCGCCCGCGGCCTGCTCATGCTGTGCGCCTATATCATCTACGCCATTTATATCGTGTGGCGTTAAAAAAAGCCGTTTGACAACGCAAACAGCTCAATCCTCCCGTCTTCTGCGCAAGACGGGTTTTCTTTTGTCGATTTCCAGCAAAGGAAACAGGAAAATGAGAATCGGGTAAATTTCCAGCCGTCCCAAAAGCATGCAAAGGGACAAGACGATTTTCGACAGCGCCGAAAACAGCGCGAACGATCCGGTCGGCCCGCAAAGCCCCAACCCCGGTCCGACATTGCCAAGACACGTGTACACCGCCGTCAGCGTCGTTTCAAAATCAAAATCGTCAAGCGCGACCACGAGCGTCGCGGCCGCGATCAAAATCATCCACGCGCCAAAAAACGCCATGACCTGGTCGACCGTTTCCTTGTCCACGATCTTTCCATCCACCATGATCGCCTCCACTTTGTGCGGATGCCACAGCTTTTGCACGTTCAGCTTGATTTTCTTGAGAACGATCATCAGCCGCGTCACTTTCAAGCCGCCGCCCGTGCTTCCCGCGCACGCGCCAACGACCATCAAAAAAAACAAAATCATTTTCGACAGCGTCGGCCACAAATTGAAGTCCGCCGTCGCGTAGCCTGTCGTCGTGATGATCGACACGACTTGAAACGACGAGTACCGTAGCGATTCGGCCAGCGTATGGTATAACGGCAAGATATTGATCGTAATCGCCACGATCGACAACGCCACGATGCCAATATACCATCGGAGCTCCTCGTTTTTCAAAATCGGCTTAAAGTCCCGAAGAATGAGAAAAAAATACAAGTTGAAATTTATGCCGAACAAAAACATGAACACCGTGATCACGACTTCGAAATACACGCTGCCGTACGCGCCGATACTCGCGCCGTAAATAGCGAAACCACCCGTCCCGGCGGTACCAAACGTATTGCACAACGCGTCGAAGAGCGGCATGCCGCCTGCCAGCAAAAACAAAAGCTCGATGACCGAGAGCGCCATATACAACGCGTACAAAATCATCGCCGTCGTCTTTAGCCGCGAAACGAGCTTGGAAATCGTCGGTCCGGGCACTTCAGCCCGCATGATGTGCATCGTATGCTCGTTGTTTTTCGGCAAAAAAGCCAAAACGAACACCAGCACGCCCATGCCCCCGATCCAGTGCGTGAAGCTGCGCCAAAACAGCAGCGATTTGGACAGCGACTCGATGTCCGTCAAAATCGTCGCCCCCGTCGTCGTAAAGCCCGACACTGTTTCAAAAAAGCAATCCACCAGCGCCGGGATCTGCCCGGAGAAGTAAAACGGCAGGCAGCCAAAAAACGAGACGCAAATCCACACCAGGCCGACCGCGATCATCCCGTCGCGGGCGAAGTAAGCGTTTCGCTTCACTTTCAACCGCGACAAAAAGAGCCCGCACAGCGCGCACACGCCAATCGTGATCAAAAACGGCGAAAGCAAATGAAACTCCCGGTAACGCAAGGCGACAATGACGGGCAGCATCAGCAGTCCCGACAAGGCGATCAAGGCGAAGCCAATCATATTCAGAATGACCCGCCAGTTCAGCTTGTTGATGTTACGATTGAGCCAAAACGTCATTGATATCACTCAACCCTTTCCGTTTCGAAATCACGACGACCGTGTCCCCGCAAACGACCCGCGTTGCGCCCGTCGCGATGCGCGGCTCGCCTTTGTGCGTCACGAACGCGATCAAGATCCCCGGCTTGAACGCCACGTCTTTGATGGGGCGGTTGAGAAACCGGCAGTTGTCGCGCACCCGGAACTCGAGCAGCTCGATCCGCTCGTCTTTGAGCTTGACGAGCGACTCCACGTTGCTGCCTAGCGAGTTTTGCATCGCCCGCACGTAGGAAACGATGTGGTCGGCGGTAATGTTTTTCGGGGTGATCGCGTTTTCAAGCCCAAGCTTTTCCAAAATGAATCCCAGCTCGACGCGGTTCACTTTGGGAATGACGTGCTCGATACCCTTTGAGTTGGCGAACATGGAAATCATGACGTTTTCCTCGTCGTTGTCGGTCAGGGCGATGAACGCGTCCATGTTTTCGAGGTTTTCCGACAAAAGCAGCTCGTGGTCGGTTCCATCGCCATGAATGATGGTCACGCGCGGAAATTTCTCCACAAGCGCCAGACACTTCTCCCCGTCCTTTTCAATGATTGTGACGTCAATGCCTAAATCCAGCAGCATGGACGTCAAATAATACGTGATCCGGCCGCCTCCGACGATCATCACGTCTTTGATCTTGTCGTTTTTCAAGATCCGCAACTCGTTAAAGAAGGATTGCAGCTCCTTCGTGCGCCCGGTCAGCGCCACCTTGTCCCCCTTACGAATAACGGTCGTTCCGTTGGGAATGAGCAGCTCCCCTTCCCGCTCGACGATGCAAAACAACACACTTTGGCGGTACATGTTCGCGATGTCTATGACTTTCCGGCCAGCCAGCGGCAAATTTTCAAAAATCTTGATTTCCGCGATTTCCAGCCTCGTCTTGGCGAACGACTGCGTCCGGATCGAGGAAGTGAACCGCAGCGACCGGCGGATCTCCCGGGCCGCGACAAGCTCGGGATTGATTTCCAGCGAAAGCCCCAGCTCTTCCTTGACCATGTTCAGCGAGCCGACATACTCGGGGGAGCGGATGCGCGCGATCGTGTGCCGCGCGCCCAGCTTGCGGGCCAGCAGGCAGCTGATAATATTGATTTCATCTTTGGATGTCGCGGCGATCACGACATCGGCGTGCTGGGCGCCCGCCTCTTTCAGCGTTTCCGGCGTGGCCCCGTTGCCAAGCACGCCGACGACATCCAGCGAGTTGATCGTCTTTTCCAGAACGGACGCCTTGTTGTCGATCACCGTCACGTTGTGGCCTTCGTGATCCAGCTGGGTCGCCAGGGCGAAACCCACCTTCCCGTCGCCGATAATCACAATATTCATAATGTATTCTCCTTATAAACTTTCCGATATGTACTATCGTATCCACTTGTAAGCGCTTTTTCAATAAATATTCGCAAATAAGGCATCTTACTTGGTTCGATCTTGTACGATTTAGTATATTTTAAGTAGAAAATCCATAGAAAGGAGCTTTCCCATGTTAACAGATGTCGTCCTTTATACATTGATCGGCTACTTGTCCGGCAGTGTGCTATACTCTTTGCTTTATGTGAAAATGTTCAAACTTTCCGATATTCGGATCAACTCCCGCGACCACAATCCAGGCGTGGCGAACGCGTTTAAAAACGGCGGATTCGCATGCGGAACGTTCACGCTGGTCGGCGACTTTTTCAAAGCGTTCCTTCCGGTCTACCTCTATTTGCATTTGACAAGCCACTCGCTTTCGTCGATTGGCGCCGCCCTCGTCATGGTCGCGCCGGTCATCGGCCACATTTACCCGCTCTTCCACGATTTTAAGGGCGGAAAAGGCATCACATCCTCCTTCGGAAGTCTGGCGGCCATCCTGCCGATTTGGCAGCCCATCGCGTTTCTGGCAATTTTATTCTTGTTCTTTTCGTGCATTTTGGTCATTAAGCCCAACTACTACCGCACGCTTGTCACGTATATCGTGTTCCTGCCTTGCATTTTGACGCTGAATATCAACGTTTCGGTTGGAACCGGCGCCCTGCTGATCGCGTCCGCCATCATCGTCCGGCTGCTGACAAGCAAGGAGCATAAAGAAGAATTCAGCATGGAGCCGATATGGAAGCGCTAGTGTTGTCCTGCTCCACCGGAGGAGGACACAACGCGGCGGCGAAAGCCATCGTCTCGCAGCTTAAGGAAAGTGGCCATACCGTCACTTTTTTTGATCCCTACTCGCTCCAAAGCGACCATCTCGCCCACGTTGTGGGCACGACGTACATGACGTTTGTGCAGCATACGCCGGATTTGTTTGGCTGGGTGTATCGAATCGGCGACGCGTACTCCCGCATGCAAAAAAAGATTCCCATCCACTCTCCGGTGTACTGGAAGCAAAAAAAGACGTCCCGGCTCCTCGAGGCGTATTTGCGTGAGCATCCGTGCGATGTGATCATCACGACGCATTTGTTTGGCGGCGAAATTTTGACCCAGCTCAAAAACCGGCACATTCCGCTGCCGCCGGTTTACTTTGTCGCCACCGACTACACGTGTTCCCCGTTTGTCGCGGAAGTGGACGCGGACTATTTCGTCATCCCGAGCCCCAAGCTGGAAGACGTATTCGTCAAGGCGGGCATTCCAAAAGAAAAGCTGCTTCCATTCGGCATTCCGACGTCCAAGCCGTTTCACGAGAGCCGGACGCCGGAAGAAGCCAAGCAGGAACTTGGTTTGGATCCAAAGAAAAAATACTTTCTTCTTTCGGGCGGCAGCATTGGCGTGGGCGATATCAACGACACGATCGACGAACTGCTGACGTTCATTCTCTCGCACAAGGACTACGAGATTCTCGTGCTGGTGGGCAACAACTTGCATTTGAAGGAAAACCTGGAAATCGCCTACAAGGGCGTGCGCCCATTGCATTTGATCGACCCCACCGACAAGGTGTACGACTACTTGTCGGCTTGCGAAGTTTTGATCGCCAAGCCGGGCGGTTTGTCCTCGACCGAAGCCGCCGTGTCGCAAATCCCGTTTTTGATCATCACGCCAATTCCGGGATGCGAGGACAAAAACGCGCAGTTCTTTCAGGACAACGGGATGGCGATTTGGGTCAAAGACGTGCAAAACGACTTGCTCGTCGATTTGATGAAGGCACTCGATCCACGCGAACGGCAGCGGATGATCGAGGCAGACAAGCGCGTGATCGACCCGCTGGCCGCGCGAAAACTTGTCGAATTTATTGAAAAAAGACACTAGGACTCGATGCCTAGTGTCTTTTGCATATGCGTGATAACGCTGTATTGGTCGGATGGGCCAATCACGTCTTTGGCTTTTTGCTTCGCCGTTTCGCTGGCGTTGGCAGGCGCATAGGCGTGCTCGAACAAGCCAAGCATTTCCAAATCGTTGCCGCCGTCGCCATACACGGCAATCTCGTCCGGGTCGATTCCAAGCCTGTTTCCAAGCCGCAACACCGCCTGTCCTTTGTTGACGCCGTGCGCGGTCAGCTCGTACAGGCCGCTTCCGCTTGGTGCGTTGGCGATTTCCTTTTCGTGGACGGCAAGAAAGGCGTCCAGATGTCTGGTGTCCATGCCCGGATCGACCCGCAAATTGATTTTGCAGACGTCGGCGTCCAAAATTTGCTGTTTTGTGGCAGCGAACTGGATGCGCGGCAAAAAGTCGCGCATAAAGCGCTCTTTCCACAACGCGTCGGCGCTCGTATCGACTTTGCGGGTAAAATACGTTTCTTTCGAGTAGCGGGTGTACGTTTTGTCCGGTGTCACAAAATCGAACGCGTACTCGGGCAGCTCGTCAAGAAGGCGGGCAAGAACCGGTTTCGGCACGCAGGACATGGCGAGAACCGCGTCGTTTTTGTCAAGAATAAGCGCGCCATTCATGCAAATCTTGTACACGTCGGATTCGATTTCCGGGATCGCGCATTGCTTGTTTCCGCGTCCGGTCGCGATGGCGAAGGCGGCGCCTTCGGCCAGCAAGCGGCGGATCCCGTCGACGATTCGCTCGTCGAATTGATGATGGGCGTTGAGCAGCGTTCCATCCAAATCGCTGGCAAAAAGACGGATCATCGGGCGTTTTCCTCCTTTGGACTGGACAGCACTTTTTTATAATACCGGGCGAACAAGATGCATGTCGTCAAGACGGCCAGGGTGTCCGCGACCGGCTCGGCCAAAAAGACGGCGAACGTCTGGTCGCTTAGCAGGGCCGGCAAAAGGTAAATGAGCGGAATCAGCAGGAACACTTTGCGTAGCAACGCCAAAAACAACGACGTCTTCGCGTTGCCTAGGGCGATAAACGTTTGCTGGCAGGCGATTTGCGCGCCAAAGATGAGCGACATCGCCATGTAAATGCGCAACGCCCAGCACGTGTAGTTCATTAAGTTGGCGTCGTTGGTGAACAAGCCGGCGAGCACTTGCGGCGCGAACATCGAGATCGCCCACACTGTCGTCGAGTAAATGAGCGATACGAGCAGCAAGATCCGGAACGTGGATTTGATGCGGTCGTACTTGCCGGCGCCAAAGTTGAACGAAATAATCGGCTGCGAGCCTTGGGTCAAGCCTTGGAGCGGGAGCATGGAAAACTGCATGACGGAGGCAAGAATCGCCATGGCGCCCACCGCCGTGTCGCCTCCGTACTTGAGCAGCGACGAGTTGAAGCAAACGCTAAGCAGACTTTCCGTAATTTGCATGACGAATGGCGACAGGCCGAGCATGAGGCATGGCGCGATGACCGCGATCGACAGTTTGAAAAACCGCTTGCGGATGTTCAGGTAGCTGCGGTTCGAGCGCAAAAACCAAAGCACGAACACCGCGGACAAGCATTGCGAAGTAATCGTGGCGATGGCCGCCCCTTTCACGCCTAAATGAAAACCAAAAATCAAAATCGGGTCGAGCACGATGTTGGCAATCGCTCCGATCAGGACACTCGTCATGCCGTACGTCGTGTAGCCCTGGGTGTTGATAAAAGCGTTCATCCCCAGCGCCGTTTGAACAAAAATCGTTCCCAGCGCGTAAATGCGCAAGTAGTCTAGCGCGAATGGCAGCGTGCTTGGGCTGGCTCCAAAAAGATTCAGCATTGGAACAGCGAATATCTCGACGAGAATCGTCAGCAGGACGCCAAACACAATCAGGAGAACAAAGCAGTTCGACATGATGTGCTCCGCGTTTTCTTTTTTGTTTTTGCCAAGCTCGATCGCAGCGCGCGGAGCCCCGCCCATGCAGACCAGACTCGAAAAGGCGGAAATCGCCATGATGACCGGCATCGTGACGCCGACCCCTGTCAGCGCAAGCGCGCCATGATCGGCAATGTGGCCGATGTACATCCGGTCCACGACGTTGTACAAAACGTTGATGACCTGGGCGATAATGCTTGGCAGCGCAAGCGAAAACAGTAGCTTGACGACAGATCCGGTTCCCAGATCGACAGATTTACTTTTTTGTTTCATCAAATATTTTTGGAGTGGATACACGCGATCGTTTCGTGGGAGGAAACTCCAATCTCTCCTTTCGGTTTCGTATCCCTTGCTTTCCTCAATCACACAGACGGGTATGCTTTCACATACCCATTTCTGTCTTTTCACTTTTTAAAGCGGATTTATGAGAACCCATGAGGGTACGTTTTTTTTACCCGGTCCCGCTTTCTATTCCTCATTATAGCAAACCCCATCCGCTTTCGAAACACAAGCTTTACGATTGAATTTCAAAAACCACTCTTTTATCATAAGAAATACAGGAGGTCATGTGCCATGAAAAACAACAACAACCGTGTCGACGGCCAATACGCTGAAAATTTAATCGAGCGCGAAAAAGCGGACGCCGAGAAAAAATGGAAAGAATTTGAAAAATTTAAAAACGAAAAAGATCAGGAATTCGAAAAGGATCTTGCCCGCGACCACGCCGAGCTGGACGCCAGCGCTGAAAAAGTGAAAGAAAAAATCGAGAAAATCGAAGAAGACATCAAAAAAGACATTCACTAAACCAATGAGCGAAAGCTCATTTTTTTAATAGAGTAGGCCCCTGTCTGTGCCTTGAAGAGTTCCTCCCCGCTCATTCTACTCCGGTTCTCTGTGTTCTGTTTTATCAGATTCTTGTAAATCGTTTTTGGCCTTTTCCAGATTATCATCAGCCAAGATCTGATTTCATATACTCATGACTGTTCCTCCATTCTATTCACATACCCGGTATCTGTGCTCCCATGTCTTTTTTCCTATGCTCGTTACGATTCGCATTTTTAATCCATTTCACTTTCGAATTCCATATCGCTAGGCAACACTCTGCAAACAATCGTTCCTTCATCCTGAATAGGACGATTCGTTTGCATTCCAAACTTGCTTCTATGTCGATCATATCACTTTCAGCTAATTCGCTCGATTCGGACATCAAGGAGTCCAGAAACGCGGGCATCAACTTTTATCTTGGCAAGCCAATCAATCCCGACTGTCTGAAAAATGTTATACTTCTGTATAGACAAAAAATAAGCAATAATCGTAAATCAATTTATGATATTGTAAATAAGAAAAGGAAAGCAACAAGATGAACAAAATAGAGAAAATACTTTTTATTATGATATGGAGTATCGGTTTGATCGGATGTTCAGGCAGTGTGCCTGAATCAACACAGCCGGCAGAAAAAGCCGAATCAGACCAAGAAATTGAAACGCTATTTCCTTCAGAACTGGATTTAGATGCATATTCTGAAGGAATGATCAAAAGTACGAGCTTATGGAAAGCGGAAAAAGATTTGCCTTTATTTACTCGGGATGAAGGCGGGCGGGATGTAGTTTCTGCCAATGAAAAAATCAACGAAGGAGAAGAGTTCAGGATCCTTTTTCCTGCTACATTTCCACTTCAAGATGCTGATAGTGAAAAAGTTTATGGATATTTACCTGACAAACAAAAATATGTTCTGATTTATGATCAAAATCTTAAGGCGTCCTTGATCAACGGTGCGGAATGGGATGGCAAATCACTAATCCAGCGAAAGCAGAATATAAAATTATATGATCAGATCGACGGAAAGAATATTTCTGCGAATTCAGAACAGCAGATTTTTAAGAATTTTGATTCAGGAGAGCAAAACATGCCATGGCTCAAAACAAACGAAGGATGGATGCCGTTATACGACGAGAAGGGTCCGACATTTTTTTCGGTCATTAATGGTATTGTGGTCGGTAATTTTGCCCGTAGCACAACAATGAAAGAGGTATATGATCGAATCGTGATGATGAAACAGTTCGATGTCTATAAGGGCACTTTTAGCTGGGGATATGCTTTAGCAAATTTATCAGACAGTGAATGTCCTGCTTTGCTTATTGTTTCAGGTGCATACAATAAAGACTTAAAAATAGAAGTCTATGGCGATTCTTCTAATGTGATAACTAGTCAATCAATCGGATCATTTTCAATGGAAGACAGTATTCTTTATCAAAATAAAGATCATACACTGCTACGGTTTCAAAACGTAAACGGCCAGAAAACGGTAACAAAAATTTCATCCCAGAATAGCGAGCTGAAAGAAACAGCGCTAACTCAGGACAAAATTGCCAAACTGGATTTTGACAATTTAAAAGAGATTCAGTTTACCAATGTTTATGACCCGTCAGGTTTAGATTCGCTTAAGCAATATATAGCTGGAAATTTATATCCGGATTTTGATTTTGAGAATCATGGATATGTCAATCCTTCTTTGAAAAAAGAATGGCTGCTAAACTATGATATGACAATTCGTGAAGAGCCAGACCGTAATTCTAAAAAAATTGGAAATTTATCAAAGGGTGAAAAAATCAAAATATCCGATATCGTCGAAGATGACAGCGAATCCTGGGGAAATTTGACTACTGGCGGTTGGGTATGTTTAAAAGATATTCAATACGATTATGCAGATCCAATGTCAAGCAACGCCAAAGACTGGAAAACAGCTTATAAAGAAATCCTGGATAATGAAGCCAATAAAGAAAAGTATGCGAATATCTTAGAATATGCCCCGTTATGGTACTTGTGGCAAGATAGCGGATTCGATGTACCGGTGCTGGCAGTAAAAACCGGTATATGCGAAGCAGATTATATACTGAAATTGTACGTATACAAGGATGACTCAATTAAAAAAATCGGTGAAACTTCTGCTTCTCATGCCGGCTTCTATTCAACCGAAAACTCTGGAGTTTTTGAAAGAGTTATGGGACATATGGGTACAGAAAGCGTTGATCGAATCACAGTTACAGCAAATGATATGGAAGAAGAAAATTTATCTTCCCGTCAGGATGTTCTGGATTACTACAAACCAGACGGACAATTCTGGGAATTCCAAAATGTAGAAGCATTTGAATAAAGACGTTGCTTATGAACGATGGTTCTAGCAGAAGTTTGTTTTGGAATCCCTTAAATGGAAGGAAAATTTAAATCCTTCCTTTTTTTGTAGATCTTCCTATCTTTAACATGTATTCCCGTCTCTACTTACACAAATGATGGAAAACATACAGCTCGCTATGGAGAAAAGGAAATCCTTTGAATCCCCTTTAGAAAGAGTGGTCATGATCTCTCGTTTTATGAACGCCAAGGATATCGAAACTATCAAAGCATTATTCAAAAAGGTCCAGTTCGTGATTCTGGATACGATCATGCTGAGAGAATATTTGTTTTTCAATCTTACTTCGAAAACAAAAGAAGAAACGATTGGAGAAATGATTTCAAAAATAAAACAATATTTCCCCTTGCCATCCGACTTTTACGAACAAGTGATGGATTGCGAAGCAAAAACAAGTACCGAATTCGAAGGAAAAATTACCATTGCTCATCCGTTGTCAACGGCTGATCTTCCCGGATTTATCGCGATCGCCAGACATGAAAATCAATTCTTTGGAAAAGAAAACCCGTACAGCACATTTTCCTAATATGCAGTTCCCAAGCCACCAATCCAATGATTTATCGTAAATTAAGCGCAATCATCAAAAAGCCGAAACTGACCCAAACGCTTTAGGAACCGAATTCTTTGAAGAGTAATTTTTCATTAAAAAAAAGTTGCCTTTTTAGCAACTTTTTCTTCTCTCAATACCCAACCGTTCCCTCGATCATGTTGGCCGTGGACTTGAATTGGCCCATTGCTTCCGGATCGCTTAAATCCGGCAGGCTTTTTGTCATGGTGTCGCGGATGCTTTCATCCTGCTCCTGCCAGCTTCGCGTTTCCTGCGGACCGTGCACGTTTTTTGTCAGCGCCCAGATCAATCCTAGCGCAACCACACATGCCGCGACGATTCCTATGATTTTGATTGTTTTGTGTTTCATCTTTTTTCTCCTGAAGACTGTCGTTTCTTTGTGCGTTTTTTTATAAGAATGGTACCATTTTCAAATTTATTATAGTTTTAATATTATTCCTTTTTCAATCTCGATGCTTATTTTTCTTATTTATCGTCCGGTTTTTCCTATGCCACAAAAAAAAGCCGAATGACTTCGGCTTACATGAGAAACTGGGAAGGCTCGATTACCTGATGGCCCGGATGCCAGAACAGGAAATTTTGCGACCCTTCGTCTTTGGCGATAGTTTTAAAAAACTCGTTGGAGGATTGGTAATTCCATCCAAACTCGTTGGTGTCGGTCAAATACTGAATGCCCTGGTCGCTGACGTAGCCGACAATGCAGTTGGGCGCGTCGATAATAGTCCAAACATACGATTGATTGGTGAGGATTTGCTCGATGTCGTATTTCAACGCGTCGATTTCCTCCAGCGTGTCATCGTAAATTTTTCGCCATTCCCCAAACGCGAGAATCGCCTGTTCCGTCCCTGTCTGCAAATATAAGTTTTCTTCTCCGCACTCGTTAATGACGACGATGATTTCCTCGTCATCGCTTAAACTGGCGAACTGATGCTGTTGATTATTAAAGATCTCCAAGGTTTCTTCTTTCAAAAATTCCCTTAACGCGATTGAAATGCGATTCATATATCAGCACCTCCTTGCCTATGAGCTGATTTCCTACCTTAATAAAACCATGTTTTTCCTTCCGAAAAAACCAGAATGCCTTAAAAGACAAAAAAAGCAGGTTTTATTCCTGCTCAAGTAATCGAATCATCAATTCGTTGAACGCCTGCGGCTCGCACCATTGCGGATAGTGGCTCGATTCCTCGAACCAAAACCACTGTTTCGCCGACGTGATCTTGTCATAATATGTCTTCGCCAGCGCCGAGGACAGGCGTTTGTCGTGGCGTCCTTCCACGAATACGACCGGCACGTCGAACCGCGTCGTCGACTCAAAGTCGACTTGCATGATTTCCGGCCACAGCTTGCGGACGCTTTGCTCGATTCCCTTTCGATAGCGCTGGTAGTCGAACATCGTGTACGCCGGACAGCGCAAATAAATATGCTGCAAGCTGAACTTGTTTTTTTGATCGTACAAGCAGCCTTTCAGACGGGTGATTTGCTTATCCAGCCGTTCGAGATCCTTCATCCAGCGCTCGCCGGAAAATGTCGGGTCGATTTTCAACAGCCGGTTCGCGACGTTGCGCGGGGAGTTTTCAATCGCGTAACGCAGACGCAGACGCATCGCCTTCTCCATGTTCACGACTTGCGAACAGCCAATGTATTTCCGCACCGTTTCCGGATACTTTTGAATATAACGCAAGCCGATGATCGTTCCAAAATCGTGCGCGAGCAAATACACTTTGTCCTGATGGAACCGGCCGGTTAAATACGCCGTCAAAGCCCGCAAATCCTCGACGTAGTCGTCGATGACGACTTTCTCGTTGACGCCAAACTCGTAAAACGATTTCCCGGCTCCACGCTGTTCCCACACCACAAACGTGAAGTGCTGGGCCAGTTCTTTTTGATAATGCATCAGCAAAGGCAAAGCGGCCTCGCCCGGTCCGCCATGTACATACACGAGCAGCGGCAGCCCTTTTTTTTGCGCCATAATCGCGACATACTGAAACACCCCGTTGATTTCAATCAATCTATTTTCATTCACACTCATCTTTCGCTCTCCATGTTTTGTGGAAGTATACCACGACTTTTCCCGTTCCCGCAATCCGAAAAAGAAAAACAGCCCGAAAGCTGTCAATCCAAATCGTTTCCATTGGAGGCGATGACCTTTTTATACCAGTAAAACGAATCCTTCGGCGTCCGTTTCATCGTGCCTTCGCCTTTATCATCCATATCCACGTAAATAAAGCCGTACCGTTTGCGCATCTCGCCTGTGCCCGCCGACACCAGGTCGATGCAGCCCCACGTCGTGTACCCAATCAAATCAACGCCTTCGGCGATCGCCTGATCCATTTCCTTTATGTGCTCGCGATAATAGTCGATTCGGAACGGATCGTGAATCGAGCCGTCCTCCTCGACGATGTCGTAGGCGCCCAGCCCGTTTTCCACGATCATGATCGGCTTATGGTAGCGGTCGTTGATCACTTCCAAAAAATAGCGCAGGCCTAGCGGATCGAAGCCCCAGCCCCAATCCGAATACCGCAAGTATGGATTGCGCGCGCCTTCCACGTTGTTGCCGCCCGCTTTCTCCTCCACGTCATGCGTCGTAATCGTATTGGACATATAGTAGGAGAACGTGTAGTAGTCCACCGTTCCCTCTTTTAAAATTTTCCGGTCCTCATCCGTGATGTCCAGCTCGACATCGTGTTCCTGCCACAGCCGCTTGGAAAAAACCGGATACTCGCCCTTGCATTGGACGTCGCCGCAATAAAAAATATTTTTCTCCCATTGGTGGCGGTTCAGCATAATGTCCTTTGGATCGCACGTGGCGGGATAAAACGTAATGCCGCAAATCATGCAGCCGATCCGGTTTTCCGGGTCAATCGCATGCCCGACCTGCACGGCCTTGGCGCTGGCGACAAACTGGTAGTGCAGCTGCTGGTACGCGGCCCGGAACTCCTCGTTGTCCGCCTCGTGTCCCCACATATCGAGGAACATAATCGTGTTGTTGATTTCATTGAACGTCAGCCAGTATTTGACAAGTCCCTTGTACTCCTCGAAGCACGTCTGCGCGAAACGGACATACAAGTCGATCAAATCCCGGTTGTTCCACCCCTTCATTTTCTCTTCCAAATACAGCGGCGTGTCAAAATGCCAAATCGTCACGAGCGGCTCGATACCATGGGCTTTCAATTCCTTGAACACGTTGCGGTAAAACTCGACGCCTTCCGGATTGGGCGTTTCCTCGATGCCGTTTGGAAACAACCGGCTCCAGGAAATCGACATGCGAAACACCTTGAATCCCATTTCGGCAAACAAACCGATATCTTCTTTCCAATGATGATAAAAGTCCGTTCCTTTGTGGTTTGGATAGTAATAATCCTCCAGCACTGCGTAGGACGCCCCCTCGGGTAGCGTAAATCCGTGGCTTGGACTCGCGTGCGGACTGCCGCACTTGTCGATCCACGTAACCATCCGCGGCGAGTCGACGGTTCCACCCGTCGTCACATCCGTCAGCGCCGGTCCGCGGCCGCCTTCGTTCCAGCCCCCTTCATACTGGTTGGCGGCTGTGGCGCCGCCCCATAAAAATCCATTTGGAAAATGACTCATTGAAATCCCCTTTCTGTTGTTAATCGTATCGCCTATTCAAACCCATTTTATCCGATTTTTAATGAAATGAAAACGATTTCTAGTCATTTTTCGAGGTTATTTATCCAGCAGGCGCCGCGCTTGCTCGAACACTTTCGCGCAATCCGCCCGACCATACGCGGCCATGTCGATAACATCCACCGGAATCGACACCCGCTTCATGACGTCTTTCTTGCGGTATCCGGCTTGCGGCGCCATCAGGATGACGTCGTATTCGCCCGCCACCTTTTCATAGGCATGGCCCATTTCCCCAACCGCCTCGATCGTAAGCGGCTCGTCGTGTTCCGCGGCGTATTGACGCATTCTTTCCATCAGCACCGAACTCGACATGCCACCCACGCAAATCAGTAAAATTTTCATAGTCTCTCCTTTCAAAAAAAAGGTTCCGAAGAACCTTTTCTAATCCAACTCTTTTCCGTTGGACGCGATCACTTTTTTGTACCAGTCGAAGGAATCCTTCTTTTCCCGATGCAAGTCGCCGTTGCCGTCGTTGTCCTTATCCACGTAAATGAAGCCGTACCGCTTCTTCATCTCCCCCGTGGACGCCGAAACCAGATCGACGCAGCCCCACATCGTATAGCCAAGCAAATCCACGCCATCCTCGATCGCCTCGCCCATTTGCTCGATGTGCTTGCGCAAATAGTCGATTCGATACACGTCGTGGAACTTGCCGTCCTCGCCACGCACATCGACCGCGCCCAAGCCGTTTTCCACGATCATGAGCGGAATCTCGTACCGGCCATAGACGTCATTCAAATACCAGCGCAGCCCTTCCGGGTCGATTTGCCAGCCCCATTCGCTCGTTTCCAAATACGGATTCGGAACGCCGGCGAACACATTGCCTTTAGCCGCCTTCAATTCCTCGTCCACCGTTTCCGTCGACGACATATAGTAGGAGAACGAGTAGAAATCGACCGTTCCATTGAGCAGCTCGATTTCATCGTCCGTCGTGATATCCAAATGGATATCGTTCTCTTTGAAAAAGCGTTTCGCAAAATACGGATACACACCGCGCACCTGCACATCGCCGCAAAAATAATTCGACATGTTGTTTTTGTTTTGCGCGGCAAGCGCGTCTTTTGGATTGCACGTGTACGGATACGCCAGCCCGCCCGCGATCATGCAGCCAATCATGAAATTCGGATTGATCGCATGACCGATTTGCACGGCTTTCGCGCTGGCGACAAACTGATGGTGCAGCGCCTGGAACCGCTTTTGGACTTGTTCGTGCGTTTCGCTCGCGCCAAAGTCCATCACATCCGATTCGGGCACCATGCCCAGTCCCATAATCGTTCCAAACGGCATCATCGCGCAGTTGATCTCGTTAAACGTCAGCCAGTATTTGACCTCGTCCTTGTACTCCTGGAAGCACGTCGTGGCGTAGCGGACGAAATGGTCGATGACTTCCCGGCTCGCCCAGCCATTGTACTTCTCGGTCAGCGCCCATGGCGTTTCATAGTGCGAGAGCGTGACGAGCGGTTCGATTCCGTATTTCCGGCATTCCTTAAAAACGTCATGATAAAACGCAAGACCTTCCTCGTTTGGCGTTTTATCGTCCCCGTTGGGATAGATCCGCCCCCAGTTGATCGACAGCCGGAACACGTTGAATCCCATTTCCGCCATCAGCGCGATGTCCTCCTTGTAACGATGATAAAAGTCCACCGCTTCGTGGCTCGGGTAATACGTTCCCTCTTCGATTTCCCGTGTCCACCGCCGCGGCGTGCTGACCGTACCTCCCGTTATGTGGTCCGGCACGCTGGCTCCTTTTCCCCCATCAAGCCAGCCGCCTTCGTACTGATTGGCCGCCGTTGCGCCTCCCCACAAAAAACCAGCGGGGAACGCGTAAGTTTTCTCTCCCATTTTTTCTCCCTTTCGCTTTCTTTGTTACGCTCGATTACCGGCGTACATCTCGATCATCTCTTTGATCGTTTCCGTCGCCAGCAGACTGCTCATCAGGTGGTCCTGCGAGTGCTCCAGCCAAGTTTCTACTTCTTTTTCGCTTCCCTGTACGAAATGAAGCAGATCGCTTTCCGCCTCCTGCGCCAAAGTCGTCGCTCCATCGCTTTGCGCGATCAGCTCTCGTGCTTCATCAAGGTTCCCGGCCTTCATTTGCTTCAGAGCTTTGTACGCCAAATTTTTGGCTTTTCTTGCGTTTCTCAGAATTGAGAAAGACATCATATCGAGTTTTGTGTCCATAATTTTCCTCTTTTCCTCTTACTCAAGTAAACTTTGTACTTTTATTTTACTCAGGGAAACCTTTGGTGTAAAGCGTTTTCACCTCTGAAAATGAAACAGTCACAACGTTTCAGAGTTTGCCAGAAATATATATAACATAAAATGTTTTTTTACGGTACTAAAACGCACGAAAAATGCCTTACCTGTCGGGAATTTTGACTTGGCAAGGCAATGTGGTTGAAAAAATACGCTCCGCTTTCACCCAACCGTGAAAAACAATGGTATCCTTTTGTTTCTATTTCGCGTTCTCAAAAAGAATCTGATAGTTATATAAAGCACCAATCAAATTGGAATCGTTAAAATGCTTGCATACACCCACTTCGGTGCGAGGCATCGGAACCGGCACCGCGTCATAGTAGGCGTTCGTCTTTTCGCGGATGGCTTCCACGACGCGCGGCTGCTTCGAGATCCCGCCGCCAATCAAGATGCGCTCCGGATTCAAAATGCACGTCAAATTGTAAATATGGCCGGCGATTCCATTGACCACTTCGTCGAACACGGCGTGGGTCTGCTCGTCCTGGGCGTCCAGCAGCTCGAACACTTTGAATCCATCCACCTCTTCGGCTGGCAGGCCTTTCTGGTCCGCCACCTTTTTGGTCAGCGACGCCGTGCTGCACGCGTTGGCAAAGCAGTTGGCAAATCCTTTCACGTTGACGTCGTTCATCAAAAACGACAATTCGCCCGCGAAGAAATCTTTTCCTTTGACGACGCGGCGGTTCAAAATGATGCCGCCACCGATGCCTGTGCCCAAAATGATGACGACGCCATCGTTGCAGTCGGCCAGGTTGCCTTTCCACACTTCGGCCAGCGCGGCCGCTTTTCCATCGTTTTCAATCGAAACGCGGATCGTTTTTCCGGTTCGCTCGAACACGGCGTTTCGCACGTCGTCGGCCAGCGGCGTGTTGTAGTTGAAGGACAACGCGCCAGGCGTGTATACAAATCCGGTCGCGGAATCAATGTTTCCAGGCACCGACATCGCGATGCCATCCACCTGATCAGCGTGCGCCTCGAACAAGTCGACGAGCGCCGCGATGAAATGTTCTCTCGTGTCAAGCGGCGTTGGCACCGAACCTTTGGACAAAATATTCGCCTCGTTGTCCATCACGGCGTACTTGATAAACGTACCCCCTACATCAATCACTAGTTTATTCATAATCCAAGTTCCTCCATTACCAAAAATGTATCATAAATCTTTGAAAGCGTTAACAAAAAAAATCTCCCGATTCGGGAGATTCGCTCGCTAAATACGAATGATATGGACGGTGGAAAAGTTGGCGTCGCCTTTCAAATACACGTACTGCGTGCCTTCGGGCAGCGGCACTCCTTCCTCTTGAATGCTGCCAAACATCGCGTGCAGTTCGTTGTGCACAACCCAGTTTTTGGGAATAAAGATCTTGAGATCGCAAAAGCCGGCGTCGACGATGACTTCGAGGTTCTCGTCTTTGAATCCGACCTGATCCAAATAGACGCTCATGGCGCAAAACGAAGGCGTCAGGTACACTTTTTCAATGGCGTTTCCCCGCAAGTAATGGGACGAGGAATTGAACGCGCTTTTGACTTCGATGATTTCGTTTTCCGCGTCGTTAAAATACACATCGCTCGTGTCGGCGCTTGCCGAAGGGACGCCTGGCTTGCTGAAAAAATGGACGCCGATGAGCACGAGCACCGTGGCGAACGCGATCGTTCCAAACGAGAGGAACCAAAATCCCAGCGTGTTTTTCCAAATCAAAAACAAGACGACGCCCGCGATGATCATGCCGCTCCGGTCCTTTTTCCGGCGGCTTTCCATAAACAGCAGCACGAAGAAGATCGAAACGGCGACTTTCCACAAAAAGCCGGCCAGATGGAAAATGCCGAAACCATTCAAGATCACGAGAATCGCGCAAACGATAAAGAACGCACCCCATACCCAGTTTTTATTTCCGTTGTTATTCATAATACTTTCTCATTTCCTCCAGTTTCTCTTTGAGCGGTTTGTAGTACTGTCTGGACGCGTACACGTGCTTGAACGTGTTTTGAAACTCGATCAGACAGGTTGACATGTTTCGCGTCAGGGCGAAAATTTTTTCGACGTTGACGATGGCCGATTTCGAGATGCGCAAAAACATGCCCGGCAAAATCGTTTCCAGCTCATACAACCGATAATCCGTGTGGTAGATGTCGCCGGCCGTATGCGCCACGACTTCTTTGGCGTCCGTTTCGAAAAACAAGACGTCGTGCAAGTCGATATAGTACTCCGTGGTTTCCTTAAACATGGGGAAGGTCGTCTGTTTGCGCTGAAGCAGGCTCTCGATCGCTAAAACTTTCTCGTTGATTTGCGGACATTTAATCGTAATCTCGATATCCTCGTACGATTCGTCGATATCCAAGTGTATTTTCATGTTCCTTTTATATCACACTCTTGAAAAAAGGGATACCTGGTTTTTCCAAGTGGTTCGAATCGTCGGCCAAGTCGCTTGTTTTCGCGCACAAAAAAAGCCGCGTTTCGCGACTTGATTTCTACTCTTGCCTGTTACTTTTTTCGTCCGTCTGGATTTTCGCGACGGTGGCGTACCGGACTTGATGGTTTTTGATTTGAACGATTTCGAAGCGCAGCCCGTCTTTTTCAAAGCCAAATCGTTCGCCATCGTCGGGTACGCGACAGAGCGTTTCGTAAATGAGCCCGTTAAGCGTCCCGGTATCCTCGGGTTCGATTTCGACGCCTGTGGCTTCCATGATTTCATCGAGCGGCACGTTGCCGATCAGCTTCCAGCGGTCTTTGCCGGCCGGTTCGATCCATTCGGTTTGCTCGTCGTCGTTGAGATCGCCGATGAGTTCCTCGATCAAATCGTTCATGGTGATGATGCCGCAAACGCCGCCGTACTCATCGAGCACAATCGCCATTTTTTCTTTGTCCTTTTTCATATTGCGGAACAATACGTCAGCTTTTAAGTTTTCGGGTACAAAATACGGCTCGGATACGGCGTGCGTCATGACGGCTTCGCGGCTGTGGTCTTTGAGGCGGAAAAACTTTTTCGCGTTCAAGACGCCGACAATCGTGTCTTTTGTTTCGTGGTACAACGGAAACAGCGAATGGGAGCTGCGCATGATTTGCTCGTCCCATACTTGCTCGGTGTCCATCATATTGAGCATTGTGACGTCTTTGCGGTGCGTCATCACGTCTTTGATTGGCAAATCGTCAAATTCAAACACATTTTGGATCCATTCGTTTTCCTCGTGGTCGATCGTTCCTTTCTCGCTTCCCGCTTCCACCATGAGCCGGATCTCTTCCTCGCTTACTTCCTCGCTGCCTTCGTCGGGGTCGATGCCAATCAACCGCAACACCGCGTTGGTGGAGATTGTCAGCAAGGAGACAAGGGGCTTGAAAATCTTGGAAATGACGGTAATCAAACCGGCGACCGATAAAGCCAGCTGGTCTTTTTTGCGCATGGCGACTTGTTTTGGTACGAGTTCTCCAAACACGAGCGTGAAATACGACAAAATGATCGTGATCACAATGACGGCGATCGTGTCGAGAATGGCCGGGGAGATGCCGACGCCCATGTTGACGAGCCAGTCGACAATGTACTCGGAAAAGTTGTCGGCGGCGAAGGCGCTTCCTAGAAATCCGGATAGCGTGATGGCGACTTGAATCGTCGCGAGAAACCGGGAAGGATCGCAAACTAAATTCAAAAGCTTTTTCGCTTTGCGGTTTCCTTCGTCCGCCATTTTTTCGATTTTGTTTTCATTGACCGAGATCACGGCGATCTCTGCGCAAGCAAATACGGCATTCAAGGCGATGAGCACGACTTGAAGCAAAAGCATCCACAATATACTACTGTCCATATGTGTTTTGTTTCTTTAACCTCTTTCTTTGTTTTTGGCAACATTATACCAAAACTGTCGGATTCTCAAAACGGAATGCTCAAAACAAAAAAAACGCCCGGGAACAAAAGAAGCCAAAGAAAAATCATTTTCTGAATAAATCACTGTGACTGCCTGTCCTCGATAAAGTCAGAACCAATACATCCTCTTCAATACGGTAAATCAGCAACCAATCCGGCTGGATATGACATTCACGATGCCCTGTCCAGCTTCCGGTCAACTCATGATCCTTATTTTTTTCAGGTAGTTTCTCCCCCATAGCGAGAACAGCAACAATATCCTTTAGCAAACCGATTCTCAAACCACGCTTGATTGCGAGTTTGTAGTCCTTTGTGACATCCTCCCCCGCCTGAAGAGGCGGGGGCTTCCTTTCGCATAAAGCGAACAGTCGGTTCTCGTTCGATAATACTACTGTACTAAGCATAAGCGAGCTAACCCCGTGTGTCCCACGGTTTTTATGTATATGGCTATGCGTTTATGATACGCATACCCTCGTTTCTGATATTTATTGCGGCATTTATATCCCTGTCGTGATGAGTACCGCACTCAGGACAATCCCACGCACGAGTACTAAGATTTTTTGTTGCCGTATTTTTGTAGCCGCAGACATTGCAAGTCTGACTGCTTGCGAAAAACTTATCCACTTTTACAAGTTTTTTGCCTGATACTTCCAGTTTGTACTGTAAGAATGTCACAAACATTCCCCAGCCGTTATCACTTACCGATTTGCCGAAGTTTAGACACCTGGACATCGCTTTCATATCAAGGTCTTCTATACAAACACAATCATAGGCATTGGTTATCTGCCTTGACTGTTTGTGAAGGAAGTCCTTGCGCTGATTTGCGACTTTTTCATGCAGTTTGGCAACCCGGATACGCTGTTTATCACGGTTTTTTGAGCCTTTTTCCATTTTTGAAAGTTTACGCTGTTCACGTTTCAGCTTTCTTTCCGCTTGACGGTAGTACCTCGGATATTGCGGCTCATTGCCGTTACTGTCCTTGTACAGCTCGCGCATAGAAAAATCCATTCCCAAAAATTTGTGCGGCTTTGTTTCCTGTACTTGGTTTTCATACTCGAACAAAATGCTTGCATAGTATTTTCCGCTCGGAGTTTGACTGACTGTTACGGATTTCAGTTTATAATCGGACGGGATGTTTCTATGCTGTTTCAATTTGACAAAGCCTATTTTAGGCAATTTGATACAGCCATTTTCAATAGAGACAGAACCCTTTTGGTTATTTGTAGTGTAAGAATTTCTGTTTCTGTGTTTTGATTTGAATTTCGGAAATCCTGTTTTCGGGCTTCTGAAAAAGTTGTTATACGCTTTCTGCAGATTCATCTGTGCGTTGGCAAGCGCTAAACTGTCAACTTCTTTGAGCCACTCAAACTCTGCCTTATATTGTGCAGGGGTATTCTTTAGTTTTTGTTTGGTTTCTTCATAATACTTGATTTTATCGGACAGCATTTTATTGTAGATAAATCGGACACAGCCGAATGTCTTGGCAAACAAGATCTTTTGCTCAGCATTCGGATATATTCTGAATTTATATGCTTTGTTTGCCATGTTTTTCACCTCTTTTTTCGCTTGTCTTCCTGCCCCTGTGTTTCCATAACTTTTGTCTTATTTACGGAAATTCTTTCTTCAAAAGCCGACTACTGGCACTTTTGTATGCGTTTATGGATTTGCTTATTTCACTTTTCGGGTGAGCCTTGAACAGAATATGCGCATGGTCTTTATCATGATTCCATTCCTGTAAGGTTAAATTGTAATGGGGAGCAATATACTCAAATATTTCTTTAGTCCTCTTGGAAATTTTATCATCAAATACTTTTCTTCGATATTTCACAACAAGCACAAGATAATCGTATAACAAAAACACCGAAATGTGCATTACTATCGAACTTCATAAGTCTATCGGCCTTTCCTGTTTTCGACTGATTTTATTGTAACCTATTATTTTCTATTTCTTGGCAAATAGAATGGGACGCAATTCATCCCCACTTTAGAAGTGTGGGACTTCTTGCTACAAAGGTTAAATCGCGTGGCGATCTTGACAACATACTTTGTCTCTGTCATTTTTCAAGATCGGCAAACAGTTCATCCAAATTGGTATAGCCTTTCACGGATGGATCTTTCGCAATCCTTTCTGCCTCCAACATGGCGGCAATCGTCTCCTTGTTAGGCTGGTTGAGAGTAATATCAAAAGGTATCCCGCCTTCCCGAAGTGACTGACGGACAAAGATATTAAATGCTGTAGAAATATTCATACCTAGTTCGTTAAATAGCGCATCTGCCTGCGCTTTGAGGTCCGAATCCATACGGATACTGATATTCGTAGTAGAGTGTGCCATGTTCTCCTCTCCTTTCATATTGGTAATTATACTATATTATAGTTTGCACGAAAAAACCAATACACAGCACGAACTTTAACAACTTATATAAGTAAATCTATCTAAAAACGCCGCAAACCAAACATGGCTTGCGGCGGCACTTTCTGGCGTCGCCAAGAGGATTTGAACCTCCGACCTACCGCTTAGGAGGCGGTTGCTCTATCCAGCTGAGCTATGGCGACAATCTGAATTGATTATAGCCGAGATGGAAGAGAAATTCAATGAGCCGGTGGATTTCCTTTCGATATATCTCTTAAAATATCCAACACTTGCTTCTTCTTGCTTGTCACGAATTTAGAATATTCATTTCCTAATAGTTCGGAATCCAGAAATCTTGTCAATATCGTCAAATCTCGTCAAATAGATTGACGAGATTTGATAAGATTCTATATAATGGTGACAAGACATGAATTTAGAAAGGAGTTGGATGTATGACTTATCAGGAAAGCGAAACCGTCGAATTGAAATCCATCGTTGTGGATGATATCAAAAAAGAAATCATCGCCTTTGCGAACAGTAACGGAGGAAAAATGTATATCGGCGTTCGGGATGATGGCGAAGTATTAGGATTGGATGAGCCGGATGGGACGGCTTTGCAAATCAGCAATATGGTTCAAGATACGATCAAACCAGATGTGACGATGTTCCTTCATTACAAGACAATCGAAGAAGCGGGCAAACAAATCATTGAAATCAGCGTCCAGCGCGGCACAGATCGTCCCTATTACATTGCCAAAAAAGGAATGCGGCCAGAAGGTGTATATGTTCGGCAAGGCTATTCTTCAGTCCCGGCAAGCGATGCCGCGATTCGCCGGATGATCAAGGAAACCGATGGAGATCACTTTGAGACGATGCGCTGTTTGGACCAGGAGCTCACATTCAATGCCACTGAAAAAGAATTTCAATTTCATAACGTGGAGTTTGGCCCACAACAAATGCGCACGTTGAAGCTCATGGATCCAGATGGTCTTTATAGCAATCTCGCTTTACTTCTGTCAGACCAAAATCCCTACACCATTAAAATAGCCGTGTTTCAAGGAAACAACCAAATGGTTTTCAAAGACCGGCGCGAGTTTCGCGGTTCCCTGCTCAAACAAATGAACGAAGTTTATGACTACATTGACTTCCGGAACCAAATTCACGCGACGATTGAAAAGCTCTCTCGTGTCGATGTTCGCGATTATCCAATCATCGCCATCCGGGAAGCCTTGCTGAACCTTCTCGTTCATCGGGATTATTCCTTCAGCGCGAGCTCGTTGATCAGCATTTACGACGATCGAATCGAGCTTGTGTCCATTGGCGGTCTGCTGACCGGAATTGAACTGGAAGACATCATGGCTGGCATTTCGATTTGCAGAAACCAAAATCTTGCCAATCTGTTTTATCGACTCCATTTAATTGAAGCGTACGGTACCGGATTGACCAAAATCATGGAGGCATATGACAGCTCTTTAAAAAAGCCTATCCTATCTACCACAAAGAACAGCTTTAAAATTACGCTTCCCAATATCAACGCGAAAGATGAAACCAACTTTGCTTCCAAAATATCTGACAATATAACGGTTTCGTTCATTTCAGAACTTGGCCGAGACGAAGAACAAGTTCTAGACTATATAAAAAAACACGGTTCTATTACAAGACCCAAAGCGGAACAACTGCTTGGAACGAGCCCCTCCACTGCCTCCCGGCTGATTCGAAAGATGGTTCAGTCCGGCCTGCTTTTACAGCATGGAAAAGCGAGAAATGTCTATTACACACTTGTTAAATAGTCTGCCATTGTCGAAAACACAACGACAAGTTATAATGAAACCGTAAAGAAGAGCACGGCTCGGATTTACTTATTCCATAGGCAACCTACGAAACGTTTATCCGCCAAAAATCACTTTTCGTAGGTTGTTTTTTTTTTGCGATTTACATATCTTCATCAGCATAAGTCGCAATTTTTCTATTTAGCCCAGAGTTGATAAAGCTCTCATCACGAGATCAATATCTTTATTCTCAAGTTCCTGAATTATATGTAAATACGTTTTTTGTGTTGTCGTCATACTGGCATGGCCCAGCCTTCTTGCCCCAATAAGTTGTCTTTCTCTAATTTCATTACCCGTATTCCATCTATCAAAATCATTATGGAACTATGATGAATATTTACATCATAAACCATCATTCCTCACAACATCGAACTGATATACTTAATAAGTTTGATACTAAATTTCATTTGCACGTCTCATACATATCAAGAATCAGAAAGAGACAAAATATTTTCTCGAAGGGTTTCCCTTCTTTCAAGGAAAAACATTTTGGAAATCGGAAAAAGATATAACTTGGACTGACTTTTAATTAAAAAATGCCAAAACACTTATGAAGTGATTTTTGGCATTTTTCATTTTATGTCGGATGATTGGAATTGTCGTTACCTGTTTATATGGTTCGCGTATAAATATAAACAGAAGATCGCTGCACTATCCTATAAGAAGGGTTTTACCAAAATCGAGTTTAAGAACAGCCTGGACCAACATCTGAAATTCGTCACAAGAAAATGTCGAAAAAGATAAGGTCCTAGAGAAACCGCTTGCCAGACAATGGGAATATTCCGTATTCTCCCTTTACTCCAAATCAAAATCCAGATTGAGCTCCGGAAAGATATATTCCGTTTTGTGTGGCAAAATGAATATCGCCATATACCATGGCAAATACAAGATGTCTCCATCCTGCTCGACATTGCCTTCGCAAAATACGATCTTATCCTGAAACTGCCAGTTTTCTACGGCGAGCACTCGATTCATCGCCGCGTGCTTTCGATAGTCTTTTCCTGACTTGACTTCAATGATTGTTGGCGCTTTTCCATTTTGAATCAGAAAATCCAGTTCACCAAATTTCTTTGAATTATAGTAATACAAAGGAAAACCGTTGGCCGTCAACTACGTCGCAAAATAATTTTCAAGAATGCTTCCCTCGTTGATACTCAAATCGCCATTGAGAATCATAAACTGAATATCGTCTAAACTCATCGCGCACAACAAATCGGTGTCAAAAAGAAACAGCCGGAACAAGTTATGCTTTTCATTCAACTGGAACGGATATTGCGGCTCCTGCAACGTGTAAGACGGCAGCGCGATACCGGCCAGTGTAAACCATAAAAAATCATTTTCATGCCGGCTGATTTTTTCTTTCGGCATCACCTGAGACAATTTAAAACGCCGATTTTGATTATCGAGCTGCGACGGAATTGCCTTAAAAATTTCTAAAATCGCATGTCGTTGCGATTCTTCAGCATATTTTCGAATATCGTTCGAATACAAATCAATCAGCTCTTCTTGCACCTTGATCACTTGCTGCATGTTTTTGGTTTTCAAATACGTATTGACTGCTTCTGGCATCCCGCCAACGATCAAATACCGGTGAAACAAATCCTTCAAAGTATCATGAATGGATTCGGAAACCATGGTTTTTTCCTCAAAGCACTGTTTTAAGTAGTCAATTACCTTGGCGCCAATTCCATTCGCCCATAAGAACTCTTCAAAATCCAACGGATACATGTTGACGATCCGTTCAAAACCAACCGGATACGATTTGATTTCCTTTATTTTTACTCCAAGCATCGAACTCGTTTCAATATAATCGTATCGACCATCTTCAACAAAAAATTTAATGGCTGTCCTTGCGCTGGAACATTCCTGGATCTCGTCGAAAAGAATCAACGTTTTCCCCTCAATCAATTCCTGACGGGTAAACGTCGATAGCTTGAATAAAATATCTTCCGCCCGCAAAGACCCGTCAAATAATTTCTTCGCGTCCGGATTTTCCAGAAAGTTCAATTCAATGACTTCCTCATAGTGGTTTTTCGCAAACTCCTTTACGATTGCCGTTTTTCCAATTTGCCTGGCCCCAATCAAGCAAAGAGCGACCCGTCGATCCTCTTCTTTCCATTGCACCAGTTCATCGTATATTTTTCTTTTCAGCATAGCTTGTACCTTTTTCTAGCTTTTTAAGATTTGATTTGCACCTTTTTCCGTACTTTATTCTATTTATTATCCATCCCTCCTTTCTATCATCTCTATATTAAAGCTCGATTAATATATACTTATCAACAAATATTTATCGTTTTTCGATAAAAAATAATTGATTTTCAATCAATTTCAGTTATAATGAAATCAACAAAGGAGAAACCGCTATGAAAAGAAAACGTTTTATCACCTTCACCTCGTGGCTTTGCCTCGTGATTGAGCTCGTCTACTGGTTTAGTACCGCTGTCCTCGTATGTGTTCTAGCCTCTACCTTTTTCGATTCACCATTAGCGGCCGAAACACTGGACTTCGCGAATTGGAATCTATCACAATCCAACGTGTATAATGGCATAGTCAAGATTTGGAAACTGAACATTCCGGTCTTTCGCTTTTTCAGTTCCCATGAAATTACTATTCCGACACTACAAACTGTCCTTCTTTGCGGATTGCTCACCAGCACCCTGAACGCGCTTTGCTTCCACTTTTTGTACCGACTGCTTCATCAAACGAAAAAGGAGCTGGAAGCGACAAACCTCGCTTCCGCTTTCCAAACCGGACAGGCGGAACGAATCAAAAAAGCCGGCATTTTGCTTCTAAGCATTCCTTTCCTGCAATTTGGTTTTAGTTTTCTGCTCAACCTGCCCAACTTATCCACACCGTCTTATGACATTGCCTGGTCTTTTGAAAGCCTTGTCTTAGGCCTGCTGCTCATCGCCTTGTCCACCTACTTTCAGTCCGGCATCCATCTGCAACAAGACGTCGATGGACTCATTTAAAGGAGGAAAACAATGATCATTCTTCGATTGGACCGAATCATGGTGGAACGAAAAATATCGCTGCAGGAGCTCGCCGAACAAGTCGGCATCACCCAGGCCAACTTGTCGAAAATCAAAAACAACAAGGTGAACGCCATCCGGTTTTCCACCTTAAACAAAATTTGCGAAGTGCTCCGCTGCCAGCCCGGCGACTTGCTCGAATACGAACCCGAGACACAAACCGATCCCGTGCTCGCCGAGGAAAACGTCCGCACGCTCGCCCGGCTCCACCAAAAAATCGAAAAACTGGAACCCAATTCCTCCAGTCCTCTCAAAAAAGAATTGGTTTAAGCCGGCTGGATCCGGCTTTTTCTTTGCCACGAAAAAAGCCTGAAGCTTTCGCTCCAGACTATCTTTTTCTATTTCGTCGTATCGCCGGTTTTCTGCGCCCGTTTTCTCAACATCGGCCGGAAGAACAAAACCGTCAGCAGCAAGCCAATGACGCCGACTCCCGCCGAAATCAAAAACGTCGTGTCGATTCCATGACTCATTCCCACGATACCCGGAATGGAAGCCGACAAGGAATCGTACGCGATTCCATCCACCGTCGCGGCAATGGAGTTCGCCAGCGTGATCGTGAACCCAATCATGGACGTTCCGATTCCCAGATCCGCCGGATTCAAAATCTCCTGCGCAGCCGGCGTGGCGCTAACCGAGCGCAACGCGTCGGAAAGACCCGTCAGACCAACCATCAGCATAATAAACCATACCGGCATTCGAACGCCCATGAAAACGAGAAGCCCGCACGGAATGATGACAAACACGCAGGAAAGCGCGAGCGCCATCCACGTATGGGATTTCTTCTTTCCAACCCAGACACCAAGGACGGTTGGCACGAGAACCATAACAATCGTTTTTGGAAGCTGAAGCACGCCCGACGTGGAAGAACCCGCCTCCAAAATCGTCTGCACAGCCATCGGCAAATAGCTGTTGATCGCGATCATGTAAAACACGCCCGCAAACGTGATTCCAAGCAGCAAGACATATTCTTTCGAACGGAACAACGTCATCGGAATCAGCGGCGTTCCCGCTTTGTTTTCCCAGGCGATCAAAGCAAGCAAGCTGCTAAAGCCAACCAGGAAGCCAGCCAGGATCCATCCGTTGTACCAGCCCATCTTCGTGCCAAAGTTCATGGACAGCAGCAAAGTGCTCAAGCAAACGACAAGCAGCACCACGCCAAGCCAATCCATCTTCAATCCGCCTTCGTGCGCGTCGTTGTACATGTTCTTCACGATAAGCCAGATTCCCGGAATCAACGTCAGACACGGGAAGGCGACCGCCGCCCACATAAAACCGTACTGCATCAAATTTCCAGCCAGCCACGAACCCACGAAGCTGCCAACGGCCAAAATCGTCGCCAGCATACCAAAGATTTTGTTTTGGTCTTCCACCGGATTCACTTCCCGCGCCAAAATGTACGGCACCGAGGAAATGGCGCCCTGCGCCATGGAAAAAAGGATTCGGGCAATTAAAAAGATCCATAAGTTCGGAATAAACGCCATGATCAATCCGGTCACCAAGGAAATGACGCCACCATACAACGTGACTTTCCTATTTCCCAAGCCGTCGATCAAACGGCCACCGATCGGTGTCATGATTGTCATACAAATCGCGGCAATCAACGTAATCAAGGAAAAATACGATCCCCCGCCCATCGCGTTCAGCATAGGCTGCTGGATGGTTGCCAGCGACAAGCCATAAGCGGCGATTGTGAACATCACAAAGTAGCAGCCGAGCATGATTTTATGGCTTTGTTCTTTCGTTACTGTATTCATACGACCTCTCCTTACATACATAGATTATAAGAAAGTCCATCCGGAACTTCTTGTGATGTGCTTCTCGCGCACAAAAAAAATGCAGCCGGTCTTTCCAGCTACATTCTTATCTTTCCAATTTTTTAAAGCATATCTTTCGGTTCTTCGCTCGCCTCGTTCAGCCACTTGAACTTGGCGAACAAGTAAAACGCCAACGACATGATCATCGCGACCAGCGCGGCCAAAACCATTCCCGTCAACGCGATATTGCCAAACTGGATCGTCACGCCGGAAAGTCCGACCACGAAAACGACCGACGTCAGCATCATGTTGACGCTGTTGGCGTAATCCACATGCTCGTCCACAAGAATCCGCAATCCGCTAACGCCAATCATTCCATACAACAAAAAGGAGATTCCGCCAATAACCGGATTGGGAATCGTTTGAATCAAAGCGGCCAGCGGTCCGATAAAGGAGCAAATGATCGACATGATCGCCGCCCCTGCGATAACCTGCACGCTGTAGACACCCGTCAGCGCCATGACGCCAATGTTTTCCCCATACGTCGTCGTCGGCACGGAACCGAGGAAACCGGAAATCATCGTGGAGAAGTTATCCCCAAACAACGTTTTATCCAACCCCGGATCTTTGATCAAATCCCGTCCGACGATTTGACTCGTCACGACTTGATGCCCCACATGCTCTGAAATAATAACGAGCACGACAGGCAAAATCATCAAAATCGCATCCAAATTGAACTGTGGCATCGTGAAGTCCGGCATCGCGAACAACGGCGCTTCCATAACCGGCGAAAAGTCGACGATCCCAACGCATACCGCCGTCAAATAGCCTACGACGACCGCGATCAAAATCGGAATGACCGAGAAAAACTTTTTAAAGCAGACGCTGCCGATGACCGCCACAAGCAATGTCACCAGGAACACGATGACGTTGTTCATGTTGACGACTTCATCAAGCAAGCCAGCCGTGCTGGCCGCCGAGCTGGACAGTTCCAAGCCAATCAACGCGACAACCGGTCCCATCGCCGCGGGCGGCAGGACGATGTCGATCCACTTCACACCAAATTTTTTTATAACAAAAGACAAAACACAGCCAACAAATCCAACCGCGATGAATCCACCGAGCGCGTACGGATAGCCAAACTGCGCGATAACCACATTGGCCGGCGCCAAAAACGCGAAACTCGAGCCGAGATAAGCGGGCGCCTTTCCTTTTGTGATGAAAATAAACAACAACGTTCCGATTCCATTCATCAATAAAACGATGGCTGGATTGATCCCAAACAAGAACGGCACGAGCACCGTTGCTCCAAACATGGCGAACAAATGCTGAATACTGAGAGGAATCAGCATTTTAAATGGCACTTTTTCTTCAACCTGAATGATTTTCTTTGCCATTATAGAACCTCACTTTCTTATTTCCATCCTCTTTTATACCATTTTCTCCATGTCAAATACAAGATAAGAAGAAAACGTTTGGCAAAATTCAAACTTTGGATTATAATAGATGAGTAAACGCGCTCGTAGCTCAGTTGGATAGAGTATCAGATTCCGATTCTGAGGGTCGTAGGTTCGAGCCCTATCGAGCGCGCCATTTGAACAATCACGCCATCCGCCGGACGGCGTTTTTTTTTCGCGCTCAAAAAAGCCGGAGAAAGGCATTCGCTCCGGCTCATTTCAACTTTTTTCTATCCCGCTTCAATCCTGGTTTCCTCGCAAAAACAGCGTCGCCACCGTCTTCTCGTTGTACTGCGTGGAAATGATCCCCGAATCGCTCATCCGCGAGTACACACCCGCGAACACGCCATTGTACGTGTATAAACCCGTCAGGTTCGAATACATCATCCAATGGTCGTGATTGACCAGGTCGATATTTTCCGATTTGAACGGCGGAATGTACTCTTGCGCGATATAGTCCTTGTCGACAAAGTCAAAAAGCACTTTCGCCCAGCGATGCTGATCCAAGTCGCAGCCCGCCCACACGCCTTTGGCGGCATACGAGTCCTTCGGCTTGATGATCCAGTTGTCCTTCTGCAAAACGATCTCGTTGGCGACCGCCAGCGTCAAGTCGCGCGTCTTTGGCATGTGGTTGTCGAGAAACGCGCACTCCTCTTTCGTCAAATAGCCGCGCATCGTTTCGTCAAACAGCACCTGGTTGATGCATTTGTGATGCACAAGCTGCGTTTGGAACGCCCCAATCAACACGACATTGGCGTCCTTGACGCACGCAATGAAATCGTCTTTCAATTCGTCGTAGTGCTCCATGACATCCTTCGTGACCGCCCGCCGGTATACGACATCGAACGGCGTTCCCGTCTTTTGGCTGACAAGACGCGTTCCATCGTATTTCAAATCCCGGATATCGACCACCTCGCACACGAGCCCCCGCTTGCGAAACCGGTCCTCGAACTGGTAAAGCTCGCTCAAGTACGCCTTTTCCAAAAAGTCGACAATCGCGACGTTCGGGTTCTCCTTCGCGTTTGCCGTTTCATGATACGTCTTTAAAAACGCGTCGATCCACGTTTCCATCAGCTCCAAAACCTCCACATGCGGTTTCAGCGCGGTATACGCGTTGTTGAGTTCCAGCAGCGCGTTGAGCCGCCAGTTCTCATTCATCGCGCTCGTTCCATCCGTATTGAACTCGCAAAAGTAAAAATCCTTCATATTCTCGTCAAAGAAAATGTCGATACGGCAAATCGGAATCGGGACCGGATATTGCGGCTCCAGCAAAATCAGCTCCTCTAGCTCTTTGGAAAACGGAAAAAGCGCCCGGATCCGCGCGTCGCTTCGATACGCGACAATCACCTTTCGAAAGATGGCGTACGTCTGCTCCACGATATGCTCGAACCGTGCCTTGTCGTCCCGGTCAAAAAACTTCGGCACATGAAGCGTGCGCGTGTAGTTGCCATTGCCCGCGTTCAACTCGCTGTTTTGAATCGCCATCGTGATTTTCAAAGCGCTCTCCTTGCTTTCGATCCAATGCTTGTCAATGTATTTTTTAAATTTTCTTAATTCATCCATCGTTTTCTCCGCTTTCTTCAAAAATATGCCGGCGTTCGGCCACGAGTCGCTCAAAGCGCGTCAAATACGCCCGCTCCTTCGCGTCCAGTCCACGCGCCGCCCGCTCCAGCAGTGTGCCAAGCGCGCCAGCCAGCGTGTCGCCATACACTTTCGCGTCCCATTGATCGCGCTCGATACACCGCTTGTACGCATGCAGCGTATCTATCGTGCAGGCGCTGGCCTTCCCGCTATAAAACACCACGTTGTCCTTGTCGTAAAACAGCCCTTTGATCAGCGCGCAATACGACAGCGTCCACGCCAGCGGCATGCAGTCCGCCGAGCGAATCTCGATAAACCGCTTCAGACGCACAAACGGGAAAACCATCGACAAGTAATGCGCGATCACCGTTTCATTCCATCCATACGTTTCGGCCACCTGCATACAAGTCCTCTGCCCGGCGTCGGTAATGCGCACCCCGTCGTTCATCACGACAAGCGGCATTTGCTCGACCCAGTTTGCGTACGCCGCGAAGCCAAAATCGGCGTCCAGCGCCTTTGGCATATAGCCCGACCGCCGCGAATCCGTATGCTCCCAAATCGAATCCCGCAAAAACACATCCGCGTTCGGCTTTCCTTCGTACATCGGCGTGTTGCTCGTTAAAAACGACAGCATCAAATGCAAATAGTTGGCCATCGCATACTTCTTCACGAAATCCGCCTCGTCGCCATAGTCGATGGAAACGTGAACCGCCGCGGTTCCCTTCATCATTTCGCGTCCCCGCGTGCCCGTCGTTTCAAACCATTTTTCCATCAACTCGTACCGCTTTTTCAAAATGCGCGGCACGTCGGCAACCGGAATCGTCGGCAAACCACCCGAATACGCGATTCGATAGCCTCGCTCGTTGACAAACGCGAAAATCGGCTCCATCGCCTCCTCGTACCAGTCGCGGATTTGATCGAGCGATGGCGTGTAGCGAAACGAAAGCTCCAGCTGGCAGCCGGGCTCCAGCGTAATGAGCGTCGTTTTGGATTCCAGCGCGATCAGACGCCCCTCTTCGTAATACGCCTTGTCGTAAATTGGCTCAAGAAACTCGAGCAGCTGCGCGATCTCGTCGTACGGCATCGGCTTTCCGGTCGTCTCATTCAACACGAAATGCTCGATCTCGACACCGAGCGCCCGCGAGTCTTTCGAAGCCCCTTTTTGAAAATACTCAATGAGCGGCGTCATAATAAATCGAGGCTTTGACGTGGTCGGTATGCTCTTTGCCGCAAAGCTTTTCCATAATCGCGAAAGCGAACTCCTCCGCCGCGGCCGCCGAGATGCCTGTCACCAAATTACCATCCGTCACGGTGTAGTCATAGTGGTACTGTCCGCCAAAATCCTTGTTCATCTCTTCGAAGCACGTGTAGTTTTTTCCTTCCAGCAAGCCCATCTTGCCTAAAACCGTCGGCGCCGCGCAAATCGCCGCCAGCACCTTGGAATCATCCTCAAACACTTTGCGAATCACTTTTTTCACTTTGTCGTTCGTTTCCAGCTTTTTATAGTGCGGGCCACCCGGAACGATCAGGCAGTCGATCGAATCGAAATCGTAGTCGTCCATTGGCACGGCTGGCGAGTACGTCACGCCAAAACGGCCGGTCACCTCGTTGCCCTCGACGCTAACCACGTCAACATCGACACCGCCGCGCCGCAGCAAGGCGATCGGCCCCATCGCTTCCAGTTCCTCAAATCCATTATCCATTAAAATTGCACATTTCATTTTTCCTCACCTCTTGCTCCTAGTATACCCCAAATCGAAATCGGTTTAGGCCCTAAAGCATTTCAAAGGTGATTTTTCAAAGATGCCTTTATAATCAAGTCAGGAGGATTCTCATGTACAATTTTTTTAAGCAGGCAAATTCACAACTGCGTTTATTCGCCATTATATATATGGTTTTTGGTCTTATTCTTTGTTTTTTTAACAAAAGCATCCTGACGATGTCGGCGCGCGTCATTGGCGGGGTTCTGCTCGCGTATGGCGTGTACGAGCTTTACGTCTATTTCATGAAGCGCCAAACCGTCAGCTCCGTGCCGCTCTTTACCGGCGTTCCCTGCGCCCTGATTGGCGGGTTCATGATTTTCTCGCCCGAGTCGCTTGTCGCCATCCTTCCCGTTTTGGCCGGCATCATTTTGGTTTTGAATTCGGTCATGCAAATGCAAAAAGCGTTCTTGCTGAAAGACCACGGCTTTGAAAACTGGATCTGGACGTTCATCGTCAGCCTCGTGACGCTCGTTGTCGGCGTCATCATCCTGCTGCGGCCGATCCAGACGCTGGCGTTTATTCTTCAGCTCGTCGGCGTATGCCTCATCATCGAAGGCGTCATCATGCTCATTAACGAACACGAAGTCAACAAATACATACAATAAAAGGAGCCGCCATGAAAATCTCAACGAAAGGAAGATACGCGCTGCTCTTGATCATTGATCTGGCGCAGCATCAGGACGAGGGGTTTGTGTCCTTAAAAGAAATCGCCAATCGACAGGGAATTTCAAAAAAATATTTGGAGCAAATCGTCATTCCACTCAACCAGGCGCATATGCTCAGTTCCAACCGCGGATCCCAGGGCGGGTATCGTCTAATCGAAAACCCGCGCACGATTTCCGTCTACGATATTCTTTCCGCCACCGAGGAATGCATGCTTCCCGTTTCCTGCCTGGAAACCGGAAACCACCTTTGCGACCGCGAAAACCAGTGCATGATCAAATGGATGTGGGAAGGCTTGAGCGAAGTCACGCAAGACTACCTCAAGTCGATTTCCCTGCAGGATTTGGTCGACCACACCACACCAAGCAAACAAACCCGCTAGATTTTCCCTTGCCATTTTCCAGCGCCGCCGCGAAATGGTTTTTTTTTTCGAGGCGCAAAAAAAGCCCGCGTTTTCCCGGGGCTTTTCACTCTATTTCAAATCGCAAAGACCAACGCCTTCGCCATACATCGAATACCAGTCCGCGTTGAAGTCGTCCACCGCCTTGTCGATGCTCGGATTTTTGAACACCTGCTTCAAAATCTCGACCGGCGCCGTGATGGCTTGCGCCCCCGCGTCGAGCGCCTCGCGAATTTGGCGCACGCCTTTGAAGCTGGCCGCCACGATCTTGCAGTCGTAGCCGTCATGGTCGATCCGGTCGCTCACGTTGGCGATCAGCTCGTATGGATCGTTGCCCAAATTGCCAATCCGGTTGACGTATGGCGCGATGTAGTCGGCGCCCGCCGCCAACGCCATAAGAGCCTGCATCTCGTCGTACACGGCCGTCGCCGTCACTTTCACGCCTTCTTTTTTCAACATTTGGATCGCTTTGAGCCCTTCGTAGGAAACAGGCACTTTAATGAACACGTCCGGGTCGATTTCCTCGTGGATGCGGTGCGCCTCCTTCACCATCTCGTCGGCCGTTTTTGAAATGACCTGGATGTGAAGCGAGCGCTCCTTCCCGATAATCGAGCGAATTTGACGCATATGGTCGTAAAAGTCGGCCGGGTGCGTCTTTTTCACGATACTCGGATTGCTTGTCACGCCCACGATCGGCATATGGTCGATCGCGTCCTTGATCTCCTCGATATTTACTGTATCAATAATGAATTCCATGTTGTGCTCCTCCTATTCCATTATGATATGTTTGACGCCGCCTTCCCTGGCGGCCTGCATCAGCCGTTCCATTTCCGCTTTGGAAAACGGCTTGGCATTTGTCAGCGAATACTCCAGATTTTCATACAACGCGTACTTGCTTGGCGCCAGCGGATTGTAGTTGAGCAACTCGTACCGGACTTCCGGGTCGATGGCGCTAATGAATCGCGCGATGGCCCGCACGTTTTCGACCGTCCCCGTGATTCCGGGAATGAGCGGCGTCCGAATCACGACCTGGCTTCGCTTTTCGCTTCGCAACAAAGTCTCGATATTTTTTTTGATCACCGCGTTGCTGACGCCCGTCGCCTTTTGGTGGGCCTCGTCATCCAGCAGCTTCAAGTCGCAAAAGATCCTGTCCAGGAGCGGCAGCGCCCGCTCCACGACTTCCGGACTCGTATAAAAGCTCGACTCGATCGCGGTGTGGATGCCCGCCTGCCGGCACGCCTTCAACATTTCCAGGACGAACGGCGCCTGGAAAAACGGCTCGCCGCCTGAAAACGTCACCCCGCCGCCATGCCGGAAAAATACCGCGTCCTTTTGGATTTGCGCCATCAACGCGTCGACATCGTACCAGTTCGAATCGTACACGATGGCTGACGACGGGCAAACGTCGACCGCTTCATCCACACCGGTCTTCAAAAACCGCGGCCGCTTTCCATCGTGTTCGACGCCCGGACACGCGGCGCACCGTTGGCAGCCAATGCATTTGGATGCCAGAAAAACCGGATGGCGGCAGGCGTCGAGTCCTTCCGGATTTTGACACCATTGGCAACGCAGCGGGCACCCTTTCAAAAAAACCGTCGTGCGCAGCCCGTCGCCATCGTGGACGGCGAACCGCTTAATGTCGAACACAAGTCCTTTAGATGTCGGCATAGCTTGTTCTCTCGATGATCTCGTCTTGCAGCTTTCCGGCCAGCTCCACAAAGTACGCCGTGTACCCCGCCACGCGGATCGTCAGCGACTGGTGCCGTTCGGGGTGCGCTTTGGCATCCAGCAAGTCGGCCCGGTTGACGACGTTGAATTGAATGTGCGGAATTTCCAAATCGACAAACGCCCGCAGGAAGTTTTCAAACTTGTTTCTTCCTGTCTGGGTTTGGAAAAACGACGGCAAAAACTTCATATTGAGCAGACCGCCGTTGGTCGTGCACGAATCCTGCATTTTCGATACCGATTTGAGCACGGCGGTCGGCCCGGACAAGTCGCGGCCGTATACCGGCGACATGCCTCCATCGGCGAGTGGCGTTTTCGCGTTGCGGCCGTCGGGGCTGGCTCCCACGTTTTCGCCCATCGGCACGTGGGCGGATACGGTATACATGCCCGTATGGTACGGCCCGCCGCGGTAGTTTGTGTATTGTTTCATCTTTTCGCGGAAATAGGCCGCCCATTTCGCGCCGTGGGCGTCGACCCAGTCCACGTCGTTGCCGTATTTTGGCACTTTGTTTTGGAGCATCGTCTGCATGACGCGGTCGTTTTTGAAATCGGTGCGCAGCGCCTCGAGCAAATCAACCGCTTCAATGCGACGCTCGTCGTATACGAGCTTTTGGAGCGCGGCAAGCGAATCCGCCAGATTGGCGATTTGAATCATCTGGATGCCGGACAAGTTGTACTTGGCACCGCCGCGCGTCACGTCTTTTCCAACTTCCAGGCAATCGTCGATCACGCTCGATAAAAACGCGGTCGGCAAACAATCCTGATGCGCCTGCTCCACGACTTCCTCGGCCTTCATCATTTCGTCAATAAAATAGTCGACTTGCGTCTGAAACGCCTGTTCCAGCTCGGCAAACGAGCCATACGTGTCCAGACCGCCAAGATCCAGCCCGATTTTCTCACCCGTCAGCAAACACACGCCATGATTGAGCGTCAGCTCCAGCGCCTTGTTCAAGTTGAACATCGCCGCGTCCGACCATCCGAGATTGTTGCCGTGCGTCGTCAGCTCGACGCAGCCGACAATCGCGTAGTCGCGGGCGTCCTCGATGGCGATGCCTAAGTCGTCGTGCATCGTCTGGATGATGGCCTCGTCGTTGAAAAACTGCGGCATGCCCGATCCTTTGGCCACGACTTGAATGGCCGCCTGCATCAGCTCGGAGGAAGTGTGTTTATGAAGCCGGACGCTCAGGTTTGGCTGCGGCAGTCCAAGATCGTATTGCGCCTGCAAGCAAAGCAGGGACACCTCGTTGTACGTGTCCTTTCCTTGCGCGTCCACGCCGCCAAGCGCGATATTGAACCCGATCGGGAACCCGGCAAAATACTTTGCCGAATTTTGATTGCGCAAATAGACGATTTGATTGAATTTCAGCCACAAGCACTCCAGCAGGACGAGCGCCCGATCCTTGTCGATTCGTCCCTGGGCCACGTCCCGTTCGTAAAACGGATACAAATACTGATCCATGCGCCCGGGCGAGAACGAGGAAGCGTTGGATTCCATGTGAAGAATCACGAACAAAAACCAAATCGACTGCACGGCCTCGTGGAACGTGCGCGCCCCGCGCTCGCTCAGGTTTTTGCAAATCGCCGCGACTTCGGTCAATTCCTGTTCCCGGTCCATCGACAAGATCAAATCGTGGTAGCGGTTCATGAAATGGATCGCGCCTTCCATAACGAGGACGACGCATTCGTAAAACTCGCGTTCGTCTTCGGCGCACGTTTCCAGCTTTTGGAGCGCCTCGGCTTTCAGGCCGGCCGGTCCTTTTTCGAGCCAGCGTTTCACATCCGGGCAAATGTGGCCCTGGGCGTGGTCTTTCTGGTTGATTTTCACGACTTTAGCGATCGCGTCAATGTGCTGTCCATCGCGCTGGCGAATGACATCCTCCATGCTTTTGCCTTTCCAGTACGGATAAATCGTTTCCCGAAACTCCTTGATTTCCTCTTCTTTCACAAGAAAGCGGTCCTGGGGCCGGGTGGGCAGCGTTTCAAATTCCCGGTCGATCCAGGAGCAGCCCGATTCGGGAAACACGACGCCGTAGCGGACGCCTTTTGTCCGGTTTCCTACGATAAGCTCTTCGGGTTCGACGCCGATTTCCAGCTCTTCGAGCGCGGCCTTTAAGGAAAGGGCCCGTTTTTTCGGAACGGAAAGTTCCTCGTTTTCCTGATAAATTCGCGTAATGATGCGCGCCTGTTCGATGGACGCGAAACGGGGCGCGGAAAGCATTTTTTCTTTCAAGACTTCGATGCGGGAATCGAGTGGATGGTTTTCTGGCATAGGCGGCCTCCTTTGTTTGTACTTTTATTATATCCTATTTATTATTGATTTCAAGATAGTTTTTATTGTTTTTTATTGTTTCGTGTCAAAGAAAAGTCCATTCTCTCGGAATGGACGGTTTTCCTTTCTTTATTTTTGCTCGGCGAACATTTGCGTCGACAAATAGCGTTCGCCCGTGTCAGGAAGCAGCACGACAATCATCTTGCCTTTGTTTTCCGGGCGCTTCGCCAGCTCGATGGCGGCCTGGGCGGCCGCGCCGGAGGAAATGCCGACAAGCAGCCCTTCCTTTTGGGCGAGCCGGCGTCCGGTGTCGAACGCCTGTTCGTCGCTGACCGTGATGACTTCATCGTACACGGATGTGTCGAGCGTCTTTGGAACGAATCCGGCCGCGATGCCCTGGATCTTATGCGGGCCAGCGTAGCCTTTGGACAGCAGCGGGGAGCCTTCCGGTTCGACCGCGACGATTTTCACATTTGGATTTTGCTCCTTTAAATACTTTCCGGTGCCGCTCAGCGTGCCGCCGGTGCCGACGCCGGCGACGAAAATGTCCACGTGTCCATCCGTGTCGTTCCAGATTTCCGGCCCGGTCGTTTCATAGTGCTTTTGCGGGTTGGCCATATTGGCGAACTGGCTTGGAATAAACGATCCCGGAATTTCCTTGGCGAGCTGTTCCGCTTTCGCGATGGCGCCTTTCATGCCTTCGGCCCCTGGCGTGAGTACGACTTGCGCGCCATACGCTTTAATGAGGTTGCGCCGCTCCACGCTCATGGTGTCCGGCATCGTCAAAATCAGATGGTACCCGCGCTGGGCGCATACGAGCGCCAAACCGATCCCGGTATTGCCGGAAGTTGGTTCGATGATGGTCGCACCGGGTTTGAGCAAGCCTTCTTTTTCGGCCGTTTCCACCATGTTGAGCGCGATGCGGTCTTTCGCGCTGCCTGCCGGGTTGAACGCCTCGACTTTGGCGACGACCCGCGCCCCCAGGTTTTCCTCTTTTTCGATTTTTGAGAGCTCGACAAGCGGCGTACCGCCAACCAGCTCTAAAATGTTTTGATGAATCGTCATTTCGGTTCCTTCCTCTCTTTCTACAGTTTGTTCAGCAAGTCTTGAATGTCCCCGTGCACAAATTGTTCGTGTTCCGGGTATTTTTCCAAAACGTCATCGTATCTGGCGATTTCATACGGCTTCTTTCCCGCGAGCAAATCTTCCAGCACCTCGATTTTGACGTCCAGATCGTTGTCGCTGTCCACGTCAAAGTACTCCTTGATGAAATAATCGTTGACTTGATCGAACAACGTCTTGATTTTTTTCTTCTTCTCTTCTTTGTTCATGGTTTCAGTATACAAAATCAACACAGGGATGGAAAGAAATTTACTTGCCGCGTTCGATATTGAAATGAAAGCATGAGGTGCTATAATGAAACTAGCTTTTAACACAAAGTATCGAAAGTAGGCGAAACAATGAATCAATGGATCGAAACCCGCAATTTGTTTTACGACAAAAACACGTGGACGAAAACCGAACTCGCGCGTGAAAGCGCCCTTTCGCTGGCGGGACTGACCAAGCATTTGGCCAAACTGCTCGAACATGGCGATATCATCTGTCCGGGCGTGGCCGGTTCCACGGGCGGACGCCCTTCCAAGCGTTACGTTTTAAATCCCGATCGAAGCCACATTCTTTGCGTCATGCTCCAAAAGCAGGCACTGGAATGCCTCTCTTACCGGATTTTGGCGCTGGATGGAAACGTCGTGGAGGAAGAGCGCGTCGAAAGCGGGCAAATCACGCTGGATTTCCTGCTGGAATGCATCGGGCGGGCGTGTTTGCGCGATCCGCTCGTCGATTTGGTCGTCTTGAGTTTTCCGGGTGTTTGCTCGCATGGCGTTTTGGAGGTTGGCGACTTGAAACAGCTTTTGGGCGTCGACTTGAAGGCTGCGATCGAGGCGCGGTTTTCTGTCGAATGCCGGATTGAAAACGATGTCAACTGCGCTTGTATCGGGTATGCAAGAGCGCGGCGCTGTGCCAATGTGGCGTTTCTTTTCCTGCCGGAAAACGCGCCGGTTGGATGCGGTCTTGTTTTAAACGGGCGGCTTTACAACGGGCATCGGCACTTCGCGGGCGAATTGCGCTATTTGCCTTTCGAGCCGCGCTCGATCGACCGGTTCGTTGAAACGCTGGCTTGCGTGGTCGCGCCGGCCGTCATCGCGATTTTCGATGAAACAGGCGTCCGGGCGGCGATCCATTGGCGAACCGTCCCGCTTTCCTACCGGCCTTGTTTGGATTGGGTGCCGGACATGGCACCGTTTGTTTGGGACGGGCTGTTCACGATCGCGATCGACGCTTTGAAAAAAAGAACGATGGAAAGAAAGGAAGACTTATGAAGACAGACTACCATTTGCATACCGCGTACAGCGACGATTCGATTTACCCGCTGGAAGATCTTGTGAAAGACGCCATCCAGCTTGGTCTAAAGGAGATTTGCGTAACCGACCACGTCGACTATGGCGTAAAGTACGACCGGGACGATCCAAATCGTCCTAAGGATGCCGTTTTGAATGTCGACTATCCGGCGTATTTTGACGAGCTGGAGAAACTGCAACAAGTGTACGGATCCCAGATTACGATCAAAAAAGGGCTGGAGTTTGGCGTCCAGCTCCATACGGTGGACGCGTTCGAGCGCTTGTTCGAAACGTATCCGCTTGATTTCGTCTTATTGTCGATCCATCAAATCGACGACTTGGAGTTTTGGACGCAGGACTTTCAAAAAGGGCGTTCGCAAAAAGAGTACAACGAGCATTATTATTCGTATTTGTACGACGTGATGTCCCGGTTTTCCCATTACAGCGTGTTGTCCCATCTCGATTTGATCGTGCGCTACGACAAGCAGGGGCGCTACCCGTTCGAGCAAGTGAAGCCGCTGCTTGAGAAAATTTTAAAAAAGGTGATCGCGGATGGCAAAGGCATCGAGGTGAACACATCCTCGTTCCAGTATGGTTTGGACGACTTGATGCCGTCGCGGGATATTTTGCGTTTGTACCATGACCTGGGCGGCACGATTATCACGATTGGCAGCGACGCGCACACGAAACAATACGTGGGCAACCAGATCGAGGACGTCAAACAAGAGCTCAAGTCGATGGGCTTCACCCATTTTCACACGTTCGAGGCGATGAAGCCAATCGCCCACGAATTGTAAACGAGAAGAAAGAAAAAGGAGAATGAATATGAAAATTGAACACACGGCCATTTACTTTCAAGACCTGGAAGGCGCGAAACAGTTTTTTGAAACGTACTTCAACGCCACGGCCAACGACCTCTACCACAACGAGAAAACGGGCTTTCGTTCCTACTTTTTAAGCTTTGACGAAGGCGCCCGGCTGGAAATCATGAACAAGGAGGTCCTGGACGATTTGCCTAAGCCGCTCAACCGCACGGGTCTGGCGCATGTGACGTTCGCGCTTGGTTCCAAAGAAGCGGTGGACGAGCTGACGGACAGGCTAAAAAACGACGGCTACGAGATCATCAGCGGGCCGCGCACGACGGGCGACGGCTACTATGAGAGCTGCGTCCTCGGTTTCGAGAACAATCAAATCGAGATCACAGTGTGAATGGAAAATTTCCGGTTACTCAAAGTCCGCAATCGCGGGCTTTTTCTTTTTTCTCCTAAATTAAATGTATAATTAGGAGAAACAATAAGGACTTGGGAGAAAAAAAGGAGAAACTATGCGAGATTTTGATTATAGCGATTTAAAAAATAAAACCTGGGATCATGAGATCTTATCTTATGTCGCGAAAATCCATGAATACAAAGGAAGACAGGCGTTATTCCTTCAACAGGAACCTGTAGAACTCCAACGCCTCATTGAAGTGGCGATGATTCAAAGTACAGAAAGTTCCAACCGAATCGAAGGCATTGTCACGACTCGTTCCCGTTTACTGCAACTCGTCGAAAACAAAACAACGCCTAGAAATCACGATGAAAAAGAAATTTTGGGCTATCGAAATGTTTTGAACATCATTCATTCCAGCTATGAATATATCCCGCTTCGTTCCAATTATATTTTGCAGCTGCATCGCGACTTACTTCAATATACCCCGTTTTCTTATGGGGGAAAATACAAAACCGCGCCCAACGAGATTGAACAAATTTGTGACAATTACCAGAAGGCGCTGGATCTTGAAATTGTCGATCCTCTCATTTTGATTCCCTGTGTCATTTTCGACTTTTTGTGTGTCCATCCATTTCATGATGGAAACGGTCGAATGAGCCATCTGTTGACGTTATTATTGCTTTATCGGAACGGATATATGGTCGGGAAGTATATTAGTATCGAAAAGGAAATCGCGGATACGAAAGAGGCGTATTATCAAGCTTTAGAGCAAGCGGATGCAGGATGGCACGAAGGGGCGAATGATCCTACCCCTTTCATTAAATATATGTTAGGCATTCTTCTAAAGTGCTATCGCGAATTTGAAGAAAGACTGACAATCAGTGAGAAAAGCGGTAAACGAAGCACCGTCTATGATATTGTCAAAAATTATGCTATAAGTACTTTGGGAACCTTTACAAAAAAAGACGTGGTGGAAAATTGCCCAAGTGTAGCTCGTTCTTCTATCGAAGCCGCGCTAAAGAAATTAGTCGACGATGGCACGCTTCATCGCAAAGGAAAAGGACGCTCCTCTCATTACATTCGCTCAGATTCGACAAAATAAACCTATAAGTCCGCAAATGCGGGCTTTTTTCATGATTGCCTAAAAGTTTTTGCACTCAATCGCAAAAACTCGTAAAAAAAAGAAGTTTTTGCACCAAAACGCAAAAACTTCTAAAAACGGATCCTTCAAATGTTACTCAATACGTGTCGAACGTCCCGTATACACGCTCATGGTGCAAGGCGCGTCCAAACAGGAACAAACCGGCGCCAAGCCACAACGCGTTGACCAATACATAAGCCCAAGGGAGCCATGCCGCGACCGGCATGCCCACATACAAAGACCGGACAATTTCGATGCCGTCGGCAAATGGAATCGCGTGCTGGACGGAAAAGTAGATGGGTGTGGACACGTTTCCTAAAAACAGCAGCACGGCTTGCAAAATGAGGGTAATGGAGTTGGTGCCCTTTTCTTTCAAGCTCACGCAGCCAACGAGCAATCCGATGCCAAACATGCCGAGAATGGCGGGAACGCTCAACAAACAAGCCAGCAGTACGAAGCCGATCTCCTTCATTGAAATCGAGGAGAGGAAGTAAAACACGACGACGAGCGCGACGACGATGACGAGGTTCAACAGCAAATTGGCGGCCATGCGCACCAGGACGAGCAGCGGCACCGGATAGCCGCTTTGGACTTCGAGTTCCAAAATGCCGGAGCGGGCGTCGTTGGAAATCATCGAGGAACAAAAGCCGAGCGCGAGCGTGCCAAACTGCCAAAACAGGAAGCCGAGAAAATAGAGCACTTTCGCGGTTTGCTCGCTAACGCCGTAAAAATCCTGCAATCCATAGGACGACTGGAAGTAAAACATCAACACGAACGTCGCGGTGATGACGACAAGATCGCTGACGATGCCGATCTTGTATCCCCACCGGGTTTTGAGCGCGAACCGGATTTCCTGAGCCACGAGTTCAAACACATGAGACTTCATAACGAATTTCCTCCTTTGATCGTATGGTAGGCGGCTTGCAGTGCGTCGAGCGTGGCGTTGGGCATCGTTTTCAGTTCCGCTTTGTCGTTGCCAAACAAAAACAAGTGGGTGTCGGTAATTTGATGGATAAAGCCAAGATCATGGCTGGACACGAACAAGCTGCACGCCGCTTTTTCCTTCATATGCCCTATCGTTTCAATGAGGCGGCTGCGCGATTCCTCATCCAGTCCGTTGGTTGGCTCGTCCAAAATCAATACCGGATAGCCGCTGGCAAAACAGGACAGCACTTTCGTCATCTTCTTTTGGCCGGTTGACATTTGCTCGACTCGCTTGTTTAAAAACGTCGTGGAATCCAGACACGAAGCGAAACTTTCCAGCCGGGTAAGCACTTGCGCCTTGTCGACACCTTTGAGCACGCCATAGCGCACGATATTTTCAATGCCGGTGAGCTTGTACGACAAGTAGCGGTCGTCGCTGGAGCAATACGCCACGTTTTGGCGCGCCCACGCGTCGTAGTCCTTTCCGTTTCCTTCCGTCGTTGCGATCGTTCCGCTGGTCGGCAGCAAAATGCCCGAAAGCAGCTTCATGATCGTCGTCTTGCCAATGCCGTTGGGCCCTAAAAACGAGACGATGCCACCCTGAACGGGAAAGCGCAAATCCAGATGGTCGAGCACGATGTCCTTGTCGTATTTTTTCCCGACCCGATTGAATACAATATCCATAGTTTTCTCCTGTTTCCTTTTTATTCTTCCTCAACACAATAACACATTTATTTACGGAAATCCATTTTTTTTGCGGCTAATTTATTTCATCAGAAGCCAGTCGACCAAATTCAAAGACTGGATTCCGTCATACGAAGCGTGTAAGATTCCTCGTTTTAGAAGAGCGAACACCTTATTTCCAGAGCCAGAGCTACTTCATAGCAACTGTTTCCGATAAGCGCTTATATCGAAGATCAATGAATCCACATAGCATACACCACAAAAAAGAAAAAGTTTTTGCAGTAAAATGCAAAAACCTTTAAAAACAAGAAATTTATGCAGTAAAACGCAAAAACTTTTCGTTCTTCATGGATTCCTTATTTTCATGCCGCGCAAAAACGGGTGTTTCGCTCACGCATCGACTTTTCCGTGTTCTTTTGGATCTCCACCACCTTTCCACGCTCCATTTGAATGATTTCATCGTACAAGCCGATGTTTTCTTTTACTGGTTTGTGGCAAACATGGATCAAAGTCATGTCGGGATCTTCAAGGAAGACGCGCTCGATTTTTTTCGTCGTTTGCGCGTCGAGAGCGGAAAACGCCTCGTCCAAAAAAATCCAGGATTTGTGCTGGTAGAGCACGCGTGCCAAATGGATTCTTTGCGTTTCCCCGCCACTTAGCGTCTCGTTGTCCTGTCGCATCACATGTTGGGGATCCATTTGGTTTAAATTCACTTGGGAAAGCGCGGATTGGATCTCTTCCTGCACCACCTCTTTATCGAGCGCGATATTCTTTTCAATCGTCCACGGAAAGAGGGCGCCTTTTTGCGCGACAAAGCTGGCGTCGTCAAAATAGTCCACATGGTTGTGTCCATTGACCCGAACCGCATCGGTTTCATAAACGCCTCTGAGCGTTTTGAGCAAGGTCGTCTTGCCACAACCCGAAGAACCGGTAATCAAATACTTTTTCCCCCGTTCAAATACAAGGTGGATATTTTGAAGCAGGACTTTATCGTTTTCTTTCAATTCATCCAGATTGATTTCAATTTGATCAATGGCCGGCACAACGGTTTTTTCATGATGTGGTTCTTCCGCATTTCGGTAAAAGGAGCGAACGATTGGCTCGGACGCGTTCATTCGGTTTTTCAAGGTGGCGAAATCAATAATCGGCGACGTGATCATGTTGCTGGCCTGGGAAATGGCCATCAAAATGCCAATGCTGACATTCGTATACCGGGCGGTCAATCCGCAAATAAAATAAACGCCAAAAAACATGATGAGCCCGACTTCCAAATTGACCGACCCTAAAAGATCGACCATCAGATTCGATTGGTAATCACAATCAACCCAGTTTTTTGACGCAAGATCGAGTTGTTTTTGTTCCAGTTTTTCCAGCCTGTATTCCTTGATCACAGGAAAGTTTTGGTAAAACTGCTGTAGAGCGGAAATCCAGTTCCGTTTGGAAGCCATGATTTGTTCCTGCTTTTGAGAAAGTTTTCCTTTAAACGACTGGTTCCAAACAATCATCAAAGCCGAGCAGACATATAAAAAAATCAAAAACCACACATTCAAGAGACCAATGTAAATCGTGGCAAACACAAAATTGACGATACAGCTCACGACCGTCAGCAACGATTGAATATACTGGTTGTTGATGACTTCCACTTCGCTCGTCAATTTGTTCATGATCTCGTTCATGTCATGCTTGGAAAACGCGTACTCGTTTTCCACCATATATTGACCAACCCCTTTGCGCAAAAAGAAACGCTGGATCTCTCGCTTCAGTCGATTGAACGCGAAGTCTTTGGAAACGGACAAGGCGAATTGAAGAATCAAAAAACCGATAAAGACCATGATCCATTTCCACTCCAAAATCGTCGCGAGATTCTCGGTCAAAACTCCCAGGACAGACGCTTTGACCAGTTCAACCCCGGCCGAAAAGGCAATCACAAGAAACACGACGAAGAACGGTTTCTTAAAATCTTTTACTATTTTCTTCCACATTTTTTTCTCCTTAAAAGAAATAAACTCCTATCTCCATAATAACCCTCGCCCTCGTTTTTCAATATAGAGTATATTTTCGAAAATATAAGGGGTTGATTTCAAAAAATAAATTGTATTAAGCCCATATTTCATTTATTGTACAAGTATGAAAAATACATTTTATCAGCATTACATAAAATGGCTTCGGGATTTTTTCTATATCGGCCAGTCCGAAATTGCCGATACCCTTTACATGTCCGTCAGCGCGTACTCCAAAATGGAACAAGGGAAAAAAACGATTCAGGACGAGGACTTTGAAGCCATCATTCATTTTTATGAAGGGAGAAAAGAAAGTTACTCGTTTTGTTTTGACGAGGAAAAGGAAGAGAAAGCGAATGCGCTCATTCGCCAATGTATCGTCTCGTTTGTGTATCGCAGCCAAAAAGAAATGCTTCCTGAATTGGAAAACTACCTTTCCGATCCCACCAACCTGCATTCCCTTGCCTTTTTCGAAACGAAACTTTTAGAAATGATTTATGAATACTTTGCCGACCTTCCATTTCAAGAACGACTGCCGTTTCTTTTGGAACATATGGATTTGTTCAATACGACGGCGCAGTCGATGATTTATGACCTATACGGACTCAGCAAGCTTCGAACGTACGATGAAACGGCGATCGAATGCTTTCAAACCGCCAAATCATTGAGCGTGCTTTTAAATATCCCCGGTTGGTTAGGATTGATTGATTACCATTTGATTATTACTTATTTGCGATTTATGCAACCAGAAAAATCATTTCCATTTTTCGAGGAATGTGGAAAAGATTTACAAAATTCTGGTTCTCATCGTCGTATTTTAGATTTACATTTAAATCAGGCCCAATGCTATATGAAACTAGGACTAAGAGAAGAAGCGGACAGTTTATTTCAGACTATGCTTCAAACCTACAATCAGGTAGAGGAGGAGGACTTTTTAAAATCTATTTATGGAAATTATTCCTGGAATCAGCTCATTCAAAAGAATTACTCTTTCGCGATCGACCTCGTGAATAAAGCTCTCGCGTACAATTCCAAATTTCCTGACCTCTACATCACCCTGGCCTACAGCAACTACCAGCTCGGACAGCCCGAAGACGCGCTGGACGCCATTGCCGCGTTTCGCCGTCAAAACCGAAAAGATCCCCGTTCCAAAATGGTGCTCAAGTTTCTGGAAGTGCTTGAAAACTTTTTGCTTGGACGAAAGAAAACGTTTGAGCGCCTAGCCAGTCAGCTGCTTCTCCAGTTGGAAAAATGGAGGGATCTGGAAGTGGATCTCTTTGTGTATCAAATGCTCATTGACCATTATACCGGGATGGAGGACGAGCATTCCCTGTGCGTCATTCAAGCGAAGCTCATTGACTTTTTGATGCGTTGACCATGCCTCGTTCCATTCGAGGTTTTTTTGTTTTCTTTCCACTCAAAAAGATCCCCGCTGGACGACGGAGATCTTTTACAAGGATTCAGGTTTTATACGATTCACATACGAAAATCGGTTTTATTATTATCATTATTTTTGCTTGTTTTTTGAACGGCTGCGTTTTGTCCGCGGTGCCCAGTGTTTCCAAAAACTGGTTTGGGATAACAGGTTTTCGGGAACTGAATAAGCTGCTATGTGGTGATGTGTATTTCATTGTGTGGCGGACACCCGGTCTTTTCGCTTTCGTTCAAGTGGAAGCCGGCATTTGCCAGGCGGACGTTGGGGATAACGAACGCCTGAAAACAACGGCCCCGGTGGTTTTAAAAGGAGAGTTATGCGTTATTCGATTTTGTTTAAGGCTGCGCGATTTTATGAGGATTTAAAATGTTTTTCGAATCGAACACGCGCTTGATGCCATTCATCAGTTCGATGTTGTCGGTTGCCAGGCTTTCCTGCAAGTACGGCTTCTTCGCGAATCCGATACCATGCTCGCCCGACACTTGTCCTTTGAGCTCTCTTGCTTTTTTATAAACAAGCTCCATCGCGTTTTTCACTCTGGCTTCCCATTCCTCGTCGCTCAAATCGTCTTTGAGCATGTAGGCATGGAGGTTGCCGTCGCCCGCGTGACCAAAGCTCTTGATCCGCAAGCCGGCCTCTTTTTGGAGGTCGTGCAAATATTCGACCATCTCGTTGACGCAGTTGCGCGGAACGACCATGTCGACCTCGTCCATGTACGTTGTCGAGCCTTTGATCGCTTCCAGGAACGCGCCTCTCGCCTTCCAGATACTTTCCTCGCGCTCTTCCGTATCGGAAATGAGCACATCCAAAGCGCCCTGCTCCAGGCAAAGCTTCGCCACGTTGGCGTATGCCGCCTCAATTTCCTCTACCGAGTTGCCGTCGAATTTCAACAGCAAGTACGCGTCGGACTGTTTGTCCGGGAACGCTTTGCCCAAATATTCCTCGGCGTCCTCGATGACTTCGCGCTGCATGAACTCGATCGCCGTTGGAATCGTCTTCGATTTGATAATGAGCGGAACCGTGCCAATCGCCGCTTCCAGCGACGGGAACGGAATGAGCAGGCTGATCGCTTTTTTCGGCAGCGGCAGCAGCTTCAAAATGGCTTTCGTCACCAAACCAAGCGTTCCTTCCGAGCCAATGATCAAGTCTTTCAAATCATAGCCGGACGAGTTCTTTACGACTTTACCGCCAAACTCGACAACGTCGCCATTAGGCAATACGACTTCCAGACCGCGAACAAAGTCGCGCGTCACGCCGTATTTGACCGCTCGCATGCCACCGGCGTTGGTGGAAATGTTGCCGCCAATCGTCGCCGATTTTTCCCCTGGATCTGGAGGATAAAACAAATCGTGCTCTTCCACGAACGCCGCCAGCTCCATCAGGAGAACGCCCGGCTCCACCGTCAGCGTCAAATTGTCCTCGTCAAGCTCCAAAATGTGATTCATCAAGCTCAAGTCCAAAACGATGCCATGCTCCATCGGCACACACGAGCCAACAAGCCCCGTTCCCGCGCCGCGCGGCGTCACCGGAATCGCGTGTTCCCACGCGTATTTCATCACGTTCGAAACATCGTTCGTGCTCGTCGCCTTGATCACGACATCCGGCCACGACTCGGTGCCGCCCAGCTCGTCATGGCTGTAGTCTTCCGAAATGGCGTCGCCAAACAACACCCGCTGGTCGTCGCCAATGAGTTTTCTTAAATTTTCCACATCGGTTTCTTCGATGGAATGGTATACGTATTCAGGCATGACAAGCTCCTTTCTGCGATTCGATCTTCGCAATCAAATCCGGTACGACTTCATACAAGTCGCCCACCAGACAATAGTTCGCGGTTTTAAAAATCGGCGCTTCCGGATCGGTGTTGATCGCGATGATCTGATCCGAATGATCCATGCCGGCCGTAAACTGGACCGCGCCCGACACGCCGCACGTGATAATCAGCTTCGGTCGAACCGTCCGGCCGGACAAGCCGATTTGTTTTTTGGCCGGCATCAAACCCGCCTCGACTAGCGGTCTGGTACAAGCCACCTGGCCATGAAGCAAGCCGGCCAGCTCCTGAAGCATCGCCAAATCCTGCTGGCTCTTCACGCCACGACCCGCCACGACAAGGACATCCGCGTTTTCAATGGATTCCTCGGCTGGCTTTTTCACGATGTCCAGCACCTCGACATGGCTGGACAGTTTTTCTTTCGCGATGCAGCGCTCGACGATTTCGCCGCTTTCCTCGTCCTGACGGCAAGGCGCGGTCATGATCTTGTAGCGAACCGTCGCCATTTGCGGCCGATGGTTCGGCGTTTTGATATGCGCCATGATGTTGCCGCCAAACGCCGGCCGGATCTGGTTCAAGTCGGTGTTCTCGTCCATTTCCAAAATCGTGCAGTCCGCGGTCAGCCCGGTATGCATGCGCGCCGCCACCCGCGGAGCGAGCTGGCGTCCGACTGTCGTCGCGCCAACCAAAATCGACGAAGGCTTCTCCGCCAAAATATAATCTTCAAACACGTTGGTGTACGGTTCGATTTCAAAACGCGCCAGTTCCGGCTCGTCGTACACGAACACCTGGTCGGCGCCATAGTGAAGCAGCTCGCGCGCCTCCTCGACGATATGGCTGCCAATAAAGATCGCCTGCACCGGCTGATGGATCTTGTCCGCCATTTCGCGCGCCTTGCCAAGCAGCTCGTACGTCACCGGATGGATCTTTCCATCGACGTGGTCGACATACACGGCGATGCCTTTCCACTCGTCTTTGTCGACGCTAGGCTGCACAGTGTCTTCGACAAACTCGACCGCGCCCTTTGGACCTTTGCGCACGCAAAGCTTGCACATCTTGCAGGCCGCGTTGATTTCCAAGCCGTCCGGCGTCATCTGCATCGCGCCAAACGGACAAATGTCGACAAGCACCTGAGGATCTTCAATGTGCTCTGGATGCAATACTAATTTCGGCATACTGTTTCCTCCCTCAAATAAATTTCAACTCGACGATCTTGTCGTACATCTTATCCGCCAAAACCTCGCTCGTTCCGTTCCACACTTCTTTTTCATGGTTGACATCGGGCGGGAAAATCCGCTGCACTTGCGTCGGCGATCCGTTCAAGCCATAATGCGACGCGTCGGTATCGCGCATGTCTTTGAGCGAAAGAACCGTGATCGGACGATCTTTTGTCGCCATCTTCCGCACATACGAAGGCAGACGCGGCATGAAAATGTCTTTGTCTACCGACAACAAGCAAGGCAGGGAAACTTTGGCGATTTCCACTTCCTCCGGCAAATCCATTGAAACGGTAATCGAATCCTCGCTCAAATCGTGAATCTCGCACACGTTATTCACGCTTGGAACGCCAAGCCATTCCGCGATTTCGGCGCCAACCTGCGCCGTGTCGCCATCAATCGTCTGCTTGCCGCACAAAATCAAGTCGTACTCGCCGCTTGAGCGAATGCCTTGCGCCAGCGTGTAGCTTGTCGCCAGCACATCCGCTCCGCCAAACGCGCGATCCGAAATGAGCGTTCCCGCGTCGGCGCCCATCGCGAACGCTTCGCGAATGACTTCGCCCGCTTGCGGAGGCCCCATGGAAATGACGTCAACTTCGCCGCCTATGTGCTCACGCAGCCGAAACGCGGTTTCCAACGCGTACAAATCGTAAGGGTTCATCTTGGACGCGGCGCCGTCCCGCTTGATGACACCCGTGACAGGGTCGACTTCGACCTTGTTGCTTTCAGGAACTTGTTTGATACATACTAGAATTTTCATATACTACTCCTTTTATTCCGGTGATGATCGTTCAAAAGATGATGTTAGCGCTTACATCGACGTTCTAAAGAAAGAGCCTCGCGGCTCGGGCTTTCGTTTAATTGGTACTACCAATTTACAGCTATAGAATATCCCTTGCCTCCAAAAGAAGCAAGGGATATTCACGATTTTTTGTAAGCGGTTACTAACTTCAGGCGCGGTATTTCTCGATATACCCGAAATGGTCCCGAAGACCATGCATGCTCAGCTGAATGTCCTCGTTAAGAATGCCATACACCATTTCGTGATGCGCGACTTCCAGCATGTTGTTGCTTTCAAGCCCCCGAATGATTCGCTGCCGCATCGACTTGATATACTCGTCCATAAAACTCGTAAACGCGTTGTAGTTGGCAATCAAAAAATCGTTGTGACTCGCCTGCACGATGCGGGCGTGGATTTGCTGGTCCCATTGAATGCGCTCCGCCTCGCTGGTCGCGCTCTCCAGCCCCGCCAGACTTTCGAGAAGTCCTTTTTTTTCTTCCGCCGTGGCCCGGATCACCGCGTAACGCAGCGCCGCCTCCTCGATGATCCATCGAAACTCCGTCACTTGCGTCTCGTCGATTCCTTTCAAAAAATACATAAACGAAAGCACTTCGGTCATCTTCTGGTCGAAGTTCAGCGAAATATAGTTTCCCGATCCTTGCTGCGACGAAATGATTCCAATATTTTGAAGCACCCGCAGCCCTTCCCGAACCGAATTGCGGCTGACGTCCAGCTCTTTGGCCAGCGTCCGCTCGGTCGGCAGCTTGCTGCCCGGAACCAGCGTTCCATCCATCACCTGATTTTTGATGGATTCCACGACTTTCTCGTATGTCTTTTCCATTTCAGCCATTTTTCATTCCCCCATTGACTTCAAATGATTACTTGATTCCCAAATACTGCTCCAGGGCCAGTCCCGACTGTTGAATGGCCGGCGCCTGTTCGCCAATATAGCGCACATGCCAAGGCTCCGCGATATAGCCGGTCACCTCTTCTTTCCCTTCCTGATATCGAACGATAAATCCATACTCGCCAGCATGATCCAGAAGCCATCCGGCTTCCGTTTCGCCTTCCAGCAGCTGGCCGCTGCCATGCTTCAAATCAAACGCCAGCCCGGTCTGATGTTCCGAAAAACCCGGACGCGCCGAAAACGTATCCGCCTCCTGCTGGCCGTACGCCGCCACGTACCCCGCGTACAAATCCGCCTGCGTCTGGTACGAGCGAAAGCCGCTGTACTCCCCGGACACGTCCAGCCCGGCGCTTTGCATGTCGCCAATCATATCCATGAGCGCCGCCAGCGCCTCGGGATCCTCGCCTGGCGCGTAGTCGGCCGCGACGCCATAGTCTTTGTTGACGAGCACGATTCCGTTGATTCGCGTGACGTTGCCATCCGTTTCCACAACCGGCTCGTCCGCTTCTCTTTCTTCCTTCTTTTCTTCGTTGTCCGGCCGGGTCGACTGCTCGACAACCGCCGTTCTTTCCTCCTGGGGTGCCGGCACGACTTCGGCCTCGTTGGCCGCGCAGCCCGTCAGCGCTCCCAAAAACAAGCACCACCTCATCCATTCTCTTCTTTTCATACTGTTCATTGTACGCTGAAACGAAAAAGAAAAAAAGTGCCGAACCGCGTTCGACACAAAAAGAAAGCTAAGCCTGCGAGTCGCTCTTTTTGAAAATCCCGTACACGAGAAACAAAATCGCGACCGGACAAAGAAAATTGAGAATCGGAGCCGACAAGCTCAAAATCACGTCCAGACCAAAGCACGAAACGACAATTCCCGCCACCGTGAAAACGATTAGCCACGTCCGGTACGACCAGCGCGGCACCAGCTCGTGAAAGTATTCCGACACACAGCTAAGCAAACCCGTGCACACGTTAAAGCAGGCGATCAGGAAAATCAACGCGTTGATGACTTGCCCGAAGCCGCCAAACAGCTGTTCGGCCAGCATGGAAAGCACCTGCGCCCCGTTTGTAGCCGCCAGCAGCGTTTCCGAGCGAAGCATGCCGCTAAACGCCAGCAAGCTGTACACGCCCGCCAGAAGGACGCCGGCGATGATTGCCGCGCGCACCAGCACCGCGTGGATCGCCTTTTTGTGCTCGACGCCTTCGTTTTTGATGTTCATGACCATGATGCTTCCAAAACAAAACGCCGCCAAAATGTCCATCGTCTGATAGCCCTCGACAAAGCCGGTGCCAAATGGATTTTGATCGTAGTGCACGACGATCTGGCTGACCGCATCCGGCTGCACAAGCGATCCGACGCACACGACGCCTACAAGGACAAGCAAGATCGGCGACATCACCTTTCCGAGCACGTCCTTGAGCTTGTTGGGATGCAGCGCGACGAAAAAAGAGGCCGCGAAAAAAACGAGCGCGAACAACATCCGGTTCAACGCGGTCGGCGCGATGAGCCACTCGAACATTTCGAAGCTTGTCGTCGCGGTTCGCGGAATGGCGATGCAAGGCCCGATCAGCAAGTACACAAGCGACATGAACACGATGGCCAGCGGCTTCGAAATCGTTTCCAGCATCGAACGGCCGTCTTTAAACTTGGCCAAGATCACGATGGCCAAAATCGGCACGACGACCGACGTGCACAAAAACCCAAAGAGCGCCAGCGGCGTATTGCCTGCCGCCTGCACGCCAAGAAACGGCGCGAAGATCAAATTCCCGGCCCCGAAAAACATCGAAAACAACATGAGGCCGATCCAGAATATTTTTTGAAATGGTATTTTCCTGTTCATGAAAGTATCATACCACGCATGCCAAAAAGCTGCCTGAAAATAACCCGTTCATTTTCGAACAAAATCAAAGAGAATACGCGAATCCCCGTTCCCGCGTTTCTTCCAAAAAAAAACAAGCCATCCTGCGATGACTTGCATTTTGTACTCATTTTAGCGGATCTGCGACTTCAAGTACGCGAAAATAAACGCATCCAAATCGCCATCCAGCACGTTTTGAACCTGGCTCGTTTCACAGCCGGTACGCACGTCCTTGATCAGACTGTACGGATGGAGCACGTAGTTGCGGATCTGCGATCCCCACTCGTTGGCCGCCTGCTCGCCTTTGAGCGCGGCGATCTTCTTTTCCTGCTCCTCGATTTCTCGCTGGTACAATCTGGATTTCAAGATGCGCAGCGCCTCCTCGCGGTTTTGGATCTGGCTGCGCCCGGACTGGCACGTGGCGACGATGCCGGTTGGCTTGTGCACCATGCGAATGGCCGAGTCGGTCTTGTTGATGTGCTGACCGCCCGCGCCCGAAGCCCGTTTCGTCTCGACAATCAAGTCTTCCGGCTTGATTTCGATCTCGATTTCCTCGTTGAATTGCGGCATGACATCGAGCGAAGCGAACGATGTGTGGCGTCTTGCTCCCGAGTCGAATGGCGAGATGCGCACCAGACGGTGCACGCCTTTTTCCGACTTCAAATAGCCGTACGCCTTTTCGCCTTCCACCAGAAACGTCACGCTCTTGATACCGGCTTCCTCGCCCGGTAAATAGTCGAGCACGCTCACTTTGTAGCCGTGCTTTTCAGCATAGCGTGTGTACATTCGATACAGCATGCCCGCCCAGTCGCAGCTTTCCGTACCGCCCGCGCCTGGATGGATTTCCAGGATGGCGTTGGAGTTGTCGTACTCGTGGGAGAGCAGCACTTTCATTTCAAAGTCCTCGAACGCCTTTTTCACGTCGGCGTACTCTTCCTCGGCAAGCATCATCAACTCCTCGTCGAAGGCGCCCTTCAGCTCGTCGGCCGTTTCGTTAAGCGAGGCGAGCTCGTCGTGAAGCGAAGCATACGAGTCGATGATGTCTTTCAATCCGTTGCGTTTGCGAATGACGCTTTGCGCCGCCCTCTGGTCGCTCCAGAAATCGGCGCCCAGCATTTGCTGGTCAAGCGCTTTTACTTCTTCCTCTTTTTGAGCGAGGTCAAAGCGACTCACCTAGAAGGTCCAACTTTTCTAGGTGAGTAAAAACTTCTTGTTTCAATTCATATAGTTCCATTATACACTGGCTCCTCTTTTTGCCTGCTGGGCTTGTTTCGCCTTTTGGACAATGTCTTCTTTTTTCGTCGTGACGCGGCGAATGCGCACTTTCAACAGGAAGAACGCGATTTCGCGGTCGATGCGCTGGTTCATTTCCTCGAACATGTCGAAGCCTTCCTGCACATATTGCTGGAGCGGGTTGTTTTGCGCGTACGAACGCAAGTAGATGCCGCTTCTCAATTTGTCCATCCGGTCGATGTGCTCGATCCAGTTGCGGTCCATATTGCGCAGCACAACCGTTTTCTCAAACGGAAGGAACTGGCCTTTCACGTCCGCGATCTCGTTTTCGTAGTCGGCCCAGATCTTGTCCATCGCGTACTGCTGGATTTGCTCGTAGCTCTTGCCTTCCAAATCCTCGACATGGATGGCGCGGTCGTCTTGCAGTCCCATCATTTCCAGCGACTTGACAAAGCCCGGAATGTCCACCGTGCCCTTGCGGGAATCGGCGATATTGGCTTGCAGCGTCTGGTCGATGACTTTTTCGAAAATCACCTTCACCATGTCGTGCACGTTTTCGCTTTCCAAAATCTTGTTGCGCTGCGCGTAAATGATTTCGCGCTGGCGGCGCAACACGTCGTCATAGTCGAGCAGCTGCTTCCGCGAATCGAAGTTGAAGCCTTCGACGCGCTTTTGCGCCATCGTGATCGACTTCGTCACCGTCTTGGACTCGATTTGCTCGTCGCCCATTTTCGAGAACAAACCTTGCAGCTTGTCCCCGCCAAAACGAACCATGAGCGAATCCTCGAGCGACACGTAAAATCTGGAGAAGCCCGGATCGCCCTGGCGTCCTGAACGGCCGCGCAGCTGGTTGTCGATACGGCGGCTTTCGTGGCGTTCCGAACCGAGGACGGCCAGACCGCCCAGCTCGCGCGATTGCGGCGACAGCTTGATATCGGTACCACGACCAGCCATGTTCGTGGCGATCGTCACGGCGCCGACCTGGCCGGCTTTGGCGACGATTTCCGCCTCGCGGGCGTGGTTTTTCGCGTTCAGCACTTCGTGCGGGATCTTTTCTTTTTTCAGCATTTTCGAAATGAGCTCGGACGTCTCGACGGCGATCGTGCCGACCAGAACCGGCTGGCCTTTGGCGTGCAGCTCCTTGACGCGGTTCACAAGCGCCCGGTACTTGTCTTCCTTGCGGGCGTAAATCTCGTCGGCCATGTCGTCGCGCACGACCGGACGGTTCGTCGGGATGACAACGACCTTCATGTTGTACGTGGAAAGGAACTCCTCCTCTTCCGTTTTCGCCGTACCGGTCATGCCGGCCAGCTTCTCGTACAGGCGGAAAAAGTTCTGGTACGTGATCGTGGCCAGCGTCGACGTTTCCTCTTTGATTGGCACGCCTTCCTTGGCTTCGATGGCTTGATGCAGTCCGTCGCTGTAGGCGCGGCCCGGCATCATACGACCGGTGAACTGGTCGACGATGACGATTTCCTGCTCGTCGTTGACGACGTACTCCACGCCTTTCATCATAATATAGTTGGCACGCAGCGCCTGGTTGATGTGGTGGACGAGCTGCGTGTGCTCGATATCGTACAAGTTTTCAATATTGAAAAACTTCTCGGCTTTCTTCACGCCTTCTTCCGAAAGCATGACCTGACGCGTCTTCTCGTCGATGTCATAGTCGCCCGAAATCAGCGTCTTTTCGTGCGTGTGCTTGTCCGTTTCGTATTCCGGCGCCGTCAGCGTCTTGACGAAGCGGTCCGCGCCGATATACAAGTTGGCGGTTTGTTTTTTACCGCCCGAAATGATGAGCGGCGTTCTCGACTCGTCGATCAATACGGAGTCGACCTCGTCGATGATCGCCATGTGCAAGCCGCGCATGACGCGATCCTTCACGTCGGTCACCATGTTGTCGCGCAAGTAGTCGAATCCTAGCTCGGAGTTCGTCGTGTACGTGATGTCGCACGCGTACGCTTCGCGTTTTTCCCGTGGCGAAAGCTCGCGCTTGTTGACACCAACCGTCAATCCAAGAAAACGGTAGATTTCACCCATCCACGCCGCGTCACGGCCGGCCAGGTATTCGTTGACGGTAATGACGTGCACGCCTTGTCCGACCAGCGCGTTCAAGTACACGGCCATCGTCGCCGTCAAGGTTTTTCCTTCACCTGTTTTCATCTCGGCGATGTCGCCCAGGTTCATCGCCAAAGAGCCCATGATCTGCACTTTGTACGGTTTCTCGTTGATGACGCGGTACGCCGCTTCCCGGGCGGTCGCGAACGCCTCGTACAAGATATCGTCGATCGTTTCGCCGTTCGCCAGCCGCTCGCGGAATTCGATCGTTTTATGTTTTAGATCTTCATCGGATAATTTTGATATTGCCGGCTCGAGCGCCAGCACTTTATCAGCCATTTTTTCTAATTTATTGAGTTCCCTTTTTTCTTCCGAAAAAAGGCCATTTAAAAATCCGGCCATTCAGTACCTCCTTTGTGGTTCTTTTTATCATACCATATCATATTGCATTGGTAAAAAAATATTAGTCAAAAACCCTTTAATACAAATGCCATTAAACAGGAGATTCTAACCTTTTTCAATACTTTTTTGCCTTTTCATCGCAAAAGTTTCCTTTCCTGCTGATTTGACTGCGATTTTCTTCTTTCTTTCAGAATCCTTTCCCTTCGGAGAAGATCAACCGTTTACCATCGTTTCATAATCCTCGTAATTTTTATTTTGCGTGCTTAAAACAGAAACCGCGTTTTCCGCTCCAGTCCTTACATCCGCCAGGATTTCCTCGTCTTTCCAATCCGCCGGGTAAATATACGCGGTACCGCCGTCAAAATAAACCATTTCTTTTTCGATATCGGAAACTGTATCCAAATCAAAGCCGTTTTCCATCGCTCTGGGGATCAGATTCATCGTGTAGTTGAAACCGTATCCTTGACGGGTCACATCATACGTCCCGTACGTCGCGGTTTGGAAGTCATCTTCCACCTTTAAAAAGGTGACAATGCCATACCCTCTCGCGTTGTAGTGAACATCGCTAAAATAATCAAGCGTTTGAATTTCCTCTGGTATCTCTTCCGAAAACGCGATGTCTTCGCAAAGAGCCGGTAAATCAATGAAATGGGTTTGATCGTATGCGACGCCAAACTCTTCTTCGATCTTTCCAGTCAACTTGTCAAAATGCTCCATCGCTTCTTTCATCAAAGGAAGCTCGATATAGTCCACGTCGTTTCCGTTGAAATGCAAATAGCCTTCCTGCGTTTCGGAACGGTCAAACACCCCGTTTAAATATTCGTACACGGAATATGATGTATCAAATTGTTTGGCCAAATAATCGCTGGATTCAATCTTGAACTCTTTCTCGGCTTTCAGATTTTCTTCAGCAAACTCCTTTACTTCATAAATCAGCTCAATCTTTTTTTCTTGCGAAGAACCGTCGTGCTGCATTGACAAAGTCGTTTCCGTTTGGCGTCCGTTTTCATCCTCCATATAACCGATGAAAAAGTCCGGATAGTCCGCCTCCACCGCCTGTTTTCTATCTTGCGCGCCCACTTTCCAAGGCGTTTCCTCGTACCTCGAAGCGCCCTTTGTCTTGCGGGCGACGGCTTCGTACGTTTCCTTCCAGAAATCGTAGGCGTCGGTTCCGTCTTCTTTCCCCTTTTGACTCAAAACGACGACGAGCCCGGCAGCCAATGCCAGGATTCCGACAATCAAAATTCCTTTTTTTGTTCTTTTCATACGTTCCCCTTCCATAAAATTAAAACTGCTGTTTAAAACAAATGATTATTTTATATCTTAACAAGTTTAAGAACGATAGAAAAGAATTTATTTTATTTTCCGGTATCGGCTGCCTTATGCAAAAACGCAAAATTCGACACCCGTTCTTTTGATCTATTTTTCAAAATGCGATTTCTCTTCGTTTCCTTTCCAAAATACTTTATCCTTTCTATTTTCCTTCTCGTCCCCTCCCGATATGGTAAAATTAGATTATGAAAACAAACAATTCTTATACGCCGCCATTCACCATGACAGACAAAATCACAAGTCTTGTGATTGAGATTGGTGAACTGGTTGGAAAAATCACAGTAAGCGAAGCACAGGCGGCCAATCTTGTTTTACGCCGGGAAAATCAAATCAAAACGATCCAGTCTTCCCTTGCGATCGAAAACAATTCTTTGACCGTTGATCAAGTCACGGACATTATCAACGGCAAACGCGTACTGGCTCCTCCAAGCGATATTCGGGAAGCAAAAAACGCTTACGAAGCCTATGAGATTCTGCAAACGCTCGATCCTTATTCTTTAAATGATCTTCTTAAAGCCCATGCTTTCATGATGAATGGTTTAATAAAAGATGCGGGAAGATTTCGAAGTAAAAATGCTGGTGTTTATAGTGGCACGACGTTGATCCATGCCGGAACCCCAGCCCATTATATTCCGGAAGTCATGAAACAATTATTTAACTGGCTTCGATATTCTAATACGCATCCTTTGATCAAATCCTGCGTTTTTCATTATGAATTTGAATTTATTCATCCTTTTGCGGATGGAAACGGACGCACAGGACGTTTATGGCATTCCCTGATTTTACAAACATGGAAACCGTTTTTTGCCTGGATCCCGATCGAGACGTTGATCCATAAAAACCAGCAGGAATACTATTGGGCTATAAACGCTTCGAACACCAAGGGCGAATCTACGATTTTCGTTGAATTTATGCTTCGAATGATTCGGCAGGCACTCAATCAATTCACCCCCGATGTCGGAATAAATGTCGGAACAAATGTCGGAATAAATTCTCTGGAAGATCAGGTCGTCTCTTTGCTCAAAGACAATCCGTCCCATTCCGCGCGGTCGCTTGGCGAACAACTCGGGCTCTCCCAAAGACAGGTGGAGCGCGTGCTTGCCAAGCTGAAAAAAGATGGAACGATCAAGCGCACCGGCTCCAACAAATCCGGCTCGTGGCAAGTGATAAAATAAAAGCCGACCCATTCAAACGGGCCGGCTCTTTAAATTTTCTTTGTTTTCAACTATTCCAGATTGACACCTTTGCTCAGCGTCTTGAGCGCGATGGCGTCCAGCGCCAGCGAAACGACAATGTAGTACATCGTTCCCAGCATGAAAATCGACTTGATCATCGTGACGCCTGGTTCGGCGCTTTCTCTAAACAGCTCCATAACGGATGGATCGAACAAGCCGTACACGAACAGGATCGCCACCGACAGCACGGATCCAAGAAAATACAAACCAAGTCCAAACAACACCGCCTTGGCCGGCTTGTCTTTCCAGCACCGGTACCCGAGCACGATGCCCGCGTAGCCGGCTGTCATCGCGAAGCCCATCTCGAAATAATACACGAAAAAGACAAAGGCGAGCAACGCAGACGTCGACGAGTACCCGAGTGCCTCCTTGCCTGTCATGACGATGCCATTTATAACCATCTGGTAGTCTTGGCTATAAAAGGCGATCCACAAGCCAAGAGCCGCAGTCGCCAGACAAAGAAGCAGGCCGAGCATGCCCGACAGCCACTGGGCGATATAAACACTCGAGCGCGAAACCGGCAGCGTGTTCGTCAAATAACCTTCGTCCTTGTACATCGAGCGAATCATGTATGTCCAGCCGCTAATGAGCGGCATCAGGACGCAGCCAATCAAAAGCACGATGTCGACCGAAATCGCGATCGTCTGCAAAGTCGAGAAAACCGGGCCGTGCCCCAGCGAGAGCAGCCGGACGATCAAAGCGGTCGCCAAAGCGATCAGGCAATAGGGGACAAGCCGCCGCGCCTGGTTTTTCAAATCGTATTTCAACAGTTTTCCTACCATTTGTATGTCCTCCGGAAGTATTCGTCAATCGAGCAGTTTTGCTCGCCGCGCAGCGTGTCGGCGTCCACATGCTGCTTGATCTCGCCATCTTCTATAATAATGACTTCGTCCAGGATCCGCTCGATGTCGGCAATCAAATGCGTGGACAGCACCACGGTCGCTCCTTGTGCGAAATTCGATAAAATCGTATCCAAAATATAGTCCCGGGTCGCCGGATCGACGCCGCCAAGCGGCTCGTCCAAAATGTACAGCTTCGCCTTGCGCGCCATAACAAGAATGAGCTGAAGCTTTTCCTGCATGCCCTTGCTCATGGTGCCTATTTTCATCTTGTCGTCCAGCCCAAGCTCCTTGATGAGCCGATTCGCCTTTTCCGTGTCGAAATCCGAATAAAAATCCGCGAAATAACGCACGACGTCTTTCACCTTCATTCCCCGATCCAAATACGTTCGTTCCGGCAAATACGACACGATTTGCTTTGTCGCCGTTCCCGGCGTCTGGCCGTCGATTCGAATCTCGCCCTCGTCGATCGTGAGCAAATCGTTGATGAGTTTGATCAACGTCGTTTTGCCCATACCGTTTTTTCCGATCAATCCGACAATGCGTCCGGCCGGAATCGACAGCGACACGTCCTTTAGCGCCTGCTTGTTTCCATACGATTTGGAAACGTGGCGCACTTCCACGATGGATGTCATTGTTTCTACTCTCCTTTTTTCAGCAGCGCGATTGCCTCTTCCACGCCATAGCCGAGCGCGTCCAGTTCGCCTAGGCAGCGCCGCACGATTTCGGCCGCGTGTTGATCCCGCGCTTTTTCGATCAGAGAACAGTTGTCCGACACGAATTTTCCATTCGTCCGTTCCGTGTAAATGAGCTTTTTCCTTTCCAGCTCCTGAAGCGCTTTTTGCATCGTGTTCGGATTGACTTGATACATCGAAGCGAACTCCCGAACGGAAGGCAGCTTCTCGTCAGGCCGGTACTGACCGGTCAAAATCGCCTGTTCGACACGCTCGACAAGCTGAACGTAAATCGGACGGTCGTTGGTAAATGGGTGATCCATGCTTTCAAGCTCCTTTCACTGTATCACTGACCTAACACAATGATACATCTATTCCTTTTCGTTTTCAACATCTTCGTCGATTTTCTCCCGCGCTTCCTCGAAAAACGGCGCGAAGGCCGACGGAAGCGCGAGCTCGTTCTCGATTTGATCCACCGAATAAAATCCCGCATCCTCTTTCACAAAGACGAGCGTGGCGTCCATCTGCCACTCCACATGCGAAAAGATGTGGGTGTAGGGCGCGAGCGGCTCGGTTCGCACGACTTCGTCAGGCATCGTTTCGTCAAACTCGTATAAATTGGCCAGCAGGCCAGTTTTCGGACGCCGGTTCATGTGGAACCCCTTGCCGTCGGTCCACACGTACACGTGCTTGCGCTCGACTCGGCGCGCCTTTTTTTCCGGCTTGACCGGCAACGTTTCGGGTTCATCGGTCTGGCACCACGCCGCGACCGGACATTGGTCGCATTTGGGATTTTTCGGCGTGCACACCATCGCGCCCAGCTCCATGAGCGCCTGATTGTACGCCTCGATTGGCTCGCAAAGGGAGTCGTCCACAAGCCGGGCGATTTGTTTTTTGGTCGCCGCTTTCGTCACATCCGCCCGCACATCGTACAAGCGGGAAAATACGCGGACCACATTGCCGTCGATGGCGCTGACTTTTTCCCCGAACGCGATGCTGGCGATCGCGCCGGCCGTGTAGTCGCCGATGCCCGGAAGCGTTTTGAGCTCGGCTTTCGTGGAAGGCAGCCGGCCGTCAAAGCGCTCCACGCACTCGATGGCGCACTTTTTCAAATTGCGGCACCGCGAATAATAGCCAAGTCCCTCCCACGCCTTGTGGAGCGACTCGTCGTCGGCTTGGGCAAGCGAAGGCAAATCGGGATAGAGCCGGATGAAGTTTTCAAAATAGGGCAGCATCGCCTCGATGCGCGTCTGCTGGGCCATGATCTCGCTGATCCAAATAAAATACGGATTCCGGTTTTGTCGAAAAGCGAGCTTGCGGGCGTTGGCCTCGTACCACGCAAGCAGTTTGGTTTGCATTGTCATATCGTTCCTCTCCTGCATTGGTTTGGTTTTATTATACCAAAGAAAAAAAAGCCAGCTAAAAATCGGCTGGCTAGCAAACAAGCGTTTTCGTATTCCTCCAGGCGGTACAATCCTTTTTTCATCGCATGTCCTTTTGTCGCAACAGCGCGTCGATCGACCCGCCAGCCTGCGCGAGATACCGCTCGGCTTCCGGCAGCGTGCACGAAGCCATTCCCATCACGACGGCTGATTTCACGTGCCCGTGCGCGGCGACAAGCGTTTCTTTCGCTTTTTCCTTGGAGAAACCGGTCGTTTCGCAAACGATATGGACGCCTCGCTCGATCAGCTTTTCATTGGCGAGCTGCACATCCACCATGTAGTTTTTATACACTTTTCCTAACCGCACCATGCTCAACGTGCTAATCATGTTGACAACAAGCTTGGTCGCGGTTCCCGCCTTGAGCCGGGTGGAGCCGGTGAGCACTTCGGGACCGGCAACGGCTTCGATCGTATCCGGGCATAAACAGGCGATGGGCGTGTCGGGATTGCAGACGACCGCCGCTGTCGAAGCGCCAATTTCCTGCGCAAAGGCCAGCCCACCAAGCACGTATGGCGTCCTTCCGCTGGCGGCAAGTCCAATGACGATGTCGCCGGCATTCAGTCCGATGGCTTCGAGATCTTGTTTTCCAAGCTCCCGGGAATCTTCCACGTCCGCGTTGGAAAAAGCGTGGTCTTTGCCCGCCAGCAAACCGATGACGACACCTTCCGGAACGCCAAAGGTGGGCGGACATTCCAGCGCGTCCATCAATCCGATCATTCCGCTTGTTCCCGCGCCCATGTACACAAGGCGTCCCCCGCCTTGGAGCGCCTCGCTCGTTTTTTCAATCACGCGTTCGATTTGGCGCGTCTGGGATTCCAAACAAAGCACAGCTTTTTGATTCTCCGCGTTCATCAAGTCGATTTGTTCGGCGATGGACATCGCGCTCAACCCGGAAGAAGCCGGATTGGCGCTTTCCGTGACAAGTTGTTGTAGTTGAAACATATTCTTCACCTTTTCCTCTTTCTGCTTTTGTGTTTAACCACACTATATTTCTTTTTCGAGTCGTTCTCAATCCACTTCGCCGCTTTCGAAAAAAAATCTCCATACTCCGGGGTGTACCACACGGAATGTAACTTTAGACAAAAATCTATTGTTTCATTCCTTTTTTCTTTATACTGGAATTAGCGGAAGAGGTCGTCTCTTTTTTGAGCTCCGAACTCGTAAAAAAAATTGATTGAGGGACGGTTGAACGCACCACCATCTGTTGATCGCTTCGTCGAAAAAACGTATAAAAAAATGATCTACGCAGCCGTTCCGACCGCTTTATTTGAAAAGGAGTTTTGTTTATGGAAAATCTTTATGCGGTTTGTTGTGGTATTGATGTTCACAAGAAATTGATCGTCGCCTGTCTTCGTCAGGAGCAGAACACCCAGATCAAGGAATTCGGTGCTTCCACTCGTGAACTTCTCTCTTTGGCGGATTGGCTCTTGGAAAATCATTGTCAAGCCGTCGCTATGGAAAGCACCGGTTCTTACTGGAAACCTTTATACAATGTCCTTGAATCTTTCGACTTGAACCCGATTGTTGTCAATGCTCAGCATATGCGCAATGTTCCCGGTCGAAAGACGGATATCAAAGACGCGGAATGGATTTCCGATCTTCTTTGTCATGGCTTATTGATTCCCAGCTTTATTCCCAATCGCTCCCAACGCGAACTTCGCGAGCTTGTCAGCTACAGGAAAAGTCTGGTAAAAACCCAATCCGCCGAATTGAACCGGCTCCAAAAAATGCTGGAAGGCGGAAATATCAAGTTGTCCGGTACAGTATCCAATATCAATGGAAAAAGCGCGAGAAATCTTTTGGATCTCATTCTGGAAGGCGAAAAATTCGATGAAGCTGTTTATGACCAGATGATCAAAGACAGAAAGATTTCAAGAAGATTAAAAGCGAGCAAAACAAAGTTGATCGAGGATATGAATGGCGTGCTGAGTCCGGTTCAAATCAAAATGATCCGGGAACTGCGCAAGCATATTGATGAATTGGAAAAGCATATTCGAGAACTGGATCAGGATATCAACGACGCCATGAGCGATCCGGAGAAAGAAGCGGCCAAACGATTAACGCAGATTCCGGGAATCGGAGAAGACAGCGCGAAAATCATCATATCTGTGATTGGTGTCGATATGAGTCGGTTTCCCACGGATCGCCACATTTGTTCATGGGCGGGAATCAGCCCGGGAAACAAAGAATCGGCAAAGAAAAAACTGAGCGCTCGAACGACAAAAGGAAACAAACTGCTAAGGAGTACTCTGGTGGTTTGCGCGCATTCTGCCGTAATGAAAAAAGAAAGCTATTTTTCCTCTCTATACAACCGGATCGCGGCACATCGCGGAAAAAAGAGAGCGATCGTGGCAGTGGGACATTCAATTTTGAAGATTGCATATCATATGCTGAAAAACGGAGAATCATACAAGGAATTGGGAAGCAATTATTATCAAACAAAGACAAAGGAAAGTAAGATCAAAAGTTATTTGACAAAACTAGAAAACCTGGGCATAGAGATTCCAGAGGAGTATAGGAATCAGGCACTTCAAATGTCTTGATGGAAGAGATACAAATTAACACTGTTTTTCAAAATAGGGTTTTTATGCGCTTTTTTTTACAAAAATTAAAGAATAAGTTACATAAAAAAAGGAAGATCTTTCGTCCGCGATCTTCCCTTTTGCCTACTCTTTTGTTTTTAAGTACTCGTCGATCGCCTGAACCGCTTTTTTCGCGTCCGCGACCGCTTCCACGACCGTTTTGCCGCCATAGACGACATCGCCGGCGCCAAATACCCCTTCAACAGTCGTGCGGCTGTTTTCATCGACTTTCAACAAGCCGCGCGCGTTGCCTTCCAGACCAGGCGTCGTATGGATCAATTTGGATTTTGGTCCCTGACTGGCCGCGATAATCGTGAAATCTGCCGGTTCCAGTTGTTCCGTTTCCTCGATTTCCACAATTTGTCCTTGTTCGTCAAGCCGGACCGCCTTAAACATCGGGCCGTCCTTTGTAATGCGTGAAATTTGCATTTGACTTTTAAACTCGGCGCCTTCCAGCAAAGCCAGTTCCCTTTCTTTGGGGTCCGCATTGCTTTGGGCCCGTCGCGCGTACAAGGTTACATAGCTTACGCCTTGATGGAGCGCGGTGCGCGCCACGTCGATTGCCGTGTTGCCCGTTCCGATAACCGCCAGCCGGTTGCCGATTTCAAACGATTTGGGACTAGCCAAATAATGGATTCCATAACATACGTTTGGCAGCGTTTCGCCAGGAACGCGAAGCGCTTGCGCCCGCCATAAGCCGCTGGAAATCAATACCGCCTGATACCCGTCGCGCAGCATGTCCTCGATCGTGATCGAGCTGCCGACCGCCGTATGGAGCCGGAAACGGATTCCGGCCGCTTTCATTTTTTTCGCGTAGCGGTCCAAAATGCTTTTAGGCAGGCGGAATTCCGGAATGCCATAGCGCAGCATGCCGCCAATTTCGCTTTGAGCCTCAAAAACCGTCACCTCATGGCCGCGCCGGATGAGCTCGATGGCGGCGCTCATGCCCGCCGGTCCCGATCCAATGACCGCCACGCTTTTTCCGGTAGATGGCGCCTTTTCGATTTGGACCCGCTCCAAATACGTGTCGGAAATAAACCGCTCGATGGATCCCCATTCGACAGGACTTTCTTTAATGCCCTTGACGCAGTGGCCCTCGCACTGCTTGTCATGATCGCACACGATGGCGCAAACGAGCGAGAGCGGATTGTTGTCAAACAGCATTTGCGCCGCTTCTTGCAGCTTTCCTAGTTTGAACAAGGCGATCGCTTGCGGGATCGGCGTCGAAATCGGACATCCCGTCCGGCAGCGAGGAATCTTGCATTGTAAACAGCGATTCGCTTCAGATTGTATATTCAACATCGTCATTACCTCCAAAAATCAGTATGTTTATTATAGCGAACGAGCAAAAAAAAGAAAGTTTTTCAGAAAGCACTTACATGTTTTACTATATAAATAACAACATTTGAAAGGAAGAGAAAACGATTATGCATGAAATTGACCCGAAACAACTGACTTTGTCCCCTTCCATGCTGTTCGCCGACGACTGGATGCTGCTTGGCGCGGGCACGGAAAAAACAAGCTGGAACACGATGACCGTTTCCTGGGGACAGCTTGGCTCGCTGTGGGGCCATGGCGGCGGGATGCCGACCGCCATCGTCTATGTGCGGCCGCAGCGCTACACCAAGCTCTTTATGGACTCCAACGAGTACTTTACCTTGTGCGCGTTTGGTCCCGAACACAAACGCGACTTGGCCTATCTTGGCACCCATTCCGGCAAAGACGAGGACAAAGTGAAAAAGACGAGCCTCCATCCCCTGTTTTTCAAAGAAGGCCCGTATTTCCAGGAGGCGAAGCTCGTGCTCGTATGCAAAACGCTTTACCAGGCACCTATCGTCGCTGAAGGATTCAAGGACAAACGGCTCATCGAGGACAACTACCCAAACAACGATTTTCACGACATGTACATTGGCGAAATCGTAAAAGTGCTCGTTTCCGACTAACCACCGCAAGGTGGTTTTTCTTTTGCCACTATTCTTTTCTTTAGGTGATGTTTCTTTTTTATTGTTTCGCCGTTATAATGGATTCCGGAACAAAATGCGCGATTAGCGCATGAAATGCATTGGATCGGAGGAAATTGTATGCAAAGAAAACGGAAAGTCAATCCAAGAAACTTGACGATCGTCGTCGTGATCCTCCTGCTCATTTTAGGTGGAATATGGGGCGGCTGGTTTTGGTGGGACAAGCACACCCAGCAAGTCCGCCACGAAACCGTGGCTGCCATTCTCGAAAGCCGCAAAGAGGCGCTTGAGCAACTCAACGCCTGGGAAAACACGCGCGCTCTGGACACGGAGGCGTTTGACGCCCTGAAAGCCGAGGCGCTCGCGGACAACGCGGCAGCCTACACCCGGCTTTCCGAAAAACAAAAGGATCGCCTGACAAAAGAAGTCGTCGACGAGGCCGAGGCGCTTGACCTGGAAAACGACGGCTTGCGGTATTTAAACTTGTACAACGACCCGGGCCTTCCCGACGACTATCTCGTCTTTTTAAGCCGGGACAACGACCGGTTCCAGTTTGTGAACCAGTATCATGTCCTCAACGGCCACACGACCCCGCCGGCGGCTTTGACCGAGTCGCTCGATAAAATTCCCCATTTGCTGCAATGGGACGAACGCTGGGGCTACATGCCTTACGGAACGTCGAATTTAGTCATTGCCGGCTGCGCCCCGACGAGCCTGTCGATGATTTTATCGTATTTGAATCAGGACCCGTCTTTGACGCCTTACGCGATCGCGCAGTTTTCCGAAACCAACGGACACTATGTCGATGGCGTCGGCACCGCCCACTCCCTGATGGACGCGGCCGCCCAAAACTATGGCGTTCAAGTCCAAGGGGTGCCGGTCGACGAAGCCGCCTTCGACCAGGCGCTGGCGGAAGGAAAGATATTGCTCGTATCCGTCAATCCGGGCCACTTTACACGCGTCGGGCATTTCATCGTGATTCAAGGGATGGAAAACGGGCAGTATAACGTTCTCGACCCCAACTCCAACAAAAATACGAAGCTTTGGGATAAGTCGATCGTGCTCAGCGAGGCGGCCGCGGCGTGGGGATATTGGAAATAGCCCGTCAAGATGGAGAAATCCATCTTTTTTATTGAATCTTAAGAATTTATTCCGGATTTATTTTCGGAAAGTTCACCTCGTTTAGATACACTGTCCACAGGAGGTTCCCTATGGTAAAAAAAGTCAAAAAGCGCTCGCTTCCTTTCGCCCCGTTTGCCCTGTTGTTTCTTTTGGCCGGACTTGGCATCGGCTTGCTGGTGCGAGGATCCCAAACCGTTTTGCTGGAAGAGGACTTGCGTACAATTCCCCATTTGCTCCAGTTCGACGAGCGCTGGAAACACGAGCGCTACGGCACTTCGGACATAAAAACGGCGGGATGCGCCCCGACTTGTCTGGCGATGGTTTTTTCCTTTTTAAAACAGGATCCTGCCATTACGCCGGTTTCCGTCGCCCGTTTTTCCGAATCGAACGGACACTATGTCGATGGTGTCGGCACGTCGCATTCGCTTTTTGAAGACGCGGCCAGCCACTTCCATGTTTCGATGGAAGGCTTGTTTCCGGTCGAACCGTCGATTGACGAGGCGCTTCAGTCCGGAAAACCCGTGATCGCTTCGATGGTGCCCGGCCACTTCACCCAAACGGGGCACTTTATCGTGTTGACTGGCGAGCAAGACGGCCAGTACAGCGTTTTGGATCCCAACTCAAACGAGCGCTCGACTGGATGGGACAAGCAAATCGTACTGGATGAAATGATGACCGCGTGGGGATTTGGAAATTAAGAAGGCTATAAAAAAACCGACTTCATGTCGGATTTTTTATAAGCCGGGGGTTGCTTTCCGTTTGCGCGCCTTCCGCCAGACTTTCCACGATTTTTCCGTCTATTAAGAAGAAGATCCGGTTGGCGAAGCCTTGTAATTCATCGACATCTTGCGAGGCGACCAAAATCGACACGCCTTCCTGCCTCAGCGCTTCCAGTTCCTGCCAAAGCGCCGCCGCCTCGGCCGGTTCCAACCCGTTCGTCGGCTCGTCCAGTAAAATCACTTCGGGGTTTTTCATCAAGGCGATTCCCAGGCCCAGCCGCTGCTTCATTCCTGTCGAGTATGTCTTGACTTTTTTCCACAAATGGTAGCCTAACCGGGTGTACGCTCTGGCTTCCTTCATTTGCTGGCGGTCGGCTTGCATGAGCATGCCAAACACTTCCAGATTTTCCTTGCCCGTCATCGTTTCGAACACTTCAGGGTCTTCTGCCAGCAGCGCGATTTTACCAACCGCCCGATCCGGTTCCTGCAACGCGTTGATTCCGCAAATGTCGATGAGTGCCGCGTCGGGTTTCATCATTAAACCGACGCACTTCAGCAAAGTCGTTTTTCCGGCTCCTTTCGGCGCCACGAGGCCGACGATTTCATGACTGTATAAATCAAATGCCAAATCGGATAAAACCGCTTTGCCGCCAAACTCTTTACAAAGGTTTTCCACATTGAGCTTTCGCGTTTTCATCCCTTCCTCCTTTCATACATTTTTACTTCTATCCTATTTCCTGCTTATTTACATAATAACATTTTCATCGAATGAATAATATAAATAATTTCACATTTTCGACGCAAAAAAAAATACGAACCTTCCGATTCGCATTCTTTTCGTTTATTCGATTTTCAAATCCGGACAAATCTGCCGGGCGAACGCCAAAGACGGCATCACGAGCTGGCTTCCATCTTTCAAAACGAATTCGACTGTCCCGTCGGGTTGTACCGTGATCGTTTTCGCTTCCTGCAAATCGTCCGCGCCAAACGTTCCTTCCATCATTTCCTGCGTTTGCTCGCTATTCGAATAATCCGGCTCCAGCACGAAGAAAAAGCCGAAGAAAATAAGCATTGAGAAGAACCCGATCAGTACCATGTCCAGTCCCATGTTCTTCTTTTCATGCAGCATGTAGCTCAGCCGTTTTCCCATCATCCATCCCGACTGCGTCGAAAACGACGACACCGGCATCGTTTTCATCATCCGCTGCTGCGGCTTTTCCGATTCCTTCACTAAAAACTTCGCGTATCGAATCTTTTCCACCGCTCCGCATTGCTCCAGGACCGCGTGGTCCGCTCCCATTTCCTCCAGCAGCGTCAGCACTTTGGGCAGCACATACACCGGCACATACCACCAAAACAGCGTCGTCAATCCCATCAGTCCGATGTTTTTCCACAAATCCCGGTGCCGGATATGCGCGCTTTCATGCCGAAGGATCCAGTCCAGATCCTCGTCCTCGTACGTCCGGGCCGGCAAATAAATCCGCGCTTCTTTCAGCCCCGCCGTAAATGGCGACTGGATCCATGGCGACCGCACGATTTGAAGATCCTGCCCCGCGAAGTTGCGCCTGTCGTCTTTGGACAACGTTTCCTCTTCGCTCCGGTTTCGTATTTGTTCCAGACAGCGCGCCCCTCTTCGGTACCGGCACATTTTGATCCAGCCGATGACCGCCACGCCCGCGATCCAGAAAACGACAAGCCATTCCAGCACGCTTTGTTCCAGAAGAAGATCCGCTCTTAAAAACGTGTATAAATCCGGCAGGAAAAAAGTCAGGGGAATCGTTTGGGTAAAGAAAAACTCCACCGGCAGCAAAAACCGTAAAACGATGACCGCCAGAAACGCGACGAGCAAACCCGGCCGCATCAGGGCGTACGCTTTTTTCTGGTTGAGCAAAGCCAGAAGACATAGTGAGAAGATGCCTCCCCATACCGAAGCGTATAAAACCGTTGACAAGGAAAAGCTCATACGTTTTCTCCCAACGCCGCTTTCGCCTTCTCAATCGCTTCTTTTAACACGTTCAATTCTTCCTTCGAAAGACCGGTGTCGATGAGTTTCTTAACGAGCGACACTCTTTTATTTTCCGGAACGCTGTCAGCCAGGCAATCCGACTCGTCCTGGCAAGCGATAAATGTGCGCGAGATCAAATTGTCATTGATTTCAAATCCGGCTACTTCCAAATACTTCTTATCGCACAACCGCCGGATGACGGATTGCATCGTGTTGCGATTGTACTCCGGAAGCAAGGCGGCCAGACGATCTTTATTCAATGGCTCTTTGTGCGCCCAAAACACTTTCATCATTTCTTTCTCTTTCTTTGTTAGCATAGTTTCACCTGTTATCAGAATAACTGATTTTATCATTCGACACAATCGAATAATTTGTCCGTTGTTTATAATATTTTAATTATTGGCATTCAAACCTTTAATTTGTACAATAAAGAAAAGTACAACGGGTCATAAAGATACAGAAAGGAAAGCCAATGATGAAACCGGCGTCGCAAAAAAAGAAAGCCATTCCGGCTCTCTTCTTAGTTCATCGGGATCCAAGGCCCTTCCCATCTTTGTCTTGACAAATTGTAAAGGCGCTTGTAGTATACTCCGTTTTCGAATTTATAACGCCACTCCATCACATCGGCTTGCGGCTCGACCTGCGCGTCGTTTGCCAAAACCGGCATGCTCGTCATGGGCGCGCCCGCCAGGACCATCGCCACCATCACACTCGTCATCCATTTCTTCATCGTTCTTTCCTCTTTCCCTAGTTTTCAAGCTCGCGCTCTTTTTCCAAAATCAGCTCCATCAACTCGTCCAGATCCCTTTTGGAAGGAATGGACTGGATCAGTTTCGCGGCCAGCGGAATAATTTGGTTGTCATCCACCAGCAAAGCCATGTAGTCGGTTTCTCCCATACAAACCGCGTACGTGCGCGTACCGGTCTTTCCATTGTCTTCCACGCCAACCGGTTTGATAAAGCCTGTGTTTTTCAGCTTGCGCAATACGACCTGCATCGTGTTCAGATTATATTCTGGAAGGACCCTCGACAAGCTGACTAGACCTAGCGGCCCAGGCTGCTCCCAGAACACACGCATAATTTCTTCTTCTTTTTTCGTCAAAGGTTTTGTCTTCATAAACTTGATCTCCTATGTATCTAATAATGTTATACCATAACTTCCTTTGATTTTCCACACCCGATAAATAATATCTTTATTTGGATTTTATTCTCACTTTTGGCTTTTCACCAAGAAAAAAAGAGAAGATCGCTCTTCTCTATTCGCACGTGTAAATATACTGGCAGTTTCCCTCGATTTCGACAGCGCCGCTTCCGGCGTCCACAAAAATCGAGTCGCCTTTTTTCGCGTGGATCGTGTCGCCCTCGTTTCGAATGACGCATTCGCCTTCCACCACGATGATCGAGCCAAAGGAACTTTCATCCACGTCGATCGTCACCTTGCCGTGAACGGTCGTTTCAAACGTCGTGAAATACTCACATGTCGCTAGCATGACCGTTTCCGCTTCACCATCTTCGATTCGCGGTCCGCACGGTTTGAAATCGGATTCGATCGGTGTCAAATTGGAAACGTCGATCGCCTTGTCGATATGCAGCTCGCGCGGCTTGCCGTCTTTTCCTACCCGGCCAAAGTCATACACGCGGTACGTCGTGTTCGAGTTTTGCTGGATCTCACAAATTTGAATGCCTGCGCCAATCGCGTGAATCGTGCCCGCCTTGATAAAGAACACGTCGCCTTTGTGCACCGGAACGACTTTCAACACCTCCAGCAGCGTGTTGTTTTCAATACGCTCGCGGAACTCTTCTTTCGAAATCGCCTTGTTGACGCCAAAATACAAAAACGAATCCGGTTCGCAATCCAAAATATACCACATTTCCGTTTTGCCATACTCGCCTTCCACCCGCAAGGCGTACTCGTTGTCCGGGTGCACCTGGATCGAAAGCGGCTGCAACGCGTCGATAAATTTAATCAAAATCGGAAACCGGTCGAACTTTTCACAATCCGTTCCCAACACGCTTTTTCCTTTTTTCTCCAAGTACTCCGGAAACGTCAATCCTTTGTACGGACCATCCGCCACGACGCTCGCTCCATCCTTGTGAACCGAAAGCTCCCAGCTTTCCGCCACGATATCCAGATCCGTCTGCTTGTTGTAGTTTTCCTTCAGCTTCGTCCCACCCCACAAGTAGTCCTTGAACGCGGGCTGTAATTGAATCATTGCCATACTGCTCCTCTTTTCTCAAACTTGCCTCGTTTGTCTTTTGTTGATCGTCTTTATTATAGAAAACGATTTCCAATTTGTCTAGGCAATTATAAGATAAATCTAGACATTAATATAGACGTTCCAATACGGTATCTAGACAAATCCGTTTAAAGAACATGATGTTATACCATTACAAAAAAAGATTCGCAATTTCCACCGCATCGCGTATGATAGAAGTATGAAAAAAACAACCATTCAAGCGGCGTTCTTCGACATTGACGGAACGCTCTACGACCATGAAACAAAACAAATTCCCGCCCTCCACATGGAAATGCTGCGCGCGTTGCAGCGCCAGGGAATCAAAATCTGCCTCTGCTCCGGACGCGCGATGCCCCTGCTGCGCAATCTGGGCATCGACGACGCCATCGCGTGGGACGGCTACGTTTGCGGCAACGGATCTTACGTCTACGACCGGGATCGCCAACCTTTGTACCAAAACGTCATTCCCGCCGACAGCGCCAGACAGCTTTTCCAGCTCGCCGCCCAAGACGGCTTTGGCTTGCTGGTCGCCGGCAACTGCGTCTTCACGACCCGCGACGACCCCGACACCCGCGCGCTTCTTGACGCCGTGTCCCTTGTCGACATTCCAAAACGGGACTTGCAGCCCGAAGACGAGTTTTGCATCGTTTCGCTCGCGATTGCCGACACCCAGACCCGAAGACCCGCCTACGAGGCGGTGCCCCACGTGCAAGTGCTGTACAACACGCTCTCCGTCGACATCATGCGGGACGATCTAAGCAAATACGAAGGCATCAAAGTGCTCATGCGCCACTTCGGATTCGAACCCGGCGCCTATATGGCGTTTGGCGACGCCCTCAACGACTTGGAAATGCTCGAACACGCCGCTTTGGCCGGTGCGATGGCCGATGGCGACCCCCGCGTTCTGGCCCGCGTCGAAAACCACTGCCCTTCCGTGAAAGAAGCCGGCATTTACACGTTTCTATCCGAGCGAGGCTGGCTATGAAAGTCTCCTTGATCCAGTTTCAAACAAGCGCCACGATCCAGGACAACATCGACCGGCTGTCAACGCTCGCCATCGAGCCGGCCGACGTCCTCATCCTACCCGAGCTGTGGCTGACTCCGTTTGACAACGAGAAAATCATCGAGGCCCGCCCATACGAGCAAAAGGCCCGAAAAGCGCTTAGCGCGCTGGCCCGCACCCACCACGCGTATGTTGTAGGCGGCACGATTTGCCACGAACAAGCAGGCCGCTTTTACAACACGTGCTTCGTCTACGACCGCGACGGAAACGAAATCGCCCAGGGCGACAAAATCCATCTGCTGGAAGTCCACGCGCGTCACGACTATTTCGAGCAAGACGTCTTCGCGCCCGGAAACAAGCTCGTTCGCTTCGAGATCGACGGCGTCCCTTGCGGTCTTGTCGTCTGCTACGACATCCGCTTTCCCGAACTCACCCGGCTGCTCGCGTTGCAAGGGGTGCGCTTCCTTTTCGTGCCCGCCGCCTTCAACGACAAAGTGGGGCGCCGGCACTGGGACGCCCTTCTCAAAGCGCGCGCTATTGAAAACGAGATCTTTGTTATTGCCTGCGCGCCCGACTACGCGTACCGCGGCTTTCAAAGCTACGGCCATTCCATGATTGTCGACCCGTTTGGACAAGTCGTGGCGCGCTGCGAAAAAAGCCGGCCAGTCGTCTGCGCCGAGCTGGAGGAAAGCCGGATCGACGCCATTCGCGCCCGCATGCCGCTATGGAAGCAGCGCCGCGCCGATTTGTACGAAGTCCGCTTGATTGATTCGGCGCAAAACGATCAAGAAAAACAATGTTCCGTCCCGTATGATACAAGCGTAAGGAGCTGAATCGTATGAATTGGATCGAATGTTTACAGTCTATGATCGACGTGATGGAAAACCATCTGCAAACGCCGCTGGAGGAAAGCCAAATCTACGCGGGCCTGCCCTACTCCGCGGCCCATCTGCGCAAAGGGTTTTCCATCGTGGCCGGCTACTCGCCCATCGAATATCTTCGCAGCCGCCGTCTGGCTTGCGCCGGGCAAACCTTGTGGAACGAGCCCGACCAGAAAATCCTGGATGTCGCGCTGGAAGCGGGCTACGACTCGGCAGAAAGCTTCAGCCGCGCGTTCAAACGGTTTCACAACGCCACCGCGCTGGAAGTCCGCCAGCATAAAGCGCGCCCGCGTCTGTTTCTTCGCCTTCAAATCCGAATCAGCGTCCAAGGAGGAGACACAATGAACTACACAACGAAAACCATTCCATCGTTTACCGTCATCGGCCTTTGCGAGCCGGTCGCGGACGCGAAGCAATCGTACACGGAAATTCCCGCGATGTGGAGCCGCTTTTCGCAGCGTTGCGCCCGTTTGATGGAAAACGGGCCGCAAACCGACTTTGAAAAAGCGGTTTGGACCAACAACATCGGCGAATTCGGCCTCTGTTTTGACAAAGGCGAAACAATCGAATACATGATTGCCGGCAAATATCGCGAAGGAGGCGACACCCAGGAACTGTCGCGCAAGACGATTCCCGCCTACACCTGGGCGATCTTTGACTGCTACGGGCCGCTGCCCGGCGCGCTGCAAGCAGTGAACGAGCAAATCTTCACCGAATGGCTGCCCCGGCACCCTGAATTGTCGCTCATTGGCGATTTGAGCGTGGAATGGTACTCCATGGGGGATCCCGCTTCGCCAAACTACCACAGCCAGATTTGGATTCCAATCCAGAAAAAATCGTAAACAAAAAGTCCGATGACGGACTTTTTTAATTTATACAGTTCCAATTTTTTGGAGAATGCGCATAATTTTGGCAATTCTCTCCTGGCGTTTTTGAATCGTTGAGCGCATGGTGATCTCCTTTCTTTTAGTTAGTCATATCTAACTAAAGTATACTCCTTTTCCCCTTTTCGTCAAGCGCGCCGGTTTTTCAGCCAGATTTTCCACCGCTTTGTGGTTGCGCCTTTTTCTCTATACAATACAAAAAAAGGAGTATTTTATGTTTTTAAATCGGCCAACGTGGTTTATCCAGCGCTCTTTAAGCACGTTTTCCGATTTTGGCGCTTTGACCAGCGCGCTGCAAAAACGACACATTCCTGTTTCGCTCTGGGACGAGGAACCGCCACGATCCGCCATGAAATCCCGCGACTTGATCGTCTTTGACAACCGGGAATGGATGGGCACATTCAAAGATCCGGTTTCGGCTTCCTACGCCTCTTTTCGATGGCAGAAATGGTTTTTCAAATCACTTCGCCCTCTTCCGCTCACCTTCACCGTCCTGCCCTACGTGCAGGCGCTGTGCATGGCTCTTTGTCTTTGCCCGAACATCGGCTTGTTTTTCCTGCCAACCCAAACGATGCTTTGGATCGCTTTGTTTTTCGACGGGATTTTTATCGTGCTCCTGTTCCGGCCGCTGTATCTGGATATGGCAATTTGGATCCCCCTGCTCGCGATGGTCGCGTGGTACTGGTTGTCCTAACCGTAAAAAAAGACCATCCAAGGTCAATGTCATTTAGTTAAGAAATGGCAGTCTTAGAGGATACATTTTAAAGTGTACCCTCTTTTTTTTTAGATAATTTTCTTATTTTTGTTGACTTCCATCCAAAAACGTGTGGCCAAGTATCATTCATGATACTTGGCCAATTGTTTATAGGCATTCGTCTGGAGGTTACTTATGAACAATTTTAAATCCTTGAAAAAACATCTCAATTCCTGTATCAAAACTATGGATCGCTCCCGCTCTCTTTTTGTCGTTGATCCCATGAAACATTTTACCCGGAAACGGAAACATCTTTTTGGTAATACTTTACTCAATGTCATTCTTCTTGAAGCTGGTTCCTTGAAAGATGAAATTTATAAACTCTTCGGATATCATCTCGATACACCAACAGCTTCTTCTTTTATACAGGCTAGAGACAAGATCCGTCCCGACGCTTTTCGCTCTCTTTTCGATTCTTTCAATCGAAACACCCATATCGTTCCTCTACTCAAGGGGTTTCGCTTGATCGCTGTGGATGGAACCGTTCTTCCTATCCGTAACGAATTCAAAGATGAAAAAACGACGATAATGAATGGCAATCAATCAAACATTCCATTTTCTGCTTTCCATATCAATACGAGCTACGATCTGTTGGAACATACCTACGAAGATGTCATTATCCAAGGTCAGGCTGTAATGGATGAAAATGGCGCTTTCCGTCAGATCGTTGAACGATATCAAGGAAGAAAAGCCATATTCATTGCCGATCGAGGCTATGAATCACTCAATTCGTTCGCCCAAATCAATCATTCCGGAAACAAATTCTTGATTCGGGTCAAAGATATCGGTTCAAGAACGAGTGTGCTTCGAAGCTTTGGTCCTTTTCCGGATACCGAATTCGATAGGACAGTCAAACGAACATTGACGAGGAGACAGACAAAGGAGATAAAGGCACATCCTGAGATCTATAAATTCGTACCGAAAAATCAACGATTCGATTATTTTGGCGAAAGTGAATTCTATGATATGAGTTTCCGAGTTGTCCGTTTTGAAATCAGTGACGGTACATATGAGAGTATCGTTACCAATCTGGATAAAGACGAATTCACAATAACGGAAATAAAGGAACTGTATCATAGACGCTGGGAAATCGAAACATCCTATCGGGATTTGAAATATGATCTTGACTTGAATACCCTGCATTCAAAAAAGCGAAATCTGATCGAACAGGAGATCTATGCAAGGTTGATCCTATATAACTTCTGTAGAAGGATTACCAACGAGGTGCGAATCAAAGAAAGAAAACGGGAATATGAATACCAATTGAATTATGTCCGCGCCTATCATATGATTCGAGATTATCTAAAGAAAAAGGGCAGAACGGATCTGCCCAATATCGAAGAATTGTTAGCCAAAGAAATACTACCAGTCCGCCACAATCGCCAAAATGAGCGGAAGATAAAACCCAAAAATGCGATAGGATTCAACTATCGCTATGACTAACAGTTAAATTATAAACTTAAAAAAATGGAGTGACAACACTTCAGTTTTTTGTCGTGCACATTTCAAAAAAAACCATCTGGAAATTAATCTCCAGATGGTTAAGCCATTTCTTAACTAAATGACATTGCATCCAAGGTCTTTTTTTACTTTAGCTTTCGATATCCTCGATCGCGAAGGGCCGGAACCCTTCATCCGTAAGAATCATGATCGACCGGAATCCAGCCGCCTTCGCCAGCGCCAGACACTGGTCGAATCCCAAATCGAGATTCGCCCGGTTGTGGCAGTCGCTGCTTATGCAAATCATTCCGCCATGATCGTGAATGTGCTTCAACAGCGTCAAATGCGGATACGGCAGACGACGATAGCCTCTGGCGATCGCGCCCGTGTTCATTTCAAAAATCTTTCCGTTGGCGATGCCGACGTCGATCGCGTCAAACGCCATCGCCAAATACGCTGGATCCTCAAACCGGAAATAGCGGCCGTCCTCGTTGTATTTGGCAATCAAATCCACATGGCCGATGATGTCGACTTCCTCGCGCCGCGCCACTTCTTTGACGCCTTCGTAGTAATCGTGGGCCATTTTCAAGATATCGCCCTCGTACCAGTCCGTCAAAACCTGCTCGAAGCGGGCCTGGGAGTAGTCGACTGGCGCCACGTCGTTGTCTTTGACGACAAAATGGACGCTGCCAATGATGTATTCGTAGTCGTCGTGGCTGAACCGCTTGCCAATCGAGTCCTCCTCGATGCCTAAGTAAATGCGAATGCGTCCGTCGTAAAGCGCGTTGGCGTGGTAAATGTCGCGCATGTATTGTTCCTCGCGCGCCTCGTCCATCGACATCACGTCGTATGGATGGTTGTATCCGTGTCCGGAAAATCCAATCGAGTCAAAGCCGCGGTCGATGGCTTCCAGAACCATTTCCTCCACAGTATCCTTGCCGTCACAATAAACAGTGTGGGTATGCAGATTTTGTTTCATACTATCCTTTTCTCCTTTAGTCGCTCTCATTTTCTCACCGAACAAAAGAAAAGTAAATGATCGCAAAGTGAAAATTCAATTCCGTATTTTGTGTATAATAAAGGCATGAACCTTGCCGAAAAAGTAAAAAAAAGACGAATCGAGCTCGGGCTCTCCCAGGACGAGCTCGCCAAGAAAATGGGCTACACTTCGCGTTCCTCCATTAACAAAATCGAAAAAGGGCGTCCCGTCAGCCAGAAAATCGTGCGTAGCCTCGCCGAAGCGCTCGACATGTCGTTCGCCGACTTGATGGGCATTGAGGCGCAAGCGCAACCTGTTCGCGCCAACGACGTCCCGCTGCTGGGCACGACCCAGCGCGTCGACACCGCCATTGTCGCAGACTTTTGTTTGTACGCCACCGACGACGCCATGCGCTGGGCCCATATCGAAAAAAACGACCTCGTGTTTTTCGTGACGCGTCCCCGGTATCCGTCCGGCTCCATCGTCGCCATTCGCCATCATGGCGACATTCTCATACGCCGGTACCATCGCTATGGCGACTTGCTCGTCTTCCGGGTCCAAACCGACTACGAGCAGGAACTTGCCGTCCACGCCGACGACGTCGAGTTTTTAGGTCTTGCCATCGCCCTCCAGCGAAAGCTATAAACCAGTACAACGCCCGGAACCAAACCGTCCCGGGCGTTGCTCTTTCTTTCCTTTATTGCGTCAAAACCGTGTACACATACACGCAGTTGCCAACAAGCCGCACATCGCGGGTGCCGGCGTCGATCCAAATCGAGTCGCCCTTTTGCGCGTGCACGATCGAATCCTCGTGCGTGATGACCGCGCTTCCTTCCAAAACAACGATGGAGCCAAACGAGTCCGCGTCCTGATGAATCGTCACCTCGCCATCGCAAACGGTGCGAAACATCGCGAAAACGTCCGTGTCGGCCAGCAGCGTCGTATTCGCCTGTCCGTCCCCGACGATTTGCCGGTCCGCCTCCTTTTGAAGAGCAGCCCCTTGCAGCCGAACCGCGTCAAGCACTTGCGCGAAAGAAAAGGAACGAAGCGGCGCGTCTTGCTGAACGGCCAAATACTGCACATCCGCGCCAATCGCGTAGACGGTTCCCGGCTCGATCACGAGCGCGTCGCCCGCCTGCACGGGAACCGGCCGGATCAAAGAGCCCAGCGTACCTTGCTCGACGTGCGAAACAAGCTCGTCGCGCGTCATGGCCGCGTCGAAGCCGCAATACACGCACCCGTCCTTCTTCGCGCTCAAAATATACAACGCCTGGATCTTTTCCGGATCCGGATCCACCTGGATCATCGACGGTTTTTGATTGTCGACCAGCACGATTGAAATCGGAAAATACGGATACGCTTTCGCGAGCGTGCCCGCCTTGTCCGGATTTTCCTCGATATAGCGCTTAAGCGTTTGCCCCGCCCAACATCCTGTCACGACAACGGACGGATTCTCGCTGTTGACGCGAAGCTCCCACTGCTGGGCAATCGGGCCTTCTTGCGTCACGCCGAACGCGCGTAGCGCCTGGCCGCCCCATTCATAGCATTTGGCATACGGTGCCAGTTTGATTACACTCATATCCTACCTCCGGATGAGCCGTTTCTCATCCCCATCATTATAAAAGAACAAGACAGCTCCGGCCTGCCGGATGCTTTTTTTTACGATTCCTCGGTCCGGTCGAGAAAATACGTCGCCTCCATATCCGCCGTGCTCAATGCGAACGACAGCGGATAATGCTCGAAGCTGTATCCGACATTGCGCGCCGGATCCTCGTTCGAAAAGCCCATATGGTAGCGGATGGCGAACGCCTCCTCTCGTGTCAAATGAAAATAGCTTTGCAGGATGTAAACCGACTTTTCGCCATGCCCGAACGGGATCTTGTCATCGAACTCGTAATACGGCACCTGCACCCACTGACCGTTCACCTTTTTGTTGCGGGTCGACTCCTTGTACACGTTGATTTTGCAGATGTCGTGCAGCAGCGCGACAATCGCGATCGTTTCTTGCGAATACTCCATTTTGTATTCGTCGTGGCAGCGCGGCCGCGCCAAATAGTCTTTCAGGCACTCGTAGACGTGCAGGGAATGTTCGACCAGCCCGCCTTTGTAGTTGCCATGAAAGCGCGTCGAAGCCGGCGCGTCGAAAAAGTCCGAATGCTTCGAGCACAAATACTCCAAAAACTTGTCCGCGCCCGGACGCTGAATGTTTTCCTTGTAAATTTGAATAAATTTTTCCTTGTTGTTCATGGACTTATTTTACCACGCCCGAATGCCGAAAAACAGGGCGCCGTTGCGCTTCGCTCGCCTTTCAAAAACAAACCGCGCTATACTTTTCATATGAAATCTTCTAAATACAACCTTGTCGACTGGTTTCAAAACGTCGTCGCCACGTTTCCAAACCATGCGGCGCTCCAGGACGACCACCATTTCTTATCCTATCGCGAGCTGGACGCCTTGAGCGACCAAATCGCCGTCCGGCTTCAAGACTGCCGCCACGTCGCCATCCTCATGGAGCATAGCTTCGAAATGATCGCGGCCATGCTTGGCGTTTTAAAGGCGGGCGCGGCCTACGTGCCCATCGAACCCGGCTTTCCGAGCCGGCGCATCGAAATCATGCTGGCCGAGGCGGGCGTCGACCAAATCGTCACCGACGCGTCCCATGCCGACGACCTCGCCGGGCTTTCTTCGGTTGCCCCTATCGACGTCTTGCTCGCCCGCCTACCCAAGCCGTTTACGCCACGTCCGATCGCGAGCGAAACGCCCGCCTACATTTTGTACACGTCCGGAACGACCGGTCGTCCCAAAGGGGTGTGCGTCACGCATGGCAACGTCTGCCATTACGTTCGCGCGTTCCAACACGAGTTTTATCCCGACCCGCGCACCCGCATGCTGCAATCCAGCGTGTGCACATTCGATATTTTCGTCGAGGAAGTGTTTACCACACTGCTGTCGGGCGGCACGCTCGTCATGCCCGAGGGCGACACACGCCGCGACTTTCACGCGCTGATGGATTTTTGCGCGCGGCATCGCTGCACAAGCATGAGCGTGTTTCCGGTTATGGTGGAACGCATGAACGAGGAAGGCGTCGTTCCTTGCGGGCTGAAGCTTCTCATTTCCGGCGGCGACGTTTTGCGCGCCAGCCAAATCGACCGCATCCGGGACAAAGTCGTTGTCTACGACACGTACGGTCCTTCCGAGACAACCGTTTGCTGCTCATACTACAACGCCAGCCAGGGCGAGGCGCTGGCGGATGGCACGTTTCCAATCGGCCATCCGGTGCTGGACACGACGATTCGCATTTTGGATAAAGCCGGCAACGAAGTACCGGAAGGATGTGTGGGTGAGATTTGCATCGAAGGGGGCGGCGTGAGCCTTGGCTACATTGGCGACCACGCCAAGGAAAACGAGGCGTTTGTCACGCGGGCCGATGGAAGCCGCCTGTACCGCAGCGGGGATCTGGGCTACGTGCTGCCCGACCACAACCTCGCGTTTTTGCACCGAAAGGATCGTCAAATCATGATCGAGGGCAAACGAGTCGAACCCGACGAGGTGGAAAGCGTCCTCCATCAATACCCGGACGTGAAGCAAGCCGCCGTGGTCGTGTGGCGCGACCAGATGGATCGCTCCCACATGAAAGCGTTTATCGTGTTTCGAAACGGACAAAGCGGACTTGCGGGGCTGAAACCGTTTCTGGCCCGCTACCTGACGCCGTTCATGATTCCGGAACAATTCGAGATTCGCGACCGGCTGCCGATGACAGCCAACGGCAAAGTGGACTACAAGGCACTGGAAAGGAGTCTGGCATGATGGAAATCCGGCTGGTTGACGTCAGCGAGCTGGGCACGCTCATGACCTGGCGCATGATCGTGTTGCGCGAAGTGTTCGATGTACCCGCGAACGACCCGATGACGGCTTTGAAAGCCCAAAACGAGGCCTACTACGCGCGCCATTTGGCCGATGGCTCCCATATCGCCTGTTTCGCGGTGGACGAGGGCGAAATCGTTGGCTGCGGCGGGGTATGCCTGTATGACGAAATGCCAAGTCCCGACAACCCGAACGGCCGCTGCGCGTATTTGATGAACATCTACGTCCTCCCGTCGCGACGCAAAAAAGGAACCGGCCGCCAAATCGTGTCGTGGCTTGTCGAACAAGCGAAAAAAAGAGATGTCCAAAAAATTTATCTCGAAGCGTCCAAGCCCGCGATTCCATTGTATGAAAGCATGGGATTCGAGCCGATGGTCGACTTTTTCCACCTTCCTTGAAAGGAGTCTTTATGAAAACTATTCCCACAACAATCGACGGGCGGCAAGTCGTCTTGTACGACTGCGAACAGCCCGCATCTCCTCTTATCGTCCTGATCGCGTCGTCGCAAATCGCGCCCGCCGTTTTGAAAGTGTGCGCCCGTCTGGATCCGATCGCCTTTCACTTGCTCGTGTTCGACGATTTGCACTGGGACAAAGATCTTTCGCCGTGGCCCCACGAGCCGGTCGTGCAGCGCGACGACCATTTTACCGGCGACGCGCCTCGTTTTTTGCAAATTGTCCAAAACGCGGTTTCCTGGGCGAAGCGCACCTTGCAGGCAGACACGCCGGTCATCGTGGCCGGGTATTCCATGGGCGGCTTGTTCGCTTTGTACGCGGCGTACATGTCGACGATGTGCGAAGGCGTCGTCTGCGCGTCCGGGTCGGTATGGTATCCCGGCTTTTACGAGTTCGCCACAACCCACAGCATGAAAGGCCAGCCGAAGGCGATTTATTTGTCGCTGGGCGACAAGGAATCGCGTACGAGCAATCCATATTTGCGCCAAACCGGCACGATCATGGAAAAGCTCGCCCGATTTTATAAGGCGCTCCATATCCCGTGCGTGCTAGAATGGAATCCGGGCAACCACTTTGTGGATGCGGACTTGCGGCTTGCCAAAGGCATCGTGTGGACGTTGCAGCAGCTTTCGATACGGTAAAAGAAAAAGCAGACCTGCGAGTGTGTCTGCTTTTTTACAGCGCGACCGGCGAAATTTTTTCGTTTTCCCCGATCATATGTTTGACGTCTTCAAGATCCGGAATCGACGAGGCGGCGCCTGATCGCGTCACCGCCAGCGCCGACGCGGCTGAAGCGTATTGGAGCGCGTCCTCGATCGAACGGCCCTGGTCAAGCATGGCGCAATAATAGCCGGTGTATGTGTCTCCGGCGCCGGTCGTGTCCTTGGCCTCGACTCGATAGGCGGGCATGAACAACGTCCGTTTTCCGTCCATGTACAAGGATCCTTTCGACGACAGCGTCAAAACGATGGACGAGCCGGGGTACCGGTTTTGCCATTGCGCGCACAACGTTTGCGGATCGCCGGTGGTTTTCAGCAGCTGCTCGATTTCCACCTCGTTGGCTACAAGACACGACACAAAGGAAAGATCGTCCGGGATATCTTTGGTCACAGGCGCGGGATTGAACACCACGAAACAGTCTTTTTCTTGCAGGCAGGCCGCCAAATCTTTCAAATTGGAAATCTCGTTTTGGATCAGGACGATGTCGTCTTTGTCCACAAAACGCAATATTCGCTCAAAATCGGCTTTCTTAAAATCGTGGTTGGTTCCCGGCACGAGCAGGATGCAGTTTTCCGCGTCCGGATCTCTTTGGATGATGGCGCGCCCGCTCAATCCCCCGCTTTGGATGTCCACAAACGACGTGTCGACGCCCGCCGCCTTCAACGTGTCCGTCAATAGCTGCCCATCGCTTCCGGCTTTTCCCGCCATCCGTGTTTTCGCGCCCGCCCTGGCGCAGGCGCACGCCTGGTTGAGTCCTTTCCCGCCGGGCAGCACCTCGCTGTGGACTGGCATCAGCGTCTCCTTTGGGCGCACAAAATGGTCCACGTCAAAAAACATGTCGATATTCATCGAACCAATCACATACACTGCCATTTCAAGCCTTCTTTCTAAAACAAGTTCAAGTATTCAAACGCGTTGTACAACCCGTTTTCGTTCACGTCGTCCGTGATGTAGTCGGCTGCCTCCTTGATTTCCACACCACCGTTGCCCATCGCGACGTTGTAGGCGCAAAGCTCGAACATCGACAAGTCGATTTTGGCGTCGCCAAACGAAATGGTGTCTTTCTGGTCCGCGTTCAAATGATCGAGCAGCACTTCGATCGCCTTCTTTTTCGTGATGCCGGCCGGTCCAAGATCGCCAAAGAGCGCCAGTTCTCCTTTGCCGCCCCACGTGTTCGCGATCAAATCCGGGAACTCCGTCTTCGAATCGAGATGGTCCTGATAGTCGGACAAAATAAAGCTAATCTTGTTCACGTCGTCGCGATACAAATCCTCGCCCTCGGCGTAAATGAAGCTGTTCACAAAATTAGCCGCCGCTTCCTTGGCGGTCATTTCGTCGGCGCCCTTGCCCGTTCCATACCGGAACATGACCGCCGGCCCCTGCTCTTTCATGTAGTGGTTGGCGTACATGCCCGAGTTGGCTTCCAAGTAAAAACCAAGCTGACGCTCGTTGCACCAGTCCACGATGCGCTTGACGTCCTCTCTTGACAAGCCTTGATGCATGACGACTTCGCCGGCGTCCTCCACATACGCCCCGTTGCCACCAATCATGCCGTCGAGTTCCGGCAGCTCGCGCTGTTCGATTTCCGCCTTCGAGCAGCCGGTGCAAATGTACACCTTGTGTCCGTTGGCCCGCGCCTTGTCCACGGCTTCCTTCGCGGATGCCGGGCAATGCGCCGAGTAGTCGATTAGCGTGCCATCCACATCCAAAAAAACGATTTTGCTCATATTCTCCTCCTTTTTCCTTGACTTTCACCCTCATTGTAACAAAATCGCTTCTTCCTGAAAACGCTTAGAAAAAAGATGGAACGCTGTTTCGCTCCATCTACAATTCCGTATACTTTTTCGCGTTTCCCCGCGCCTTCTCAACCGGATACTTGCGCTCGTTTTGCGTCATTTTCGCGTTGACGATCTCATCCTCGTCCCAGCCAAAGGCATCCAGCATGTTTTGACAGTACACCATCACATCCGCAAGCTCCTCTTTCACATGCGCCTCGTTGAAATCTGTGTCGCTCCATTGGAAGCACTCGAGCAGCTCGGCCGCCTCGATCACGATCGACTTGGCCAGATTGGCGGGCGAATGGTATTGTTCCCAGTCCCGTTCCTCGCTAAAACGGCGGATACGCGCTTTCGTCGTGTCCTTCATGACCGGATAAAGCGCTCGTCCTTCGCTTCGTTTTCGATGGGCGTAAAGCGCTCGACGCGCATGTGCAAGTCGTATTTTTCGCGCAGCGCGGTTAGCTTTTCCATCATCCACGACGCGTGGTGGGCGTCGATGGCAGCCTGATCGCGCCACTGGTCGATCAGCATGACGGTTTCCGGATCGTCGGCGCTGAAAAAATACTCGTAGCGCTCGTTGCCGTCCTCGTTTCGAATCGCGTCCACGACACCGGATTCAACCATTTCCTTCACAAACGCCCTGGCGCTTCCGTTTTGGCCTGTGTAGTACAAATTCACCGTAATTTTCATCCTCGTACTCCTCTTTCTTTTTGTTTATTATACCATCTACTCGGAAGCGGAAAATTTATTTTTTGTTCGAAGCAGCACGAACAGCGCGCCCAGCTCGATTCCGAAACCGGCGCCCGACAGCAGCTCGTTGAATGGATACGGGAAAATGTCCAGAACGCCGACCGATGTGATGAGCATGCCGAGCACGATCACAAGCAGGCAGCGGTCTTTTTTTGTTTTGCGCCACGTCCCGCCTTGCGAAGCGGCTTTCAGCTGCTCCACCCGCTCGTTCATCGCGATCGCGCCCCGCAGCAAAGTGAAGAACATCAAAAACAGCACAACCGCCGCCGCCAGAAAGATCCAGTCCCGATCCATCCAGTACGCGTACAACTGCATATACATGACAAGAAGCTCCAGGATGGCGACGGCCTTGAACATGTTGCGGATCTTGCGGTACTGGCCGATCTTCGATTCGTAATCGGTATACAGTTCGAGCGGTCCGTACGACGCCTTGCGGCGCACCAGAAACCAAAAGCCCGAGCAGCAAAGAAACTCGATGTCCATTTCCTTGAGCAGCTCCCGATACCCGGAGGAGAGCGTCAGCACGTTGTCGTTCAAGTCGGTATCGAAGACGTATTCGCCCGGCACGCACGGTTCAAACGTGTAGAGGCCGTACTTGAAGCGCTTGAGCGCCCACCCGTTTTGACACATGGCGTTCAGCCATTCGATTTCCTTGTCCTTGTCGAACATCAGTTTAAACTTTCTCATACGATTCCCTCACTTTCTTCGCGTCTTCCAGCATTTTTTTCAATCGCTTTTGCTCTTCGTCAAATACGCGGCGTCCTTCGTCCGTCAAAATGTATTCCTTCTTCCGGCGCGCGTCCTCCTCATCCTTGTATACGCGGATCCATCCTTTTTTCGACAGGTTTTTGATCGCTCCATACAAGGTGCCTGCACCAAGTGTCACGCGGCCCGCCGTTAGTTCCTCCACCTCTTTGGCGATGCCATATCCATGCAGCGGCCGGTGCAGGACGAGCAGGATATAGTAAATCGTTTCCGTCAATGGCAAATCCGGATTCATTGGCTTTCCTCCTTCTATCGCGGCTCAATATATCGCCTAACGTTATATCTGACTCCATTATATCGCATAGCGATATAATGCGCAACAAAAAAAGACAGCAACTCACTATTTTGCTGTCTTCGAGCCGATGATTGCTTCTCGAACGTCCAATCCAACCGGGCGCCTTTGCGCCCATTTTGACGATCCTTGTCGTTTGACTTTTGCGCCAAACGGTGTCCGCCAGTTCGGGTTGCCTCTTGTGCTCTGAACGAATTTCGAGACGCCACGCATCACCATTGTTTTGCTTCCGCTATAAGATTGGATCGTTCCTAAGGATTCGCGGGCCAGATCGGTCGAAAGCGAAAACATACCTGAATCATTCCAGGGAAAGCGGGTCCGAGATATCCGACGATATCTTCCTTATGCCTCCATCATAGCAGGATTGGTCGGCTTTTCAACGATTTTGCTTCCACCGGCTTTCAGCACCCGGGCTTCCAAATAGCGGGCGATTCCATCCTCGTCGTTGCTTGCCGTCACAAAATCGGCCGCGGCTTTCAGCGAAGGCACCGCGTTGCCCATGGCCACGCCGGTTCCCGCCCACGCCAGCATGGAGGCGTCGTTTTGGGCGTCGCCAAACGCGATCGCCTCCTTTGGGGCAAACCCCGCCTTGTCCAGCGACTGCCGCAGCGCTTCGGCTTTGTCGATGCCTTGGGCGGTAAACTCGTAGTAAAAATCGGCGGTGAACATACTGTTAAGCACCCCGTCAAACGGTTTGGCCATTTCTTGGGCGTGCGCGCGCAAATACGAAGGCGTGCCCGCGACCAGGATCTTGTGGGTCGGAAAATCGACAAACGCGACGAGATCCTTTATTTCGCATAACCGGTACCGGTTGCTTCGCGCCTCGTATTCGACGACGTTGAACGGTTTTCCATCCCGCTCAATCGTTTTGAACACATCGTTGGTAAACATGTATTCGCCATGGTCGACGAGCACGACGACGTCGAACTTTTTCATATGCTCGAGCACGGCTTGGCTCTCTTCCACGCGCATCGCCCGCTCAAAAAGCACTTCGCCGGTTTTGGCGTCGAGCACCATGCCGCCATTGAAGGCGACAAGCAGTCCGCCATATTCATCCATTTTCAAATCTTTTGCCAGGCCCGCCAGCCCGTTGACCGGCCTACCCGACGCGAGAACGAGCCGGCAGCCTTGCGCCTGGGCTTTCAGCAGCGCGTCCTTCGTGCGTGGCGTCAGCTCCTTTTTCGAATTGAGCAGCGTCCCGTCGATATCGAGCAGGATCGCCTTGCTCATTGTTCTTTCTCCTGCACGTTGCCGCTCGACACCGCTTCCTCCGGCGCGTCCAGCGGCAGCCAGGACAACACGTCGAGGATCCAGCGGTCCCAGAAATCCCAGTCATGGCCGCCCGGGCCTTCCCTCCACGTCACGTCGTAGCCGAGTGCTTCCAGCTCGTCCCGGAACGCGCGGTTACACGTCATGAGCGCGTCCTCGGTTCCGCACGTCAAATACATTTTCGGCAGCGGCTTGCCGCTTTTCGCCAGCGTTTTGGCCAGCGTACGAAAATCCTTGTCGGAGCCAGGCAGCTTGTCAAGGTCGCCAAACACGCTTTCCAAATACGAACGGCGCGCGATTGGCATCGGCGCGTCTTCCGTGGCGTGCACGAAGTCCTCGATTTGGAGCGCGGCGCTCAGGCCGGCGATGTGCGAAAACAAGTCGCTGTACTTCAACCCGTTGGTCACCGCCCCGTAGCCGCCCATGCTCAATCCCGCGATAAACGTGTCCTCCCGCTTGTGTGAAAGATGGAACATGTTTCTGGATACAAGGACGAGCTCCTTGATGTACTGCGAAAATTTGTCGGTTGATTTTTCATGGTCGACGTAAAACTTGTTTTCACCCGACGGCATGATGACCGCCAGGTTGCGGTCCTGCGCCCAGCGCTGGATGCGCGTGCCGTTAATCCAGTCGGTGCAGTCGCCAAAGACTCCGTGCAGCAAGTACAGCGTCTTGAACGGTTTCTCCTGCCGGATCCGGCCGTCAAAATACATCTTGTCGCACGGAATGATCGCCCGGAACGTCGTCTGGCGCAGCAGCGCCTGCGAGAAAAAATTCACTTCCACAAATGCCATATTCCCAACTCCTTTCTAAAGCGAACTGCCAAAATCGCTTGTCAGCACGTTGCCGGTCAGAGCCTTGGATTCGTCGCTTGCCAAAAACAAGACGAGATTGGCCACGTCTTCCGGCTGGCACGGCCGCACCTTCAAATCCGCGTGCTTGGCCATCTGGGAAAACATATCCATGTTCATATTGTCCGGCCGCATACCCGCCACCATCGGCGTTACGATCGTTCCCGGGCATACGGCGTTGCAGCGGATGTTGGTTCCCGCGTAACGAAGCGCCGTGTGTTTGGTAATGCCTAAAACCGCCGCCTTGGACGCGACGTACGCCGCGCCGCCGCAGCCAAGAAGGCCGGCAATCGAGTCGACGTTCACGATGCTGATGGGACGCTCCCCGTTTTCGTTGCGAAGCACGGCGCGCATCAAATCCATCGTGCCGATTGTATTCGTTTGCAGCAGCCGGGCGAGATCCTCGTCCTCGAATTTGTCGATTGGCTTCAAACCCTCTTCCAGCACGCCCGCGTTGTTGACAAGAATGTCGACCGATCCAAACGATTCGTTGACGACATCGACTAAACGCTCGCAGTCTTCCAGCTTGGAAATATCGGTTGTGACCGTCAGGACGTTCCCGCCATTCGCCTCGATGGCTTGCGCCACCTCCTTTAATTTGTCGGCCCGGCGGGCGGTGATGACGACGTTGGCGCCTTCTTGCGCGAAAAGTTTGGCCGTCGCCGCGCCAACCCCGGAATTTCCTCCGGTAATGATCGCGACTTTGTTTTGTAATCTGTTCATCGTTTTTCCTCCTGTTGTTTTCATTAATTGTATGATACTTCAATTTTTTGTGCATTGCACGAAAAAACGAAAGCGTTTTCAAAAGAAAACAGACAGAAAATCGTCTGTCTGCCTCTTCTTATTTGTTAACCGGCCGCAATGGCAGCCGCATTTGAAACCATTCAACATCGCCATGAGTGGACGCCGACAGGCCTTCGTTACGGTAGCCAAACTGCTCGTAAAAGGAAACGAGCCGCTTTTTACACGTCAGCACGATGGATGTTTTGCGGTCGCGTTTTGCCTGTTCGATCAAGGAACGCATCAGCGTTTTGGCCACACCTTGATGCTGCCACCCCGGCAGGGTGTCCAAGCCGAAAATCATCACATGGTTTCCATCCGGATCATGAAGACCGGCGTCCTCGTACATCGCGTCGCGCAAGTCGGGTTCGTTGGTGCACATTCCATTCACGAAGCCGACGATCTGTCCTTCCATTTGCTGGACGAGAAAGTAAGGACCAAACTGTTCGACGCGCCGGGCGATTTGTTCCGGTGTCGCGGCTTCCGCCACCGGAAAGCACGCGGCTTCGATGGCGGCTAAGGCGCACACATCGGTTGGATTGGCAATCCGGATCATGCTAGCCTCCAAACGACACGTCCACATTGCCCATGTTGACGTCGATTTGCACAAGCGCCGGCCCGTGATGAGGATGGTGTTCATCGCCGTCCATGTCGACTTCGCCCATGTCGCAATCCGCCTCGATCGTGTAGTTTTCCGGTTTGTCGAGCAGAGCGAGATCCACGTCGCCCATGCCGCAGTCCACAGTCATCGTCTTTTTCACGATGCCGTCGAAATCAAGCGAGCCCATATCCAAATCGAGCGTCGCTTCGTCGAACTGGCTGTTTTTCACTTCCACGTTGCCCATGTTGGCGTCGACAACACAATGCGCCAGCGTCAGGTTTTCCAGCTGAACGGAGCCGAGGTTGTTTTTAACATCGACCGTCCGCACCGTTTTTGGCAAGGTGATCCGGATTCGCGGGTCGAGATCATGGAACACGACATCCTTTTTTGATGTCAGGGTGTTCGTATACGTCGTTCCCTTGGTCGTGGCGCTCCACTCCAGCGTGCCGCCTTTTTCGTCCAGACCCGGCAAATTCCACGTTTCAATGGAGAACCGGTCGCCGCGTACGATTTCCACTTCGCCAATGTTCGCGTCGAGCTTGTATGTCGTAAAGTCGCCTTCGATGTCGTACGTATGGTGTTCGCCATGGTTTTCATTTCCCAGTTTGCCGTCGCTTCGAATCGTCGTGTACGCGAACAGTTCCGGCCCGCGGCTGCGGTAGGCGATGGCGCACAACAGCAGTCCGCTCAACACGCAGACGATGCCGGCAATGCATAGTTTTTTATGTTTCATCTCATTCACCTCGATTTCTCAATTTGCGATACAGGCGGGCGATGCCGCGCGACAAAGCCGGAAAACCGACTTTGACGATCCAGCCGATAGCCAGAAACACGAGAATGACCGCGCCGACACTTGTCAAAATGATTCCCAGCAGGAAGATGGAAACCATGAAGTCGGTTCCTAGCGTCATCACGAACTGATAGACGCACAGGAAAAACGCGAGGATGAGCGCCAGAAGCACCATGCCCAGCGAAAACAACAGCGCGAGCACCGTGACGATGGCGGCGAATACGAGTGCTAGCGCGGCGATCGCGAGCGGAAGCGCGATGGGGAGGGCGAAGATGCCCAGCACGATGACGCCAATCGTCTTCCATGCCGAATGGGCTGACTGCGGCTGCGGCTGTCTTGCGGCGTTGGGAATGCGAGGCGGCACGTTGGCGGCCAGATCCGCGCGGATGATGGCGGCGTATTTTTCCGGCGCCCCCAGCTCGGCGATGACGTCCTGCTCATGCTCGGGACCGGCTTCCTCGAAATATTCGTTTAAGTACACGAGCGCGTCCGAGACGTCCTTGACGTCCAGTCCATTGAGCTGGTACTGCACGATTTGGATATATTGTTGTTTTGTCATACATGGCTCCTTTCCAAAATGTCCTCCACTTTCCGAATGTACGCTTTCCAGTCGCGTTCGTACGCTTTCAGCCGGTCCCGTCCTTGCGGGGTAATCGTGTAATACCGGCGATTGCGGCCATCAAACGGTTTGTCGTACGTGGACAGGCACTGTTCCTTGGTTAGACGACGCAAAACCGGATAGAGCGTCGACTCGGAAACATTCAACGTTTCTTTCACTTCGTGCGTCAGCTTGTAGCCGTACGTGTCTTCCTTGGATACAAGAGCGAGGACGCACAAGTCGAGAATGGTTCCTCCATATTGAAATCCCATAATATTATCTCCTTTAACTATATTATATTTCATATAATATTATTTGCAAGAAAAAAGTATAGAGAATTTCCCTATACTTCGATGTTCGCGCGAATCGCCGCGCCCATTTCCTTCGTTCCAACCGGAATCATGCCCTCGCTCATCATGTCGGCTGTGCGCAGGCCCTGATCCAGCACCGCGCCAACGGCTTTCTCAATGTCGTCCGCTTCCCTGGCCATGTCAAACGAATAGCGAAGCATCATCGCGGCGGACAAAATGCACGCGATCGGATTGACGATGTTTTTTCCGGCAATATCGGGCGCCGAGCCATGGATCGGCTCGTACAAGCCGTTGGTCGTCTTTCCAAGCGAGGAGCTTGGAATCATGCCAATGCTGCCGGTAATTTCGCTCGCTTCGTCGCTCAGGATGTCGCCAAACAGGTTTTCCGTCACGATGACGTCGAACTGGGCCGGATTTTTGCAGATTTGCATCGCGCAGTTGTCGACAAACATCGTCGAGTATTCGACATCGGGATAGTCTTCCTTCAACCGGTCGAACACCTTCACCCACAGACGCGACGTTTCGAGCACGTTGTGTTTGTCGACCATGCACAGTTTTTTCCGGCGTTTGCGCGCGGTTTCGAATCCGATGCGGCCGATGCGCTCGATTTCATGTTCCGAGTACGGCATCGTGTCGATGGCGCAAAGCTCCCCGTTTTGCTCAAACTGCTTGTGTTCGCCAAAATACGCGCCGCCAATAAGCTCGCGCACGATCAGAAAGTCGATACCCTGATCGACGATTTCCTTTTTTAACGGCGAGGCGTCGGCGAGCTGAGGCCAGATTTTGGCCGGCCGGTTGTTGGCATACAAGCCCATGCCGGCCCGTAAGGCAAGCAGCCCTTTTTCCGGTCGCTTCTCGCCGGGAAGGCCTTCCCATTTCGGACCGCCGATGGCGCCAAGCAGCACGGAATCCTGCGCGCGGCATAAGTCGAGCTGGCTTTGCGGCAATGGCTCGCCCATGACGTCGATGGCTTCCCCGCCCATCAGGATCTTTGTGTATTCGAATTCGTGTCCGTACTTGTTCGCGATCGTATCGAGAACCGCGATTGCCTCCCGGACGATTTCGGGCGAGGAGCCATCGCCCCAGATCACACCAATTTTCTTTTTCATGCGTTTTCCTCCCGCAACGACATCATGAGGCCGCCCGCGTCGATAATGCGTTGAATAAATGGCGGAAACGGTTCGGCCTGCCACGTTTTGTTTTGGGTCAAATCGGTAATCAAGCCGGTCTTGAAATCGACGTGCACTTCGTCGCCGGGCGCGATCGCGTCGGCCGCCTCCTCGCATTCAAGAATCGGCAGGCCGATGTTGATGGCGTTGCGGTAAAAGATGCGGGCGAAGCTTTTGGCGATGACGCAGCCCACCCCGGCTGTCTTGATGGCGAGGGGCGCGTGCTCTCTGGATGAGCCGCAGCCAAAGTTCCATCCGGCGACGATCACGTCGTTGGAGCGCACCTGCTTGACAAAATCCGGGTCGATGTCCTCCATGCAGTGAAGCGCGAGTTCTTTGGCGTCCGGCGTGTTTAAATAGCGGGCCGGAATGATGACGTCGGTGTCGACGTTGTCTTTGAATTGAAATGCTTTTCCTTGTACGTTTTCCATAATTCTCATTCCTCTCTTGGATCGGTAATGTACCCGGTGAGCGCGCTGGCCGCAGCCGTGTACGGGCTGGCCAAGTACACTTCGGAGCTTGTGTGGCCCATGCGGCCGACAAAGTTGCGGTTCGTCGTGGAGATGCAGCGTTCGTTTTCGGCCAAAATGCCCATGTAGCCACCAAGGCACGGCCCGCATGTCGGCGTCGACACGACGCAGCCGGCGTCGATGAACGCTTCGGTGTACCCGCGCCGGATGCATTCTTTGTAAATTTGCATCGTAGCCGGAATGATGATGACGCGCACGCCATCGGCGACTTGTTTTCCGTTCAAAATCTGGTACGCGGCTTCCATATCTTCGAGGCGGCCGTTCGTGCAGCTGCCAATGACGACCTGGTCGATGGCGATCGCGCTGCCTTCCTTTGCGGTATGGGTATTTTCCGGCAAGTGCGGATAGGCGACGGTTGGCTCGAGCGTGGACAAGTCGATTTCGATTGTTCGCGCATATTCGGCGTCCGGATCGGCTTCGTACACGGTCCACGGCCGTTTCGAGCGGCCGGTCAAATACGCGATGGTCACGTCGTCGACGGGGAAAATACCGTTTTTGGCGCCGGCTTCGATCGCCATGTTGCAGATGGAAAGACGGTCGTCCATGGAGAGCGACGCGACGCCTTCGCCGGTAAATTCGAGCGATTCATACAACGCGCCGTCGACGCCGATTTCACCAATCAAATGCAGGATCACGTCTTTGCCGTTCACATATTTTGGCAGCTTGCCGGTGAGCACGACGCGGATCGCGGCGGGCACTTTGAACCACGCCTCGCCGGTCGCCATGCCGTAGGCCATGTCGGTGGAGCCGACGCCGGTGGAAAACGCGCCAAGCGCTCCGTACGTGCATGTGTGGGAGTCGGCGCCGATGATACAGTCGCCGGCGGTCACGAGGCCCTGCTCGGGGAGAAGGGCGTGTTCGATGCCCATTTTTCCGACATCGAAGAAATTTTTGATGTCGAAGCGGTTGGCGAACTGGCGGCAGGCGGCGGACTGCTGGGCGGCTTTGATGTCTTTGTTTGGAACAAAGTGGTCGAGTACGATGTTGATTTTCTCGTTGTCGTACACTTTGTCGAATCCGGCTTTGTCAAATTCGCGGATGGCGACGGGTGTCGTGATGTCGTTGCCAAGCACGCTGTCGAGCTTGACTTCGATGAGCTGGCCGGCTTTGACTTCGTCCAGTCCGGCGTGCGCGGCCAGTATTTTTTGGGTCATTGTCATTGGCATAATCCTATTCCTCCTCTTTCAAACCGTTGTTGATGGCGCTCACGAGCGCCTTGATGCTGGCGCGGATGATGTCGGTGTCGGTTCCGGCGCCCCATGTGTAGTGGCCGTCTTCCCAGGCGATGCCGACGTAGCCGGCGGCGCGGGAGTGCGAGCCTTGATCGAGCGAGTGCTCGTTGTAGCTTTGAAGCGTAAAGGAAACGCCAAGTCCTTCTTTCAGGGCGTTGCACACGGCGTCCAGACGTCCGTTTCCGACGGCGACGAGTTCGATTTTGCGGCCGCCGATGAGCGCGGTCACGGTCGCTTCGGTCATGCGTCCTTGTTTGAAGTGCGCTTCACGGACATATACCGGATGGTCTTTGTTGACGTACGTCTTTTCAAAGATTTCGAGCACTTCCTCGGGACTGAGTTCCTTGTGGGCGTGGTCGCTGACGCTTTTGACGGTATAGCCGAAATGTTCACGCATTTTTGGCGGCAGCGTGTAGCCGTAAGACGTTTCGAGGATGTAACCGATGCCGCCTTTTCCGGATTGGGAATTAATGCGGATGACATCGCTGTCGTACGTTCTGGACACGTCGTGCGGATCGAGCGGGATGTATGGCACGCTCCATTCGAGCAGCTCTTTGTCTTCCCGCCATTTCATGCCTTTGGCGATGGCGTCCTGATGGGAGCCGGAGAAGGCGGCGAACACGAGCTGGCCGGCGTAGGGCTGTCTTGGCGAGACGTGCATCCGGGTCAGGCGCTCGTAGCGTTCGACAATGGATGGCATGTTCGAGAAGTCGAGTTTTGGATCGACGCCGTGGGTGTACATGTTCATCGCCAGCGTGATCGCGTCGACGTTGCCGGTGCGCTCTCCGTTGCCAAACAGGCAGCATTCGACGCGCTGGGCGCCGGCGAGCAGGGCGAGCTCGGTGTCGGCGACGCCGGTTCCCCGGTCGTTATGCGGATGCGTGGAGAGGATGACGGCGTCCCGGTATTTTAAGCGGTCCGAGCAGTATTCGATTTGGTTGGCGTAGACGTGTGGCAGCGACATTTCGACGGTGACGGGCAGATTGATGATCATCGGCCGGTCCGGGGTTGGCTGCATGACGTCGAGTACGGCGTTGCACACTTCCAGTGCGTAGTCGGTTTCGGTGCCGGTGAAGCTTTCGGGCGAGTATTCGAACAGGAAATTGCCTTCGTATTCCTGCGACAATTTTTTAACGAGTCTGGCGCCTTCGATGGCGATTTGCTTGATTTCCTCTTTTGATTTTTTAAACACCTGCTCGCGCTGGGCCAGCGAGGTGGAATTGTAAAAGTGGATCACCGCGCGGGGCGCGCCTTTGACGGCTTCGAACGTTTTGCGAATGATGTGGTCGCGGCACTGGGTGAGCACCTGGATCGTCACGTCGTCGGGGATGAGGTCGTGGTCGATCAATGTGCGTAAAAATTCATATTCGGTTTCGGAAGCGGCGGGGAACCCGACTTCGATTTCCTTGAAGCCGATTTCCAGCAGCATTTGATAAAATTCGAGTTTTTCTTCCAGATCCATTGGAACGACGAGGGCCTGGTTGCCGTCGCGCAAATCGACGGAACACCACATCGGGGCGTGTTCAATGTGGTCCTTTTTCACCCAGCGATATTCATTTTCCTGTGGCGGAAAATAACCTGGCTTGTACTTGTTTGCATCCATCATTTCGTTTTTCCTCCTAATCTTTCCCTTAAAGACCGGGATATAAAAAAAGCCCGTCTTCAAGGTTTTCACCTTGAGAGACGAGTTGATTTACTACCCGCGGTACCACTCTCTTTGCCATATCCATGACCTCTTTACAGTCCAACAACTGCTTCCCTTTTAACGGCGGGGCTCCGTATGAAACTACTGGTTTCGCTTCATCCGCTCCAAGGTGAGTGGAATCGACTTGGGTTTTCTGTCTTTCACCAAAACAACAGCTCTCTATGAAACCGGCCTCGACTCTTTTCCTTTTCTTCGCGTTTGTGTGGATGTACTTTTCCTATTTCTTTCAATCCAACAAGTATATTTATCATAGAAAAGGAATGTAACAAAGTCAAGAGGTTTTCTGAAAATTTATAAATATGTTTCATTCTCCTTTTTAAATGGTTCCATTTCTGACTCACTTAAGTTCCAAACGGGATGAGACTCAAGCCGGCCAAAAAGGATGTCGCCTGCTCCATATTTCAATCCACTCATCCCAAACGGGATGAGACCGATTATCTTGTATTTGAGGTCTGCCCGGTACCTATTTCAATCCACTCATCCCAAACGGGATGAGACTGACGCAGTACCTGCACTGTTCCCGTACCATACTCAATTTCAATCCACTCATCCCAAACGGGATGAGACAGTTGTTCGATACTCTCGCTTGGATCTTCTATTGATTTCAATCCACTCATCCCAAACGGGATGAGACCGACTCTTCCCCACGTGGATAAACACATCCAATATTTCAATCCACTCATCCCAAACGGGATGAGACTGCTAACGCTTGGACTTCTTCATCGTAAATATGGAAATTTCAATCCACTCATCCCAAACGGGATGAGACCTGTTGTGTATTGATGCCTTGCATCTGTACCATATCATTTCAATCCACTCATCCCAAACGGGATGAGACATTATATGCTCCGTGTGATTGTACTTTATACGATATTTCAATCCACTCATCCCAAACGGGATGAGACTTTTTAAAGAAAAATAGTTATACGGATGTGTTAATTTCAATCCACTCATCCCAAACGGGATGAGACGTCACGAATTTCAATTTTATATCCTTTCTTTGTATTTCAATCCACTCATCCCAAACGGGATGAGACTGTCAAATCGAATTGAAGGCGATGCAAAATATTGATTTCAATCCACTCATCCCAAACGGGATGAGACAGTTCAAGATCAATATATTTCGCAACTGCTATTATATTTCAATCCACTCATCCCAAACGGGATGAGACGACTTTGTAGAGTCCTTTGGTTCGCGCGGTATGAATTTCAATCCACTCATCCCAAACGGGATGAGACTTACGATGTAATCATCATTGACAATAGCCCGTTTATTTCAATCCACTCATCCCAAACGGGATGAGACATATGGAAACGACCAAATATCTTCTGTGCATGGGCATTTCAATCCACTCATCCCAAACGGGATGAGACAATTGGGAATCGTATTTTGTATTTTGTAGTCATATATTTCAATCCACTCATCCCAAACGGGATGAGACGGTACAATTCCGGACGCTGGCGATCAATGCCATATTTCAATCCACTCATCCCAAACGGGATGAGACTTTAATGAGGTCTTGAACCGTGAAGCGGTTAAGCATTTCAATCCACTCATCCCAAACGGGATGAGACGTACCAGTTTACTTGCTGTGCTTGAGATATTGTATTTCAATCCACTCATCCCAAACGGGATGAGACCTTTTTAGGTGTACTATAAGAGTGTACCAAGGGATTTCAATCCACTCATCCCAAACGGGATGAGACAATCGGCGAACGAAAAAGCGATCGAACTTTTGATATTTCAATCCACTCATCCCAAACGGGATGAGACCGCGACGGGTCATATACAAGCGGAAACGGCGACAGGATTTCAATCCACTCATCCCAAACGGGATGAGACATGCAAACCCTATTCAATCCTTCCAGCGTCTTTATAATTTCAATCCACTCATCCCAAACGGGATGAGACCCATCGTGGCGGCGATTAAGACTGCCATTTTCGAAATTTCAATCCACTCATCCCAAACGGGATGAGACTTAGCTAAAAGGTTGAAAAGGAACCATTTTTTATTTCAATCCACTCATCCCAAACGGGATGAGACCCCACGTGGTCGCCGTTCAGGAGGCGAAAAAATGAATTTCAATCCACTCATCCCAAACGGGATGAGACTTTTATCGTTGTATCTGATAGAATAAGTATATAGATTTCAATCCACTCATCCCAAACGGGATGAGACCTTTGCCTTACTATATATAGGCGGTGATACTATGATTTCAATCCACTCATCCCAAACGGGATGAGACTGGTAAACGCATTGCATGAGACGATGGGCATGAAATTTCAATCCACTCATCCCAAACGGGATGAGACGTGAGGCGGACAGAACGAGACTTAAAACTCTATGATTTCAATCCACTCATCCCAAACGGGATGAGACGACGCTCTATTTAATGCCTATCTTTGTGCCGTCGGGATTTCAATCCACTCATCCCAAACGGGATGAGACGCGTACTCTGACTATATCGCAAAAACATACAAAATTTCAATCCACTCATCCCAAACGGGATGAGACCGTCCGACAAAAAGTCGTATACCTTTCCCGGCTATTTCAATCCACTCATCCCAAACGGGATGAGACCGATCGGGAAGCCATGCGGTTGACTATATGCGCATTATTTCAATCCACTCATCCCAAACGGGATGAGACTATAACGCATTTATCAAATTCATCATCCTTAAAAATTTCAATCCACTCATCCCAAACGGGATGAGACTGACCTTCACAAGCTCTGTTGCTTCTTTTAACGTATTTCAATCCACTCATCCCAAACGGGATGAGACTTCATTTGCTGATTGACATGCAAGCTCCACATCATTTCAATCCACTCATCCCAAACGGGATGAGACGATGGTTTCATCGTTCGCACTCAATATATTCGGGATCAATTTCAATCCACTCATCCCAAACGGGATGAGACACATGATAAGCAACACGTTCATCATCTTCATTGTATTTCAATCCACTCATCCCAAACGGGATGAGACTTTTCGGAGCGGATATACATGATTCATCATGAGAGATTTCAATCCACTCATCCCAAACGGGATGAGACTTCCAAGAGCTTCTCTCTATCGAACTTTGACTCAATTTCAATCCACTCATCCCAAACGGGATGAGACGACACGATCAAATTGAGTGTCGTAGCCCTTACAAAAATTTCAATCCACTCATCCCAAACGGGATGAGACTCATTCGACACTTTCCCTTTCTTATGCAAGCATCATTTCAATCCACTCATCCCAAACGGGATGAGACCTATTGGGTACGGATTAATTGCGGTCAGCCTTGTATTTCAATCCACTCATCCCAAACGGGATGAGACTTTTTTCTCCCCCTCCTCTGGTAAAATGTTTACGAATTTCAATCCACTCATCCCAAACGGGATGAGACCGCGTCAAACAATCCCCAAACGTACGACCAATGGTATTTCAATCCACTCATCCCAAACGGGATGAGACCATTTTAAAGAATGATGATGTAGTTCACTGCCTAGGTATTTCAATCCACTCATCCCAAACGGGATGAGACTTTCAACCTTTTAGCTAATAGCACAGTAACGGTAATTTCAATCCACTCATCCCAAACGGGATGAGACGTAGTCCTTCACTGACTGCTTTTGGTATGAATGAATTTCAATCCACTCATCCCAAACGGGATGAGACCCGGATCCACGATCTATATCGTGGCCGCCGCGCTATTTCAATCCACTCATCCCAAACGGGATGAGACGGATGTTTGCCGTGAGATTGACGACGGCGGGGACAATTTCAATCCACTCATCCCAAACGGGATGAGACCTGAAACATGATCTCGGATTTTCCATCAACACTGATTTCAATCCACTCATCCCAAACGGGATGAGACAACCAAAGCGACTGAGTTTTTAGACTACTTAACGATATTTCAATCCACTCATCCCAAACGGGATGAGACCGATTGTTCCATTGGTTGTAATCGGCTTTGCCGTATTTCAATCCACTCATCCCAAACGGGATGAGACCAAAGGAGGAAGATTACATTGTGGAGGTAAAAAGATATTTCAATCCACTCATCCCAAACGGGATGAGACTAGAGTTTTGGCGTTTGAGCGCGGGCGCTTTAGAATTTCAATCCACTCATCCCAAACGGGATGAGACCGCGGATATTTGCGCCGTTGAACTACAACCACTTATTTCAATCCACTCATCCCAAACGGGATGAGACGCGCGGTATGATTTGTTGGTTGATGAAATAGATAGAATTTCAATCCACTCATCCCAAACGGGATGAGACGATAAGGGTTAAGATAAAAATTTTTTATATAATTGATTTCAATCCACTCATCCCAAACGGGATGAGACCGTGGGACTTTAAGTAAGCCCCCGCCTTTCGACGGATTTCAATCCACTCATCCCAAACGGGATGAGACTTCGCCTGCGACCATGAAATCGACCAATTCGAAATTTCAATCCACTCATCCCAAACGGGATGAGACGGCAAAAGTCAAAGAAAGTTATCTATCGAATGGGATATTTCAATCCACTCATCCCAAACGGGATGAGACGATTTGTAAATCAATGGAGCAATTTGTATAGGAGATTTCAATCCACTCATCCCAAACGGGATGAGACATCACAACCGATGATACGGCAGACACCGTGACAATTTCAATCCACTCATCCCAAACGGGATGAGACCTTTTGGCGCAGGACTGCTTAGGCCGTGCGCTTCCAATTTCAATCCACTCATCCCAAACGGGATGAGACTATGCTTTTTTCGCTGATTTCAAATTCCAATTCTAATTTCAATCCACTCATCCCAAACGGGATGAGACAGTAACAGCAAGGAAGCTCGTTACATTTAATAAATTTCAATCCACTCATCCCAAACGGGATGAGACTTTCATGATCGCGTCAAATTCATTTGAAAACGCGATATTTCAATCCACTCATCCCAAACGGGATGAGACGCAAAGTAAAAAAGAAGGTCGGCGGCGTATCGGAAATTTCAATCCACTCATCCCAAACGGGATGAGACTGAAGATCGTCGACGACCTGAATGCGAATAAATTATTTCAATCCACTCATCCCAAACGGGATGAGACAAGCCGAAAAGGCTTCTTTTTTTTATATATGCATGATTTCAATCCACTCATCCCAAACGGGATGAGACTCGGTTTTTCCCGCCTTGGTACCAAGCAGAAAATATTTCAATCCACTCATCCCAAACGGGATGAGACGTCAAGGTAAAATCTCTAAAACCGCAACGGTCATAGATTTCAATCCACTCATCCCAAACGGGATGAGACAAATGCAAGATGATTGTGCTGTATATACCGCAACATTTCAATCCACTCATCCCAAACGGGATGAGACATCGTCAAAACTGTCTATGTTTCCGTACGCGTTATTTCAATCCACTCATCCCAAACGGGATGAGACTTAAGTAGTGGGCGTTTCCGCCCGTTGCTAAAAAATTTCAATCCACTCATCCCAAACGGGATGAGACCATAAAAGTTTGAAGCAAATTCACCATTGCTTCATTTATCCTCAATAGAATAAACAAAAAATATTTTATAGTTCACGTATATTCTTTTTGAGCAAATTAACATTACATTTCTAGGTGCGAGTCCCTCCGCTTTTGCATGAGCACTTCATATTCGCACCTTCAGAAAATTAAATTATCATCGACATCAATACCATTATCCAATCCATAGACTTCAATTTTTGTACGATAATTTTTACCTAAATTATAGAAGCGTACACTATCTACTTCCATTTCAATAATATCTAATATTGCTTTTTTTAATTTTAAATACTCACTTTGATCAACAATACATTCATACGTCGAATTTTGCACTCTTCTTCCATAAGAATGACATTTTTGACCAATCTTTAAAAGTCTTTTTTCTCCATGTTTAAATTTTGTATTGATGTCATACACTACTAGTACTAGCATCATTTTATCCTTCTTACTTCCATAATATTACAGGATAAGCATCCAGTTCATCTCGTAAATATTTTGCCAGCAACGACGCTTGTACATACGGTGCGAGTCCCCACTCCATCTTTTCTTTTAAATATGGGTGAGTAAAAACTTCTAATTTCTTCTTCTGCCATTCTGAAAAAAATTTTTTCTTGCCATTTTCCGTTAACAGCACTGCGCCGTTTTCAAGGATTTTAAAATCATTTTTATTAATTACACGTTTGTTAATCATACTTAGCACAAATCGATCACAAACAAGCGGCCTAAATTCCTCTACAAGATCTAAGCTTAACGCTGGTCTTCCAGAACGTTCCACATGAAATGCTCCAATATAAGGATCCAACCCTACAGATTCTAGGGAAGAAGTAATCATTGACACTTCTAAAGTATACGCTAACGATAACAAAGCGTTCACTCGATCTAGTGGTGGCCTCCTTGATCGACCTTTAAATTCAAAACCATTTTTTTGAAGAATCATTTCAGAAAACACTGAAAAATATTTTCTAGCTGCCTCTCCTTCGATTGCTCGCAAAAAATCTTTATCGGTACATGATGAAATTTTCTTCATACAGATTAATAAATCATTTGATACTCGTTTCATCTTTTCCATATCAATTTGCATTGGATGATCACGAATATATCGTTCAATAAGCCATCGCGAATTATAAATTTTACCTAAAACACAGTTCTTCGCAATATCAAATGATACCATAGAACACATTTTCTGATATTGAAGTTCTCTTAAATATACATTTCCGGTGATTGGTGGTTGGATTCTCGATAAATAGGATCCATTGGGATCCAGAAAAACAATCGAAATATTCATCGTAGCACATAATTTCATCAGTGAGGGACTTACGCCTCGATATCCAAATGATACGATGCCTTCAAGATTATGAATGGGAATCCTTCCGACTTCCTTACTCTCTTTATCATACATAATGATTGTATCTAATTTGCACCCTAAATAATAATCCGGAGTCAAAATGTATAACGTATTTTTTAATTTTCTCATTCATCACTCCTCTTTCATCGCTAAATGAATATATTCCAAGACAGATTTCCCGTTATCCTCGGGTATACAAAGTTCTTTTAATGAGCATTGTTGACATTTTTTACTTTTCTTTACTTGAGGAATGTGCTGGTTTTGAAAATAACTATGCATCTCTATAAAATAGTCTTTTACTTTTTGTTTAAGTTCTGCCGTTATCTTAATTTCCTCTCTTCTCTTAGTAGTGGCATAGTAAATCGCCCCATAATGAATAGGAAAGCAAAACATTTCCTCTAAGCAAATCGTCTGTGCCACAAGCTGCAAAACATCTTCGTCGCTCACTTTCGGTTTTCCCTTTTTATATTCGATTGGATAAACAGAGAAGAGCCCCCGATGCCCAAAAACCGGAACTCCATCTTTATCTTGACGCAGTTCAACTACATCACACTCTCCTGTTATGCCAAGTTCATGCGATACGACTTTCATTCCTCTTGCAATAATCACATCTTTCCTCTTTTCATTCAAAAAAGGATCGTGAACTCTTTCATGGATCTGCTCCCCAAGCGTGGTATGGTAATTCTCCGCCCATTTCTTGTCAATATGGATCAATCCCCATTGACGCCTACAAAATGCAAAATGTTGAATACCCGAAATCATCAGGTATTCAACTTCATTGTACTTATTCATACATCTTTTCTTTGGATTTCGACCGATTGCGGAATCTTGTTTTCATGAATAATTACTTCATAATCATCATATTTTCTCGGTGTACCAACATCTGGTTTTTTCACAACTTCTACCTGATCAAACAGCTTATGAGAAGGGCAGTCACCAAACTCTGAAGAATGTTTGAATACAATCAATTCTCTTACCGCCATTTTTCCACGAGAAGCAGAATGGTCATTTTCAAACATATTTGTGATAGCTTCCCACAATAAATTTAAATCATCTTCGGAAAAACCAGTAACTTTTTGGGCTAGATTAGCGGAAATAAAACCTTCTGCACGATACAATCCGTAAGGAATAAACGTTTTTTTACCTATTGTATTTTTCTTGGTCTCAGCATCTTTTTCGGTTGTGACAGCCATACGCGTAATCGAAATTTCCTGAGGAAAAATTGGATCAATACTTTGTGCAAACGTAAATTGAACTGGTCCAGTCACCTGTCCGCAGTTCATTCCACCTTTTACAAAAGTTGTCATGACAGCGCCAAATGTTCGAATATCATAATAATTTTTACACATAAAGTCTCGAGCCATCAAATCACCAGCCGCATCTTTTTTTACTCTCTTCTTTTCATTTTTACTTTTTGGATCATCGCTTAATTCAAGTCCAACATAATTGATTGCTTCTTCATCCTTCAAGTTTAATGGAGTTCCCTCAGAGATATAAATCTTGTACCCTTCCACATTCTCACGAGTCATTGCCACGTAGTTTCGAATCTTTCTTTTCAAACATACATCGGTCACATATCCCAACTGGGTCTCCGGATCAATTCGTGGGAGGTTTCCCGCATCCGGATCTCCGTTTGGATTTCCATTTTCACAATCAAACAAAACCACAAAATCATACCGATTCTTGATTACTTCACTCATTCTTCAGTTCCTCCTTCTATTTCTGAATCTTTTTTCTTTTCAAAGATTTTTTGTCTTTGCTGATAATAACCAATCATGAACTCACCTTGCTCTGTTGTATTCATGATTTTTGGATAAAATCCAGCTAACCTTTTAGTCAACTGTTCAATAAGTTCTGACCAATAAATGGACGCACCATAATTCTTACGATTCAACTTTCTTAAATGATATTTTGACAGCATGAGTAATTGTGAATAAACTTTTCCAGGAGACATAGCGGCAGCACTAAAATACCGATCTTTAATTGTCGTATTCAGTTCTTCGTCCGCAGAGTCTTGCTGCACCACCTCTAAAATACTGAACAGGCGTCCTAAAACATATGGTTTGCTTATTGCGCTTTCATTCAATCGTGCCAGCAGTGAAGCTTTGTCTTCATTTTCAGCTTTCTTTGCAAATAGTTTGCGCCTCTGCTGATAATAACCAATCACAAAGCTTCCTTGTTGTTCAAAATTCATCATTTGTGGAAAAGTTCCATTTAATAGATTGATGATTTCTCCAATGCGTTTATCATCCACAATGTATAATCCTGTATTTTTAATGCGCAATTTACGCAAATGATTACTGGACAACATCAACAAATTCGGGAAAACCCGCGATGGCGAAACAGATGCTGATTTGAAAAACTGGTCTTTGATTGTTGTCCCCACTAGCCGATTTGATTTTTTTGGGGATGAGGATCGTTCCACCACTGTTGAGTCTAAAAAATCATCTTCAGAATCCTGCTGTAATTTTTCCAAAACGCTAAATAACCGCCCCAAATTATATGACTCGTTTAATGAATGTTCATTTAAGAAAACTTCTGGAATCTCAGCGGCTTCTTCATTTCCATTCTTTTTTTCAAAGAATTTTTGTCGTTGCTGGTAATAACCAATCACAAATTCCCCTTGTTCATCTGGATTCATCGTTCTAGGAAAGAATTCATCATTTAAGGAACTAATAATATTGCCAATAAGCTTATCCGCATTAACATAGGCACCAAAATTTTTAGATCGTAACTTGCGCAGATGATTACTGGAAGACACGATTAAATTAGGAAAAACCTGAGCTGGTGATGCGGCGGCAGAATTAAAATATTGTTCCTTGATTGTCGTATTCAATTCTCCTTCTGTGGAATCTTGTTGTAGTTTTTCCAAAGCACCAAATAACCGACCTAAATTATATGGTACACTTGATGATTTTTCATTTAACGTCTCCGTTAAATTCTCCACTTTATAGTTCCTGTTCTTTAAAAGAAATGCTTTAATTATAGATGCTCTTTCCCAGCTCACATTTCCTCTTTCTGCTTGAATTCGTTGCATAATGCTAGAAAAAAGTGTTTCCGGATAAGGAGCGTTATTTAGTACCGACACGAGCAAGTCACCGACTAACGCAGATTTAGGTGCCTTATCTTTTGATTTCTTATCCACCGTCTCCTGAACCAAACGATAAAAATGAATAAAGTCAAAATCAACATAAGCCGGCTTCGCCATTTTCATCCGTTCATTATGCTTTTGAAGATTGCTTAAAATAGATCCAAAGCTGTTCTCTAGAAAAAAGCGAGCGGAAATACGCGCGGCATTTGGCGTTAATCCCAAAATAAAGAAAGGTTCATTCGCGTTAATATTGGCGTCGATCATCTGACCGCGGCTCAACCTTTTAAAAACATTATGAATGATCTCATCGCTCTTTTCACTTTTAGTTAAAAACGATCCAAATATATCCTGATATTGCTTATCTGCGCTTTTTGCCCAATAAATGAATTGAACGTCTCCAATCCCTGTATGCGATTCTCTGTTTGACAACAAATAATTTAAAGTTGTGACATATTTAAAAGCCGCTTCCTCTCCAACTGCCGAGTTGCCATTCCTGTCAAGCCCATATGAAGTATAAGACTCATCATTAAAAGAAATCAATGCTGCTCTTGGTTTGGCACCAGGCAATTTAATACCTAAATGAATTTCAGGAATATAATCTTCTTTTCCAGTAATAATACACCTTCTTGTTTCGCCCTCCAGCGTTTGATTCATATAGCTTTTCCAAGCATTTTGAACCAAAACATCATCTTGCGCATATTCTCCATCTAACCTAAAAACTAAATTACCAGTTGCTAATATTTTTAAATGCGCCGTAATCAAATTACTCGGATGATCTATATCAGTTTGAAAAGTATCAAAATACTTCAAAATAGCCTGAGCTATCTTAGAAGGTACGCCATCTAAAACTTGATGATGAAGCTTCCTGGCCGCCTCAAATTTCTTAACAGTCGCTTTTAAACTATCCTTTTTATATTCTATTCCTAAAAAATAAGATAAGTTATCACAAAGAAAATTTGGTAAGATGCCGCTTGTTCTTTTTAAAAATGCCTGAGGAACTAACATGGATTTCTTTATCAGTTTTCCTTTATCTGATTCAGCCACTGGAATCAAACTAAGCAAATTGCCTTCTTCATCAAGATCCAAAACTCCACTAACCTCCCAATATGCCCAGTTTTCTTTCGGAACCGTACCTTTTTTGGCCATCTCATCATACAAATCAACTAAACTTTTGATAATCATCGAAACACCTCGACATTCCCCATTTCAACAACCCCGTTCTCCATCACCGCGTTAAAGAACATTGGCGTGTAATGCTGTGGATCAGAATAATCCATTCCATATAACATTAATCCAAACTCTCTCGTTCCCTCACCCTCATAGCAGGACACTTCTTTTCCAGTCGCTCTCTCAAAATAAGCAGGAAATTCTCGACATCCAAAATATGGTTGTTTATAACATTGACCTTTTTCAATTCGTCGATTAATAATCGAGGCAAATTTAGCTTCTGAATCCGTCTCATTCATCTTTTCTGGAATCAGTTCAAAATGATATTCAATAATGTATTCCACATTTGTTAAAATCGAGGAGTTTCTCATGGCGATATCCTGATTGCGATCAAGATAAAGGAGCTCTTTTTTCCCTTCCAAAACCTTACGAACTTTATCCGCTGAAACTTTACTTTTCAATTCATTTCGCTTAACAGAAATCCGTTCGATTGGATTGATCACTTTCACACGGTCAATCACATATTTCAAACCTGGATGCCAGTAAATACTTTCAGCGATCCCCACTAACGAGGATGGGGTGGGAATGTCATAAGAATATCTTTCCACTTTAAGCTCCGGTCTTGAAAATAACGCTCTATCTCCAAATACTCGAATTTTATATCCCATACTCTTTCCCTCTCCTTTCTATACTTCTATAATATTTTTTATGGATATGAAAATCAACCTGTTTTCTCTCTTTATTTGATTTTAAAAAAAAATATGCTATTGTTATGACGTCTTCTGAAAAGAAGTGGATTGAAATTATAAAAGATTTTATGGCGTAAAGGTAAGGCGTGGCAACTTTTGTTTGCTGCGCCTTTTACCAAAATATCGCATTCCCTCCTTCGTCATTCTCTAAAAGCAGGCCTATATTTTCGTCATAAGCTTCTTGATCCATTAAGATAAATAAATTCGTAATGGCCTCCATCGGTTTAATTTTCCCTAAATTGTAAAACTGTTTGATTCTCTGATGCGGCATAGAAACCGAATACCTTTGAATCATTTTTAAATCATCCTTTGTTCCATATTTAGATTGCATTCTAGCGATTGCATCCTTATTTTCTTCATTTGGAATCACAATTAAGGAAGAATCCTCCTCAATCAATTTAAATTCTTTACCAATCGTTTTTAGCTGATAATTTTCCTCTTTTTTCAAAATATCCTTACAATCCAGCGATCTCTTCAAATCATATAATTCATGGAAATAAACTGTTGCTGCATCTGGATCATTGCAATCTATCCCCTTTTTAAATAAAGATTTTGTTATTTCAATTTCCATTTTTTGACTTGAAGCACTCTTAGCCCCTTCCAATTCAAATATATAAGTCTTAGAATCCTCTTTGTTCCGTTTTCCTTCTCGATTTGAACGACCTCCGGCTTGAATGATTGAATCCAGACCAGCCATTTGTCGAAAAACTGTATCAAAATCTAGATCTACACCTGCCTCTACCAAACTTGTCGCAATCAATATAACTTTCTGTCCATTTTTCAGACGCGACCGGATCATTTCCAGCGTTTTTTCTCGATCCGCCTTATGCATTGTTGTCGATAAATGAAACAATATTTCTTCCGGCACCTTGTCTTTCAAAGATTTATACAAATCTTGTGCAATTTTCCTTGTATTCACAATACACATCGCACAATGTTCTTTCTCTAAACGATCCACCAGAGCGTCGCTTGAAAATATACCTAGATTTTCATAAGTCGTCCTCTGGAAAAAATCGAATTGATTTTGAACAGATGGACATATCTCCTCTACAACTTTAAAATTATTTAAATAATTATCCAAAGCGGGCTGCGTCGCTGTACAAAAAACAGCCGAACATCCAAAATAATCAACCAACTCATGAATCATATTCAAGCACGGACTTAAATAATTTACTGGAAATTTTTGTGCTTCATCAAACACGAAAACACTATTAACTAAATTATGATTTTTTCTACAAGAAGAAGACCGATTTGAATAAAAAGATTCAAAGAATTGTACACTTGTCGTCACTATTATGGGTATATCCCAGTTTTCAGAGGCGAGCCTCATCATCAAACCATATTCATCCTCTTGAAATTCATAATTCGAGTGATGTTCCAAAACATTTCGTTCTCCGGCAAATTCACGAAATACGTCTGCATTTTGTTCAATAATCGTTGTGTATGGAACAACATAAATAATATGATCCATACGATTCCTTTTTGCATGTTCCAACGCAAACATCAATGAAGAGATTGTTTTTCCTCCTCCCGTAGGGACAGTCAACCTAAAATAACCCGGATCCGTATTTTTTCCCTTCTCCATTGCCGTTCTTAATATATGGCTCCTCCGCCCATTCAAAGTTGCTAAAGAAGCCTCTTTCAACCATCCTTTTTTATCAAGCTTCTCTTTCACAGCTTCATAAATTTCAACTATCGCATCTCCATTCTTTCGTTTTATCTTTCCTCTACTCATAAATGCTTCTGTATCAAGGAAATCCGCATCAACAAGACTTGAATATAATAATCTTGTCAAAGTTGCCATATAAAGGTATCGTTCTGTTTCCGAACTTGATTGATCCAGTTTATCTAAAACTTCTTTAATTTGATTCGTATCCAGAGAAATTTTTTTCACTTCACTTTGATATGCACCATAATTCGAAAGATTTTTTCTCTTCATTCTCGCTCTAAATGTCGGTGAATCTGGTGTGTCGCCGCTACTCCCTAAATCACACAACCCGCTATGATGAGACATAATCGGCAAGGAAATCAATAAATCTGTTATATTTCCAAAATCATATAACGCCTTTGTCAACTGAGCTCCTGCTGTAGAATGATCCACACGATTCGTTCCACCACGCACACGTTCCTGAAATTCAGGAGAGTATTTCCCCACATCATGGAAATTTCCATTGATTTCTCCGATATTCCTCATTCCAAATTTTGCGCTAAACTCTCCCGCCAATTTAGAAACATTATTTAGATGATCAATCAATTTTTGTTGATCTCCATCTTCATTTGTATGTCCAATCCAATCCATATTCCCACCTTCTTTGTTTGCATTTTTTCAACATTATAATTCTATATAATATAATTATAGCCCCAAAAGTTATGAATGCGCTATCATTTTTGGAAATTTATATTTTGACTTGGAATAAAACGCCATAAGAGCGCTGTAGTAAATTTATTTGAAGCAAAAAGCAGAAAGATACCATTTCCTTCCGCTCATTAAAGAATAATTAACAACTATATAGTTCTTTGCAAAATTTTATTCTTCCCAAAAGAAAAAAGAATATCTGCCGTATGGATTCAATTACCCTTTCTTCAAAAACTATCTGATTCATTATCATTAATCCACTCAACCCAAGAGGGTTGAGACCTCCGGACTCGTACTCCAAATCCAAATCGACTCTATTTCAATCCACTCAACCCAAGAGGGTTGAGACTCGCCCAGCGTCTTGGGATGACCGTCGTCGTGCTCCATTTCAATCCACTCAACCCAAGAGGGTTGAGACATGGCAGCGTGTAAGGCTCATACTTTTGCGTTTTATTTCAATCCACTCAACCCAAGAGGGTTGAGACGGGGTGTATTTATCTGGAAAAGTACAGGTACACCAAAATTTCAATCCACTCAACCCAAGAGGGTTGAGACAGAAGATTCAAACAAGTTTATTCGTTCTCCGATATTTCAATCCACTCAACCCAAGAGGGTTGAGACATATCGACAAAAAGAAAAAGGAATGGGGTGAAATATTTCAATCCACTCAACCCAAGAGGGTTGAGACCGAAATGCTTGGAAATCCACGTGCGGCCAAATGATTTCAATCCACTCAACCCAAGAGGGTTGAGACCAACGCCGGCGACGAAAACTCGGCGAAGGATATATTTCAATCCACTCAACCCAAGAGGGTTGAGACCTCGCTTGGATCGTATAGCCTCATGACTACCCAGATTTCAATCCACTCAACCCAAGAGGGTTGAGACGCCCCATGTTTTGCTGAGGATGCGTTACCCCAACAGATTTCAATCCACTCAACCCAAGAGGGTTGAGACTCACGGCGCGCATCCTTGGACGCGCTACGACCGATTTCAATCCACTCAACCCAAGAGGGTTGAGACAATGCATTAATAAAAAACCCTACAAATGGGAAATATATTTCAATCCACTCAACCCAAGAGGGTTGAGAC